>DASTPU010000155.1:0-4682 GCA_035762105.1 Nocardioidaceae bacterium | reverse complement strand
ACGTGCACCCCTCGGTCAACGACGCGGACGACCCGGCACCGGGGCCGTGCCCGGCGTGTGCGGGCGCGGGGACGGTGTCGGGGGACCCCAGCCCGTTCGTCAAACCCGGGTTCGCGGGGCCGGCGGGTCTCGCGGGGCTGGACCAGGTGGACCCGGGGAGGCTGCTGCCGGCAGCGACGCTGTACATCCATCTCTCCGAGGACGCGCTACGCAGCGGGGTGGGGGTGGCGCGGATGGAGGGCGTCGGCCCGATCACGATCGGCCAGGTCAAAGAGTTCCTCGGCCACTGCCACGTGCACCCGGTCCGGGTGGTCGACGTGGCCGGGCAGGCGCCGGTGGACGGCTACGAGGTGCCCGCCCGGATCACCGAGGCGCTGTACCTGCGCAACCCCGCCTGCCTCGCGCCCTATGCCACCAACCTGTCGCGGCGCAAGGACGCCGACCATGTGGTGCCCCACCTGTCCCCGGGCACCGGCGGGCCACCGGGGCAGACCGCGATGGGCAACCTCGGGCTGCTGACCCGGTTCGCGCACCGGGTGAAGACCCACGGCCGGTGTAGCCTGCGAGAACCCACCCCGGGGGTGTACCTATGGCGCTCACCCCACGGCTACCGGTTCCGGGTCGACCACCACGGCACCCACTACCTCGGCAAGAACCCCGACCCGCGGCACCACGCTGCCCCCGCCCAGGAGCGAGCGCAGGACCGATCGAGCGTGGACATGTGGGCCTCACCCCTCGAACTCGACCTCACCGAGCTCATCGCTCGGGCCGGCTGACGCCGGCCTGCGACCCTAGACGATCGAGCGGTCGTGACCCTCCCAGTACGGCTTCCGGAGGTCCTTCTTGAGGATCTTCCCCGTGGGGTTGCGGGGGAGCGCGGGTACGACGTCCACGGTCCTGGGGCACTTGAAGTGCGCCAGCCGCTCCCGGCAGTGCTCGATCAGCTCCTCGGGTGTCGCAGAGGTGTCGGGCTTGAGCCCGACCACGGCCTTCACGGCCTCGCCCCACTGCTCGTCCGGTACGCCGATCACGGCCACCTCGGCCACTGCCGGGTGCTCGGAGAGGACGCGCTCGACCTCCGGCGAGTAGATGTTCTCGCCGCCGGAGATGATCATGTCCTTGAGCCGGTCCTCGACGTAGACGAATCCGCCCTCGTCGACCCGGCCGATGTCACCGGTGCGGAACCAGCCGTCCTCGGTGATGACCTTCCGGGTCTCCTCGTCCTTGCCGAGGTAGCCCTTCATGAGCTGAGGCGTTCGGAACCAGAGCTCTCCGGGCTGGCCTACGGGCACGTCCTCGCCGGTAGCGACGTCGACGACCCGGCACTCCGCCTCCGGGAGCACGGTCCCGGCGGACAGGAGCCGCTCCGGGTGCTCGGTGTCGCGGTGCGCCTCCGGGCGTAGGTGAGTGATCACGCCGGCCACCTCGGTGAGGCCGTAGACCTGCATGAAGTCGGTGCTCGGCCAGGCCTCCATGGCTGCCCTCAGCAGCGGCGAGGGCATCGGCGCGGCGCCATAGGTGTAGGTCTTCAGAGCGCCGAAGAGCTTGACCGCGTCCGGGCCGCTCTGCAGCACCTGGGCGAGCACGGCCGGCACGAGGAACGTGCGGTTGGCGCCGTTGAGGATCCCCCAGGCGAGCGAAGCCCCGTCCGGGTCGCGAGTCATCACGCTGGGGATGCCGTCGAAGATCGAGAAGAGGATGTACGACGAGCCACCGACATGGAACAGCGGCATCGCGACGAGCGACTTGTCGCCCTCCTCGAACCCCCAGCCCTCGTGGGCGTTGTCGGTGTGCCGAACCATGTTGCGGTGCGTCAGCATGACGCCCTTGGGCCGGCCCGTCGTGCCCGAGCTGTACATGACCAGACAGACGTCCTCGGGGTCCGTCTCGTCGGGTCGGTCCATCGGGGTGGAGGCGGCCAGCCAGGCCTCGTACTCGTCGCCCTCCGCGCCGTCCGGCGTGACGGTGATGATCTTCTCGACACCGGTCAGCTTGTCGCGGATGCCCTCGATCGTGGGCATGAGCTCCTGGCCCACGAAGACCACCTTCGCGCCCGAGTCGTTGACTGCGTAGTCGACCTCGTCACCGGCGGAGCGCCAGTTGATGATCGCGTGCGCCGCTCCGAGGGAGCCGGCGGCCAGGGTGATCTCGACGCATGCCGGGTGGTTCTTGTCCAGGAACGCCACCACGTCGCCGCGGCCGACTCCCAAGGCGCTCAGCCCACCGGCAGCGCGGCGGACCCGGTCGTTCCACTCCGACCACGTCCACCGGCGTTCGCCGTACAGCACGGCCTCACCGTCGGGGTTCTTCTCGGCCCAGTACGCGAGGGGCTCGTCGATGGTGCGGGGCTCGGTGGGGAGGCGGGTCAGGAAGGTCATGGCGGCGACTGTGACACAGCACACACGGCCGGGCAAGGACGTCGGGCTCTCACGGCCGGTTTGGGTGGGAGGGCGAGGGTCTGGGAGACTGGGCCACGCGTGGAGGGGAGTATTCCTTCGCAGCGGGGTCGTCATCACGAATCTCACCCGATGGTGTGGGTTCCGGCCTCGCTGGTCCGGCGGCTGAAACGGTCGGGCGGAAGAGACCTCCGGAGCTGATCCTTGTCCTGGCACCCTGCCGCCCTGCGCGCGCGGTGTGTCCGCGAACGACTCCGGAGGAGTGTCTTCTTGAACAGCCTGCTCGGCGACTCGGTCGCCAGCCCGACCATCTGGATCGTGACCATCGTGGTCACCATCGGGGTGCTCCTGGTCGACCTCCTGGTCATCGCCCGTCGCCCGCACGAGCCCTCCATGAAGGAGGTCTCCACCCATCTCGCGTTCTTCGTCGGCCTTGCGATCCTCTTCGGAGCGGCACTGTGGATCTTCGCCGAGCCTCATGCGCTGAGCCCGGCGCCCGGGCCGGAGTTCTTCGCAGGCTGGTTGACCGAGTACTCCCTCTCGGTCGACAACCTGTTCATCTTCCTGATCATCATGACGAAGTTCTCGGTGCCGAGGCAGTACCAGCAGACGGCGCTGATGGTCGGCATCGTGCTCGCGCTGATCATGCGCGCGATCTTCATCCTCGTCGGCGCCGCCGCGATCAACCAGTTCAGCTGGGTGTTCTACATCTTCGGCGCGTTCTTGATCTTCACCGCGTTCAAGCTCGCCAAGGAGGGAGCCGAGGACGAGGAGGAGTACGAGGAGAACAAGCTCATCAAGTTCGTCGAGCGCCGGTTCCCGGCCACCTCCGACTGGCACGGCACCAAGCTGTTCGTCAAGCAGAACGGCAAGCGTCTCATCACCCCGATGTTCCTGGTGATCCTCGCCCTCGGTACGACGGACCTGCTCTTCGCGCTCGACTCGATCCCGGCCATCTACGGCCTCACCCGCGACCCGTACCTCGTCTTCACCGCCAACATCTTCGCCCTGATGGGCCTGCGTCAGCTCTACTTCCTCATCGGCGGCCTGCTCCAGCGCCTGATCTTCCTGTCGTACGGCCTCGCGTTCCTGCTCGGCTTCATCGGCGTGAAGCTGATCTTCCACGCTCTCCACGAGAACGAGCTTCCGTTCATCAACGGCGGCGAGCACGTCGACGTCGCGTGGCTGGAGATCCCGATCTGGGTGTCGCTGACCGTGATCGTCGGCACGCTCGCGGTCACCGCGGTCGTGAGCCTGCTCGTGTCGCGCAAGCGCACTCAGCAGGAGCTCGAGGCCGAGACCGGCCCGCGTCGGGAGACTCACGGCTGACCCAGTCGTACGACGGGCATGGGCGCGTGCCTCCGGGGGTATACCCATGGGCATGAGCACACCCATCGAGCTAGGACGCCCCGTGTCCGGAGACGTCGTCGAGCTGATCCTCGAGGACCATCGTCGGTTCGAGCAGCTGATGCGCCAGCTGCGTGACAGCACGGCCGACCGTGACGCCGTACGCCAGGCCTTCGCGACCCTGCACGTCGCGCACGCCGAGGCCGAGGAGAAGTTCGTCTACCCCGCACTCCGCCGCAAGGACGCGATCGACGAGCACGAGGCCGAGCACGGTGAGGAGGAGCACGCCGAGGGCAACGAGAAGCTCCTGAAGGTGCTTGAGCTGAAGGGCACCGACACGCAGGCGTTCGACGACGCCGTGGAGGAGCTCGCTACGGCAATCAACCACCACCTCACCGAGGAGGAGCTCACGATCCTCAACCCGGCGCGTGAGGAGGTCTCGGAGGACGTCCGCGCCGAGCTGGGGGAGAAGTTCGCCACCGAGCGCAACGCCCAGATCGACGCCGACTGCGGCAACCTCGAGAACGTCCGCCGGCTCGTCCAGGAAGCCGAGAAGGAGGGCCTCCTCGACGACGAGGGCGACGACGACTGACTCCAAGGCCGCGTCCTTCCGCTAGACTAGAACACGTTTCATTTCACGGGACCGAGTCAGGAGCGAGTGCGTGTGGCCGGCAAGGGCAGAGACCTCGTCAGGATGAGCGACGTCGAGGTCGCGGAGTTCCTGGAGCAGTCCAAGAAGGTGCAGGTCGCGACCGTCGACCGCGACGGGTCCCCGCACCTCACGACGCTGTTCTACGTCGTGAAGGACGGCCGGATCGCGTTCTGGACCTACGCCGGCTCCCAGAAGATCAAGAACCTCGAGCGCGACCCACGATGCTCGACCGCGGATGAGGAGAACGCCTACGGTAGCCAGGTCAGTCGCGCAGGAGCAGGCGGACG
>DASTPU010000154.1:0-24499 GCA_035762105.1 Nocardioidaceae bacterium | reverse complement strand
GCTCTACAAGGCGAACAACCCCTCGGCCTCCCCGGCCCAGGTGAAGTCGGCCCTGCAGAACGCGGGCACCACCGACTGGAGCACCGCCGGTGACCCGGACGGCATCAAGGAGAAGCTGCTCGACGTCAGCGGCTTCTGAGTTTCCGAGCCCGGACTCGGCCGCCCGGCCGCGCGACGACGGGTAGCCAGAACGAGAGGGGCGGGACCGCCTGGTCCCGCCCCTCTCCTGTCCTGTTCCCCTCCGTGTGGCCGGCGGACGGGGCCGTCTCGCGGCTCCCGGTCGGCTCAGATCAGGTCGGAGGTCAATTCGGCGTCGAGCGCCGTGGGCAGCGTCGAGGACCACGCCTCGCGCAGCTCCGACAGCGGCATGGAGAACTGCCCCTGTACGTCGAGCAGCGCGTCCGCACCCGTGCCGTCGGTGACGCCGATCCGCGCATGGGCGAACCCGCGCGCCGAGCACATGTCGGTGAAGCGGACCTCCTCGCTGCGCGGCACCGCGACGATCGCCCGGCCGGCCGACTCGCTGAACAGCGCGACGAACGGGTCGAGCTCGTCCGGCAGCCACACGCGTGCGCCGATGCCGGCCTTGCGACCACCGAGGAGGCAGGACTCCACGAGCGCCTGGGCGAGGCCGCCGTCGGAGACGTCGTGGGCGGCGTCGATGAGACCGTCACGCGACGCGTTGACCAGGATGTCGGCGAGCTCGCGCTCGGCCTCGAGGTCCACGGCCGGCGGGAGCCCGCCGAGGTGGCCGTGCTCGACGAGTGCCCACTGGGAACCGGACAGCTCCTCGCGCGTCGTGCCGAGCAGGTAGATCTGCTGTCCCTCGGCGACGAAGCCGGCCGGGGTACGACGGGTCACGTCGTCGAGCACGCCGAGCACCGCGACGACCGGCGTGGGCAGGATCGCGGTCTCCGCGGTCTGGTTGTACAGGCTCACGTTTCCCCCGGTCACCGGGACGCCGAGAGCCTGGCACGCGTCGGCGAGCCCGCGCGTGGCCTCGGCGAACTGCCACATCACCTCGGGGTCCTCGGGCGAGCCGAAGTTCAGGCAGTCGCTGACCGCGAGCGGCCGGGCGCCGGAGGTGGCGACGTTGCGGTACGCCTCCGCCAGGTTCAGCTGGGCACCGGTGTACGGGTCGAGCTTGGCGAACCGGCCGTTCCCGTCGGTCGACACCGCGACGCCGAGGTTGGACTCCTCGTCGACGCGGATCACCCCGGAGTCCTCGGGCTGCGCGAGGACGGTGTTGCCCCGGACGTAGCGGTCGTACTGGTCGGTGATCCAGGACTTGTCGCAGAGGTTCGGGCTGGCCACCATCCGCAGCAGCGTCCCTCGCAGCTCCTCCGGCGTGGTCGGCCGGGGCAGCGCCTCGGCACGGTCGGCCTGGAGCGCGTCCTGCCAGGACGGGCGCTCGTAGGGGCGGTGGTAGACGGGGCCCTCGTCGGCGACGGTCCGCGGGGGTACGTCGACGACGGTCTGACCGTGCCAGTCGATGACGAGCCGGCCGGTGTCGGTGACCTCGCCGACGACCGTGGCCTCGACGCCCCACTTGGCGCAGATCTCGAGGAAGCGGTCGACCTTCGCGGGCTCGACGACCGCCATCATCCGCTCCTGCGACTCGCTCATGAGGATCTCCTCGGGCGAGAGCGTGGAGTCACGGAGCGGGACCAGGTCGAGGTCGACGTGCATGCCGCCGGTGCCGGCGGAGGCCATCTCCGAGGTGGAGCACGACAGGCCGGCACCACCGAGGTCCTGGATGCCCACGACGAGGTCCTCGGCGAAGATCTCCAGGGTGCACTCGATCAGGAGCTTCTCCATGAACGGGTCTCCGACCTGCACGCTCGGGCGCTTGGCCGGCCCGGTCTCGTCGAAGGTCTCGCTCGCGAGGACGGACACGCCGCCGATCCCGTCACCGCCGGTGCGTGCGCCGTACAGGATCACCTTGTTGCCCACGCCGTTCGCCGCGGAGACCTGGAGCTGGTCGTGGCGCATCACGCCGACGCAGAGCGCGTTCACGAGCGGGTTGCCGAGGTAGGACTCGTCGAAGACCGCCTCGCCGCCGATGTTGGGCAGGCCGAGGCAGTTGCCGTAGCCGCCCACGCCCGCGACGATCCCGGGCAGGACCCGGTGGGTGTCGTCGGCGTCGAGCGGACCGAAGCGCAGCGGGTCCATGACCGCGACGGGACGTGCGCCCATGGCGAGGATGTCGCGGACGATGCCGCCGACGCCCGTGGCCGCACCCTGGTAGGGCTCGACGTACGACGGGTGGTTGTGCGACTCGACCTTGAAGGTGACCGCGTAACCGTCGCCGACGTCGACCACGCCGGCGTTCTCACCGATGCCGACCATCAGCGGCTTGCGCATCTCGTCGGTGACCTTCTCGCCGAACTGGCGCAGGTGGACCTTGCTCGACTTGTAGGAGCAGTGCTCGCTCCACATGACCGAGTACATCGCCAGCTCCGAGGAGCTGGGGCGACGGCCGAGGATCTCGCGGATGCGTGCGTACTCGTCCTTCTTCAGGCCGAGCTCCTCCCACGGCTGCTCGCGGTCGGGATCGTTGCCCGCGACCTCGACGGTGTCGAGCCGGGACGCGGTGGGAATCTGCGAGCGCTGTTCAGTCACCGATGTTGGCTTTCGGATCGGTCGATCAGGGAGGTGTGGCCGGGCCCCAATCTACCTGGCAGGCCTGGGTCGTCCCGCCTCAGGCCAGGACCCGGAACGCGGGTGAGAAAACTGCGGCGATGCTCTGTCCTCCCTCACGTCCGCGTGGGAGGGTGTCGGCCATGGATCGACGTACCCTCCTCAAGGCCGGGCTCGCGACGACCGCCGGCGGACTCCTGGTCCCGGCAACCGGCGCGCTGACCTCCGAGGCGGCCGCCGCGCCTCGCGTCACGAAGGTCCTCGCCCGCGGGCTCGAGGTGCCCTGGGGCATCGCGTTCCTGCCGGGTGGCGGTGCGCTCGTGAGCGAGCGCAACAGCGGCCGGGTCATCCGTGTCGCGACCAGGGGCGGGTACCGAACGGTCGGCGACGTGCCCGGGGTGGTCAACACGACGGACTCGTACGGCGGTGAGGGCGGCCTGCTCTCCCTGGCGCTGCATCCGGGCTTCCGACGGAACCGGTGGGTCTACGCGTTCATGAGCACCGCCTCGGACAACCGGGTGGTCCGCATGCGCTTCGCCGACGGCAGGCTCGGCCGGCCGCGGGTGGTGCTCGCGGGGATCCCGATGGCCGCGCACCACAACGGCGGCGGGCTGGCCTTCGGCGACGGCGGCCTGCTGTTCGTCTCGACCGGTGACGCGCTCGACGCCGCGGACGCGCAGCGGCGGGCGTCGAAGGCCGGCAAGATCCTGCGGATGACGCCCGACGGCAAGGTGCCGCGGGGCAACCCGTTCGGCAGCTACACGTGGTCCTACGGGCACCGGAACCCGGAGCAGATCACCTTCGACGCGCGCGGGAACCTCTGGTCCAGCGAGTTCGGGGAGAAGGACAAGGACGAGCTGAACCGGATCGTCAAAGGGGGCAACTACGGCTGGCCGCGGGTCGAGGGCAAGGACGGCCGCGGTGGGTACCGCGACCCGTTGGCCCAGTGGGACACCGACGAGTGCTCGCCGAGCGGTGTCGCGGCGCTCGGCGGACGGGCCTGGCTCGGTGCGCTGCGCGGCGAGTGCGTGTACTCCGTCCGCCTGGCCGGCCCGGACAAGGGCACCAAGCGAAGGTACTTCACCGGGGACCACGGCCGGATCCGCTCCGTCGCGGCGAGCCCCGGCGGGATGCTGTGGATCACCACGAGCAACCGCGACGGCCGTACCACCCCGCGCCGGGGCGACGACAAGATCCTGCGCGTCCGCATCCGCTGACCCGGTGGCGGTGCCACACTGACCGGGTGTCCGAGGGAACCGAGGTCAAGCAGGCCATCGCCGGGATCTTCGACCGTGCCGCCGCGACGTACGACCAGACCGGCGTCGACTTCTTCGGGCGCGTCGGCCGCCGGCTCGTCGAGCTCGTCGAGCTGCAGCCCGGTGAGCGCGTGCTCGACCTCGGGAGCGGCCTCGGAGCCAGCGCCCTCCCGGCCGCGGAGCGTGTCGGCCCCAGCGGCCGGGTGCTTGCGCTCGACCTGGCCCCGCGCATGGTGGAAGGCCTCGCCCAGCGGGCCGCGGCGGCCGGCCTCGGGCACCTCGAGGTGAGGGTCGGCGACGCGGAGTCGCCCGTCGCCGAGCCCGCGAGCTGGGACGCGGTCCTGTCCGGGCTGTGCCTGTTCTTCCTTCCCGACTGCGGCGCCGCGGTACGTCGCTACCGCGACCTTCTCCGGCCCGGTGGGCGGCTCGGGGTGAGCTGGTTCGGAGCCGACGACGCCCGGTGGGACCCGATCTACACGTCGCTCGTCGCGGAGCTCCCCGCGGAGCAGCACGGGCCCAAGCGTCCGGGGTCGGACGGCCCGTTCAACAGCCCCGCCGCCATGGATGCGTTCCTGACCGAGGCGGGCTACGTCGAGGTACGAACTCAGCTGGTCGACCTGACCGTCGTGTACGCGGACGAGCAGCAGTGGTGGGACACCCTCTGGTCGCACGGGCGCCGGATCACCCTCGAGAAGCTGCGCGACGCCGGCGTGCTCGAGTCGACGCGGCGCCGGATGGGGCCGGAGCTCGACCCGGTGCGTCGCCGGGACGGGTCGCTGGAGTGGACCGCGTCGATGGCGTACACGATCGCCCGCACCTGACCCGGGCCTCGCCACGCGCGCGCTGGAGGCGCCCAGGCGCGTGTGGCTGAGTGAGGCGACGGACGAACCGGCGTAACCGGCCCAGTCGGGCTATACCCCTCCCTAACCCTCGAGCGGACACTGAAGGGGCGAGAGGAATCAAGGGGGGCCATGATGAAGACGCTCGTCGGGTCGGCAGTGCTCATGGCGGCGCTCGCGACCGGAGGCATCCCGGTCGTGATGGCGACCGTCGCCCAGACGGACCGCGCCGTTCAGGAGGTCCGCGCCGAGCAGGCGGTCCGGATCAGGTCCGCCGCGGAGCCCAGGACCTTCCCGGTGGAAGACCCTGACGAGGCCGCGGAGAAGGCCGCCACCACGCCGGACGACGAGGCGGACGAGCGCGCGGAAGGCCGGGTCGAGGCGCGCGGGAAGCCCGAGGGCAAGGGGCCGGCCAAGCCCGCCGACAAGATGGCGGACGGGAAGCCGGGCTACGGCCCGCCGGCCCATGCTCGGTCGGTCCACAACCGGACCGGCACGACGCCCGGGCGGGCAGGGGAGAAGGGCATCGGTCTCGGTCCCGTCCATGGCAAGGCGATGCGAGCCTGGGCGGACTGCGTCAGCGACCAGGCCGGGAAGGACGCCGAGGACTTCGACCCGGAGGCGGTCTGCGGCACCAAGCCCACCCCGCCCGGTCACGCGAAGTCGAAGCTCGCCTCACCGAAGCAGTAGCCACCGCACCGCTCGGACGTCATGCACAGCGGTCGCCATGGCGGCCGGGGCGTATGACGTCGTGGGCTGCCTGGCAGGATCGAGGGCGTGAAGCCGATCGTCAGCGCAGGCAGGGTGGTCGGCCTCGACATCGCCCGTGCGCTGGCGCTGGTCGGCATGATGGCGACACACATCCTGCCGTCGTTCGACGTCGACGGGCTGACGCTCTCGCAGCAGGTCGCCGGAGGCCGCGCCTCGGCGCTCTTCGCGGTGCTGGCCGGGGTGAGCATCGCGC
This sequence comes from Nocardioidaceae bacterium, assembly GCA_035762105.1. Classification (GTDB taxonomy): domain Bacteria; phylum Actinomycetota; class Actinomycetes; order Propionibacteriales; family Nocardioidaceae; genus Nocardioides_C. The sequence goes on along the minus strand of DASTPU010000154.1, from coordinate 18,800 downwards.
TGATGTCCGGACGGACCTCGCCCCAGCAGGGGCGGACCCGGTGGGCGACGGCGGCCGGGCTCGCCGCGCGCGCCCTGCTGATCGCGGTCATCGGTCTGTTCCTCGCCGAGGCCGACTCGGGCATCGCGGTGATCCTCACCTACTACGGCGTGCTCTTCCTGCTCGCGGTCCCGTTCCTCGGGCTCCGCGCACGGGCGCTCGCGGTGCTCGCCGCGGTCTGGGTCGTGGCCGTGCCGATCGCCTCCCACCTGGTCCGGCCACACCTGCCCCCTCCGTCGTACGACAGCCCCTCGTTCGCCGGCCTCGCGGACCCGTGGCAGCTGCTCACCGAGCTCACCCTCACCGGCTACTACCCCGCGGTCCCGTGGCTGGCCTACGTCCTGGCAGGCATGGCGGTCGGCCGGACGACCCTCGGCCCATGGCGTACGACGGCCGGGGTCGGTGTGGTGGGGATGACGCTCGCGGTGACCGCGTGGGCGGTGTCGGAGGCACTCCTCACGATGCCGGGGGCCAGGCGTGCGCTGATCACCACGTTCACGGGGCCGGGGGCGCAGGAGACGATGGACCTGACCCTGGCCCGCGGGCTCTACGGCACGACGCCGACCGGGAGCTGGTGGTGGCTGGCGGTGCACGCTCCGCACACGGCGACACCGTTCGACCTCGCGCACACGATCGGCACGTCGCTGCTCGTGATCGCGGTCGCCGTCGCGCTGGGCCGGCTGGCACCGGCCGTGCTCGCCGTCGCGTTCGGGGCAGGCGCGATGACGCTCACGCTCTACAGCGCGCACGTGCTGCTGCGGAGCGAGGGTTGGTGGGACGGCGACGACATGGGCACGTTCGTCGGTCAGGTGCTGCTGGTTCTGCTCGTGGGCGCGGCCTTCAAGCTGACCAGGAGCCGCGGCCCGCTCGAGGCGGGTGTGGCGAAGGTGCAGGCCGCCGTCAGGCGCGCAGCAGGGCCGAGACCGCGGAGGTGAAGAACGCCAGCCCGTCCGTGCCCGGTCCGCACAGCGCCTCCACGGCATGCTCGGGGTGCGGCATCAGGCCGACGACGTTCCCGGCCTCGTTGGTGATGCCGGCGATGTCGCGCAGGGAGCCGTTGGGGTTCACGTCGAGGTAGCGGGCTACGACCCGGCCCTCGCCCTCGAGCCGGTCGAGGGTCTCCTCGTCCGCGACGTACTTCCCCTCGCCGTTCTTGAGCACGACGGTGATCTCCGCGCCCTCCTCGTAGTCGGAGGTCCACGGCGTCTTGTTGTTCTCGATGCGGAGCAGCTGGTCGCGGCAGACGAACTTGCGGGCGTCGTTGCGGAGCAGCGCGCCCGGCAGCAGGTGCGTCTCGGTGAGGATCTGGAAGCCGTTGCAGATGCCGAGGACCGGCATGCCCTTGTTGGCGGCGTCGACGACCTCGGTCATGATCGGCGAGAACCGGGAGATCGCGCCGCAACGCAGGTAGTCACCGTAGGAGAAGCCCCCAGGAAGGACGACCGCGTCGACCCCGCGCAGGTCGTGCTCGTCGTGCCAGAGCGGGATCGCCTCGCCGCCGGCGAAGGTGACGGCGCGCTGGGCGTCGACGTCGTCGAGCGACCCGGGGAAGGTCACGACACCGATCTTCACGACTGCTCCTCGACGTGGACCGCGTAGTCCTCGATCACGGGGTTCGACAGGAGCCTCTCCGCGATGTCGTGGATCTGCGCGAGGCGCTCGTCGGTCAGCTCGTCGACCTCGAGCTCGAAGCGCTTGCCCTGGCGGACGTCGGTCACCCCGGTGACGCCGAGCCGCGGCAGCGCGCCGTGGACGGCCTTGCCCTGCGGGTCGAGGATCTCGGGCTTGAGCATGACGTCGACGACGACACGGGCCACGGGAAGGCTCCTTGAGGAGAAGAAGAGAACCGGCGCGGTCATTCTAGTCGGGGTGCTACCGGTGCCCTGACGCGGCCGTCACGCCTGGGACGGCCGCGCCGTACCGACCTCAGCTGCCGGTGTTGAGCTCGCGCTTGAGGATCTTGCCGGTCGCGGTCATCGGGAGGCTGCCGGCGAACTCGATGAGGCGTGGGTACTTGTAGTTCGCCATCTGCTCCTTGCACCAGTCGCGCAGCTCGTCCTCGGTGATCGCGGCGCCCTCGTTCAGGATGACGAACGCCTTGATCTCCTCACCGTGCTCCTCGCTGGGGACGCCGACGACGGCGGCGAGCGAGACCGCCTCGTGTGTCATCAGCACCTCCTCGATCTCCCGCGGGTACACGTTGTAGCCGCCGCGGATGATCATGTCCTTGGCGCGGTCGACGATGTAGTAGAAGCCGTCCTCGTCGCGACGGGCCAGGTCACCGGTCTTGAACCAGCCGTTGTTCATGACCTCGGCGGTGGCCTCGGCGCGCTTGTAGTACCCCTTCATGATGTTGTGCCCGCGGATCGCGATCTCGCCGACCTGCTCCGCGCCCTCGACCGTCTTCCAGTCGCTGTCGACGAGCTTCACGTCGATGCCCCAGATCGGGACGCCGATCGAGCCGGGCCGCGGGTCGCGCTCGGGGTCGCTGAACGTGGCGACAGGTGAGGTCTCCGAGAGGCCGTAGCCCTCGAGGATCTGCACGCCGAACCTCTCCTTGAACTGCTTGAGGATCTCCACCGGCAGGGCCGACCCACCGGACACCGCGCGCCGCAGGTTGCCCGCGATCTTCTCCACGTCGACGCCGTCCTTGAGCGCGCCGAGAAGGCCCCAGTACATCGTCGGGACACCGGCGAAGAAGGAGATGCTCTCCTTCTGCATCAGCGCGAGCGCCTGCTCGGCGTCGAAGCGCGGCAGCATCACGAGGGTGGAGGCGGTCGAGAAGCCGGCGTTCATGTTGACCGTCTGCCCGAACGAGTGGAACAGCGGCAGCACCAGCAGGTGCGTGTCGTGCTGGCTGGTCACCGACTCGAAGAGGCGGTTGGAGGTCAGCGCGTTCATCACCATGTTGCTGTGGCTGAGCTCGGCGCCCTTCGGCTGGCCGGTCGTGCCGCTGGTGTAGAGGATCACCGCGGTGTCGGTCGCCTCGGTGGCCACCGACTCGAACGTGTCGGGCTGCCCGCCGAGGGCCTGCACCATGGTCTCCGTGCCCTCGATCGGCGACGGCGCCATCATGTCGGCGGTGATCATGAAGAAGTGCTCGCAGCGCTCGGCCTTCGAGAAGCCGTCGTGACCCATCTGCCCCATCGGCAGGTCGGCGGTGCCCTCGAAGCAGAAGTACGCCTTCGCGTCGGAGTCCTCGAGGTGGTAGGTGATCTCGCGGCCCTTGAGAAGCACGTTCAGCGGGACCACGGTCGCGCCGGCCTTGAGGATGCCGTAGTAGACGATCGGGAAGTACGGGAGGTTCGGGCAGGAGAGCGCGACCTTGTCCCCGGGCCGGATGCCGCGCGACACGAGGAGGTTCGCCACCTGGTTGGCGAAGCCGTTGACCTGCGCGTACGTCAGCCGCAGGTCCCCGACGACGACGGCGTCACGGTCCGGGTGGCTGCGGGCACTGGCTTCCAGGAAGACGGAGAGGTTGAGCACGTGATGCTCCTTTGCGCTTGCGGTTGAGGGGACGGCTACTGCTGGTGGAACTTCTGGCCGGTGAGGCGCTCGTAGGCCTCGATGTACTTGGCCCGGGTGCGCTGCACGACCTCCTCGGGGAGGGCTGGGGGCTTCTCCCCCGAGGCCCGGTCCCAGCCGCTCTCCTCGGAGGTGAGCCAGTTGCGCACGATCTGCTTGTCGAAGGACGGCTGCGCCCGCGCGGGCTCCCACTCGTCCGCGGGCCAGAACCGCGACGAGTCGGGCGTCAGCACCTCGTCGGCGAGCACGACGGTGCCGTCCGGACGCTGACCGAACTCCAGCTTGGTGTCTGCCAGGATGATCCCCTTCTCACGGGCGATCCCCTCGGCCCTCGCGTAGACGGCCAGCGTGAGGTCGCGCAGCTGCACCGCCCTGTCGGGGCCGACCAGGCCGACCACTGCGTCGTACGAGACGTTCTCGTCGTGGTCCCCGACCGCGGCCTTCGTCGCGGGAGTGAAGATCGGCTCGGGCAGCCGGCTGCCGTCGAGGAGGCCGCTCGGGAGCGCGATCCCGCAGACCCCGCCGGTGGCGCGGTAGTCCGCGAGGCCGGAGCCGGTGAGATAGCCCCGCGCGACGCACTCGACCGGGAACATGTCGAGCTCTTCGCACACGACCGCGCGACGCCGCAGCTCGGCGGGCACGGAGTCCGGTACGACGGACGACACGATGTGGTTGGGCACCAGGTCGGTGAGCTGGTCGAACCACCACAGCGACATCTGGGTGAGGACCGCGCCCTTGTCGGGGATCGTCGTGTCCAGGACGAAGTCGTAGGCGGAGATCCGGTCGCTGGCGACCATGAGCAGCCGGCCGTCCTCGAGGCGGTACAGGTCACGCACCTTGCCGGAGTGGATGTGCGTCGCGCCGGGGATCTCAGGCGCCTCGGGGATGCCGAGATCGGACGTGCTGGGGCCGCTCATGCGGTGATCCTACTGACCGGTCACAGGCCCTCGGAGGCTCCGGGCTTCTTGGCCGGGCAGTCGGGGTTGGGGCAGAAGTCGACGGCGACCATCTCGCCCGGCTGGAGCTCGGCACGGTCCTGGTTCGACTCGTCCATGTCGATGGTTGCGGACGCCAGCTCGGTCCCGCACTCGGGGCAGTGGGTCGGCCACTCGGTCTCGTCGCGAGCCACGTCTTCAGTCATGTCCTCACGCTACCCCGGCCTCGCATCTCCATGCCGGGAACGAGATGGCAGGCTTGACGGCATGCCTGAGACAGCAGAAGAGGTGTACGCCCGGGTCGTCGCCGCGGTCGGTGAGGACGGCCGCCTGCCGCTGCCCGAGCACGCCGCGTGGGACACCTTCCCGTTCGACGGCGACATCCGCACGCGCATCCTCCAGCCGCCGCTGGAGGCCGAGGAACCCCGCAACGGCGAGAACGACCAGCCGTGCTGGCGATGCGAGCACGAGCTGGAGAACGTCATCTGGCGCAACGAGGACTGGCTCGTGGCCTCGACGCCACGGCCGACCGGGCTCCCCGTGGTGCTCGCCCTCGAGAGCCGCGCGCACATGGACTTCCTCGACATGGACGACGTGCTGGCCTCGGAGTTCGGCCGGATCACCAACAACCTGCACCGGATCCTGCACTACCTGCCGAACGTCGGGCGCGTGCACATCTCCAAGTGGGGCGACGGCGGCGCGCATCTCCACACGTGGTTCATGGCGCGTCCGGCACGGATGCCGCAGCTTCGTGGCACCTTCGCGTCGCTCTGGGACGACATCCTCCCTCCGGTCCCTGAGGACATCTGGCGATCCGACCTGCACGAGGTGGCCCGCAAGCTCGCGACGCACGACGGGGTCGCGCTCGTCTGAGGCATCGCTCCTCAGCTATGCCCAACACCGACCTGCCCGGCTCAGCACCGGCGCTCGGCGCGTCGCCTGATGCCCAGCATCTCCTTCCTCATCATCACGAAGTCGCCGGCGTCGAAGGCGAGCCAGAACGCCCAGGCCGGGAGTCGGGGGGCGAAGTGAGCGCGCACGCGGATGATGAGCCTGGTCCTCTGCTCACCCAGAGGCGCGAGGTACTGGACGACGCTGATCTGACCGAGCGCATCGTCGATGAGCCCCACCCAGTACAGCCCTTCCTTCAGCTCTGTCACCGTGAAGCCGCCCGCGCGGCCGGTCCTGAGCACGTCGCCCACCTCGAGGTGCTGCAGCTCCGGGACGACTCGCTCCGGACTCGGCCGGAGGTCGTTGTCGACCCAGTAGGAGTACCAGCCCGCTCGCCCGTAGCCCTGCTGCACGAGCCACGGCCACACCTGCTCGCTCGGGCAGCCGATGGTGATGGCTCGGGTGGCCGCGACGATGGGGGTCGGCACCAGGTCGTCGCCCGGGAGCGGCCGGCGCGCCTCGTCCTCGGTCGCACCCCACAGCAGGTGCCAGGGCCGGACCAGCAAGCCGTACGCGGCGACAGCCCAACCGGCGCCCGCGGCGGCCCGCCTTGCCCGCTGCCCTCTGCTCACATGTTCTTTGTGCTCCCCACGGTCGATGGCGGTCCAGAGTCGTTGGTCCTCGGCGAGCCGGTCATCCAGTGCCGTGGCGGAGCGCCAGCTGCCGCAGATGGAAGTCGAAGTGCTGCGTGCCGTAGTGGTACACCTCGAGCAAGCTCATGGTCTCGGAGAAGAACGGGTCCCAGCCGACGGGGAAGTGCATGCGCCGGCCGAGCGCCTCGTCGGTCTCCCGCTCCAGGTGACGGTGCAGCGCATCGACCGTCCGGTCCATCCGCACCGCCAGCCGCGGGCCGTGGAAGACGCGCGCGCCACCGCATGAGCCGAGGTAGTTCACCACGTGGAAGGGTCGGGTGCCGGCGTTCAGGAGGCCCGAGAACGCGCGGCTGAACCCGCCCGGCAGACGTCCGAACATCCGCACCAGCGGCAGCAGCCGCAGGACGACCATGTAGCCGAAGACCATGTGGAACAGGAGCTCGCCGTTCGTCCATCGCGTGCCGTTCGAGCCGCGGGCCAGCTCCTGAGGTGTCGCACCGGCCACCAGCCGGTGGATGGTGGCGCGTGCTCGCTCCAGCTCGTCGTGGACGAGCTGCCTGTCCACCGCTGTCTCGCTCATCGCGCATCCAGCCTGTCCGACGGGGACTCCCCCCATGAGTCTCACCCGGCAGGCAGGGGCCGGACAACCGCAGGGCGCTCGGGGCGCTCGGGCGACCGGCGAACGCCGCGGGTCCGACGCCGCTCGGACCTGTCACACCCGGCGGCCGGCCGGTGTCTCATGTCGAACCCGTCAGACACAGGAGGAAACATGAACAGCACAACCCGCATCCCCATGGCTGAGGTCACCGGCTTCTATGGGGCATTGGTCAAGCAGCTCAGCAAGAAGCAGCTGGGGGAGGTGCCGGATCCGCTCGGGGTGATGTGGCACAACAGGCCGGTACTCAAGGCCTACCTCGCGATGGCCGGCAAGGCCGAGAAGTGGGATGCGTGCGACCCGAGCCTCAAGTCGTTCGCCCACATGGCCGTCGCGTCGCTGGTGGGCTGCACCTTCTGCCTGGACCTCGGGTACTTCCACGCCCACAACGAGAAGCTCGACCTGGACAAGGCGCGCGAGGTCCCGCGGTGGCGCGAGTCCGAGATGTTCACGCCGCTCGAGCGCGACGTGATGGAGTACGCCGAGGCGATGACCCAGACGCCTCCCACGGTGTCCGACGAGCTCTCGGCGCGGTTGCTGGACGCGCTCGGTGCACCGGCGATGGTGGAGCTCACCGCGTACGTCGCGCTGGCGAACCTCGCGACCCGCACCAACACGGCGTTCGGCATCGAGTCGCAGGGTTTCGCCGCGTCCTGCGACCTGCCGCCCCTCGCCGAGCCGAGCGGCATCCCACTCCCCGAGGTGAGTGTCGAACCGTTCGTGCGCCACCCGCGGCTGACCGCTCGTTGAGAGGTCAGTGCCCAGCCCGTCCTATTGACGTCTGGTGAAGCGGGTCTTGCCGTTGCCCAGGCGGGTCTTGAGGTACCGGTCGTCGTGGACGAGGTGGTGGTGGTGCCCGCAGTAGAGCTTTCCGTGCGCGACGTCGGTGGGTCCGCCGCTTGACCAGGGCCAGTCGTGGTGGGCCTCCGCCCAGGCGGGTGGCCGGTCGCAGCTCTCCGCGGAGCAGCCTTCGTCGCGGTGTGCCATCGCGAGACGCTGGTAGCGGTCGTGGAGGCGGCGTTCCCGGCCGACGTCGAGGGGCATCGAGTCCCCGCCGAGCACCATCGGGATGATCCCTGCCTCGCAAGCCAGCCGGCGGGCCTCGGTGGCGGAGATCCGGGTGCCGTCGTCGAGGACTGCGGCGCCGATCCCAGCCGCCAGGAGCTGGTAGCCGATGGTGACCACGATGGTGGCGTTGGTGCCACCTGTGGCGGGGAGCTTGTCGGTGGGGTAGCGCTCGAGCAGCTCGCAGAAGGCGGCGCCGAGCAGCTCGGGGTAGGAGCGTTTCCTCCCGGTCTCCGGGTCCAGCCGGGCCTGGCCGGTGCGGCGGGGCGCGGCCAACGCCTGGACCGCCTTCTTCAGGATCGCGGCGTGCAGGTCGGGCAGCTTGAAGGTGCCCGAGTGGGTGCCGTCGCCGTTGTCACGCATCGACAGACTGGTCCTGGTGCGGGCGCGGCGTTCCTCCTCCTCCAGCTTCTTGCCCTCGCGTTCGTCGGCGGTCTCGGGGTCGAGGACCTCGAAGATCCGCCGGCCCAGGATCCGCAGGGTCTTGGGGTCCACCAGCGCGGCCTGGGACACCAGGTGCGCCTCGGCCAGGTCCCGCCAGGTCGGGTCCACATCGGCGGGAAGGTCGTCCACGGCGGCGACGATCACCCGGGCGTGCTGCACGGAGAGGTCACCGGCGGCGAGCGCACGCCGGGTGGTCTCGAACCTGCCGTCCAGAGCGGCCGCGAGCCGCACGTCCGCGCTCACCCCGGCCCGGTCACGGTGCGTGGCGTGCGCCAGCCAGGCCGCGGTGGAGGAGGCACCGGAGTCCTCGCCGATCCCGGCCTTGTCCCCGGCGCTGAGCACCCGCAGCCGCAGCTCGTCCAGCCGGGACCGCAGCCGATCCAGCTCGACGAGTGTCTGCCGCTGCTCGGGCGTGCTCATCGACCACGCCGGAGCGCCACCAAGGCGGTCGAACGCGTCCAGCACGGCGCCGGTGAACCGCGAGACCACATGGTCCCGGGTCACGGGTGGGGTGTCGCAGGTCGTCGTCACGGTTCGAACATACGTGCGAACTTCCATCCAGCGCGAAAGCCCGTCCCGGATCTGTGGAGCGAATGCCGCACGACAACGCTGTGGACGAGATCTGGCCGTCCCGGAAGCGTTACACGCCGGCCGTGACGACCTACAGGATCGCGCCGGGTGAGTACGCCGCCGCCCTGGGGTGCCGTCCGGTGACCTCCGTGATGCGCCGTACGACGGCCTGCACCTGCGCGACCGCAGCCCCGGTGAAGGTGATCGGCTCCGCGACCAGGGACTCGAGCTGCTCCGTCGACAGGCCCAGCCGCTCGTCGGCCGCGAGCCGCTCGAAGACGTCGTTCTCGGTGCGGCCCTGACGCATCTCCAGAGCGACGCCGACCGCCGCCTCCTTGATCGCCTCGTGCGCCGTCTCGCGGCCGACGCCGTTGCGCACCGCGGCCATGAGCACCTTGGTGGTCGCGAGGAACGGAAGGTACCGGTCGAGCTCGCGCTGGATCACCGCCGGGAACGCCCCGAACTCGTCGAGGACCGTCAGGAAGGTCTGGAACAGACCGTCCGCGGCGAAGAACGCGTCCGGCAGAGCCACCCGGCGTACGACGGAGCACGACACGTCGCCCTCGTTCCACTGGTCACCGGCGAGCTCACCGACCATGGACAGGTAGCCGCGCAGGACGACCGCGAGGCCGTTCACCCGCTCGCACGAGCGCGTGTTCATCTTGTGGGGCATGGCCGAGGAGCCGACCTGGCCCTCCTTGAACCCCTCGGTGACCAGCTCGATGCCGGCCATCAGGCGGATCGTGGTGGCGAGGTTGGACGGGCCGGCCACGACCTGGACCAGGGCGGAGACGACGTCGAAGTCGAGGGAGCGGGGGTACACCTGCCCCACCGAGGTCAGCACGTTGTCGAACCCGAGGTGGGCAGCCACCCGCTCCTCGAGCGTGGCCAGCAGCGCGTCGTCGCCGCCGAGGAGGTCGAGCATGTCCTGGGCGGTCCCGACGGGGCCCTTGATCCCGCGCAGCGGGTAACGGCCGATGAGGTTCTCGAGCCGGTCGAACGCCACGAGCATCTCGTCGGCGACGGTCGCGAACCGCTTGCCGAGGGTGGTGGCCTGGGCGGCCACGTTGTGTGAACGGCCGGCCATGACCAGCGCCTCGTGCTCGGAGGCGAGCCGGCCGAGGCGCGCGAGGGTCGCGACCATCCGGTCCCGGACCAGCTCGAGCGAGGCCTTGACCTGCAGCTGCTCCACGTTCTCGGTCAGGTCGCGCGAGGTCATCCCCTTGTGGATGTGCTCGTGGCCGGCGAGCGCGCAGAACTCCTCGATCCGTGCCTTCACGTCGTGCCGGGTGACCCGCTCACGCGCCGAGATCGAGTCGAGGTCGACCTTGTCGACGACCGCCTCGTAGGCCTCGATCACGCCGTCGGGTACGTCGATGCCGAGCTCCCTCTGGGCCTTCAGCACCGCGATCCACAGCTGCCGTTCGAGGACGATCTTGTGCTCCGGGGACCACAGCTGCGCGAGGTCGGCTCCGGCGTACCGGTTGGCGAGGACGTTGGGGATGCTCACGGCTCGATTCTCGCATCGAGCCGACCGCGCGCCGGTCGCGGAGTCCTGAGGCGGACGGGACCCGGAGGTCAGCCCGGCGTCTGGTGGGACTCGTGCCGGGTCTCCTCGGGGTGCTCGGTGCGTTCGTCCGACTCCTCGAGGATGGCCTTCGCCTGCTCCTTCGGGGCCTCGCTACCGGCCACCTCCTCCTCGGGAAGCAGCTCCGCACGACTCTCGACCCGGGCCTCGTCCGCTGACTCGCTCATCCTTCGACGATAGCTTGGCGTCCGCACCGACCACCCTGCTCTCGCAACCCCCTCAACGGGCCATGGCCGGGGCCGCGACGACGGGAGCAGTCTCGGTGGTGTCCCACGGTCCGCTCCCTACCCATGGAGGCATGCCATGCCCGAGCACGCCGGCTCCTCACCCCAGGCGGTCGTCACCGACGTCTTCGCCGCATTCAAGAGGCACGACCTCGACGCGATGATGCAGTACTCCGAGGACGACGTGGTCGACGACTTCGTCGCGATCGGCGAGTTCCGCGGCAGGGCCGCGGTCCGGGGTTTCTTCGCCGAGCTCCTCGCGGCGTTCCCCGACTTCGACATCGACGTGGTCAACATGGTCGGCGACGGAAAGCACGTCGTGGTCCAGTGGCACTGCACCGGCACGTTCAACGGTGCGCCGTTCCAGGGCGTCCACCCGACCGGGCGGTCGGTCGACCTGCGCGGCTGCGACGTCTTCCGGGTGGAGGACGGGAGGATCCGGCACAACACCATCTACTACGACGGCCTCGGCTTCGCGCGTCAGATCGGGCTGCTGCCACGCGAAGGGTCGACCGCCGACAAGGCGATGACGGCAGCCTTCAACGCGAGCACCGACGTTCGGGCGCGCCTCCACCGGAAGTCGCCCGAGATGGCGCACGCCGGCTGACCCGGCGCCGCCCTCCGGCCCGTCACCTCTCGCCGACGAACCTCGCGTGCGCGACGTGCATCGGCGCGCCGTCGAACCCGGTGCGGTCGACGTGCTCGATGATGCTCCGCACCTCGGCCTTCTCGGACTCCTCGCACGCGATGCGCAGGACCTCGTCGCCGCCTTCCAGGTGCGCCCGCGCCTCGAACCCGGCGCGGTGGAGGGCCGCCATCAAGATGGCGGGGTCCTGGCCGTCGGGTACGACGTACGAGACGGCGTGTGTCTCGGGAGAGTCCAGCAGGGCCTCCACGCGTGCCTCCTCGCGACCCCAGCTGCGCAGCACCAGCGCGACGAGCACGGTGAGGACGAGGACGGCGGTGAACATGATCGGGAACAGGATCATGGCTCCTCCAAGCCGCGAGCCCCATGGAGGGTGCGTCCCTGAAGGTCCGCTTCACACGGCACGTTCGGCCGTCTGATCCTTCGAGGCTGCCCCCGGCTGCGGCCGGGGTCGAGGGCCGTTCGGCTCGGCAGCCCAGGGACCTTGGTCACCGGGACCGGTCCGCGGCAACTCCCTCGCCCCGCGGCGCCTCGTTCCCGATACTCGATGCATGGACAATGCGCCGGCGGAGCCGAGGACGGTGATCCTCGTCGAGGGGCCGAGCGACTGCACGGCGGTCGAGACGCTGGGCCGCCGCCTGGGCCGGGACCTGCCCGGCGAAGGGGTCGCCGTCGTGCCCATGGGCGGCGCGACCAACGTCAGGCAGTTCCTGGAGCGGTACGGCCCGCACGGGCTCGACGTCAGTGTCCGCGGTCTCTGTGACGTCGGCGAGGTGCGGCACTTCACGCGCGCCCTGGAGCGGACCGGCTTCGGCTCGGCGCTCTCCGCCCGGGAGCTGGAGGTGCTCGGGTTCCACGTCTGCCACCAGGACCTCGAGGACGAGCTCATCCGGGCCGTCGGCGTCCCCGGGGTCGAGCGGGTGCTCGCCGACCAGGGAGAGCTCGGCTCGTTCCGGGTCATGCAGCGGCAGCCGGCTCAGCGGGCCCGCCCCAGCGAGCAGCAGCTGCGCCGGTTCATCGCCTGCGGGTCGGGTCGGAAGAGGCGCTATGCCGGGCTCCTGGCCGAGGTACTGGAGCTGTCGCGGGTCCCGCGCCCTCTGGCGGCACTGCTCGCCGCGGTCTGAGTCCCGGGGGTACGGCGGACGCCGCGGGCGTGACGGGTCCGGAAACAGCGCCGGCGTCCCTCAGATCCCGGCGGCGATGTCAGTCCGGTAGTGGCTGCCGTCGATCCGGATCCTCGACACCGCCTCGTAGGCGCGTGAGCGCGCGTCCGCGACGTCGGCGCCCACGGCGGTGACCGCGAGGACCCGTCCACCGGCGGTCACCAGGGCACCGTCCTCGCCCCGAGCGGTGCCGGCGTGGATGACGTCGACTCCCTCGACCCGCTCTGCGTCCATCAGCCCGTGGATCACGTCGCCGGTGCGCGGCGTGGCCGGGTAGTCCTTCGACGCGACGACGACGGCGACCGCGGCACCGGGCTTCCAGCGCGGCGCGGCGACCTCGTCGAGCGTCCCGCGCGCGGCGGCGCTCAGCAGCACGCCGAGCGGCGAGTCGAGCAGGGCCATCAGCGGCTGGGTCTCGGGGTCCCCGAAGCGGGCGTTGAACTCGATCACGCGCACGCCGCGCTCGGTGAGTGCGAGGCCGGCGTAGAGCAGCCCGGAGAACGGGGTCCCGCGGTGGGCCATCTCGTCGACGGTGGGCTGCAGCACTCGCTCGACCACCTCGGCGACGAGGTCGGCCGGTGCCCACGGCAGCGGGGTGTAGGCCCCCATGCCGCCCGTGTTGAGCCCGGTGTCGCCGTCGCCGACGCGCTTGAAGTCCTGCGCCGGCTGCAGGGGTACGACGGTCACCCCGTCGGTGATCGCGAAGAGGGAGACCTCGGGGCCGTCGAGGTACTCCTCGACGACCACCCTGCCGCACGCCGCGGCGTGGGCGATCGCCTCGTCACGGGAGTCGGTCACCACCACGCCCTTGCCGGCGGCGAGCCCGTCGTCCTTCACGACGTAGGGCGCACCGAACGCGTCGAGTGCTGACTCGACCTCCTCGGGGGTCGTGCACAGGTGGGCCATCGCCGTGGGGACCTCGGCGGCCGCCATCACGTCCTTGGCGAACGCCTTCGAGCCCTCGAGCTGCGCCGCCTCGGCGGACGGCCCGAAGCAGTCGATCCCGCGCTCGCGCACCGCGTCGGCCACTCCTGCGACGAGGGGCGCCTCGGGCCCGATCACCACGAGGTCGATGCCGAGCCGCTCGGCGAGGTCGGCGACCGCCGTACCGTCGTCGACCTTGACCTCGTGCAGCTCCGCGACCGCCGCGATGCCGGGGTTGCCCGGTGCCGCGTGGACCTCGGTGACCTCGGGGTCGCGGGACAGGGCGAGCGCCAGGGCGTGCTCCCGACCGCCGGAGCCGATGACCAGGACCTTCATGACGAGCTCCTCAGCTCTCGCGCAGGATGATCGTCTGCTCGCGGCCGGGGCCCACTCCGATCGCCCAGAACGGCGCGCCCGACATCTCCTCGAGCGCCTTGACGTAGACCTGGGCGTTCTTGGGGAGCTCCTCGAAGGTGCGGCAGTGCGAGATGTCCTCGTTCCAGCCGTCGAAGTACTCGTAGACCGGCTTGGCGTGGTGGAACTCCGACTGCGTCATCGGCATCTCGTCGTGGCGCACGCCGTCGATCTCGTACCCGACGCAGACCGGGATCCGGTCCCACGCACCCAGGATGTCGAGCTTGGTGAGCGCGAACTCCGTGAGCCCGTTGATCCGTGCGGCGTAGCGGGCGATGACCGCGTCGTACCAGCCGCAGCGGCGGTTCCGGCCCGTCGTGGTGCCGAACTCCGCCCCGAGGTCGCGCAGCTTCTCGCCGTCCTCGTCGAGCAGCTCGGTCGGGAACGGCCCCGCGCCGACGCGGGTGGTGTACGCCTTGACGACGCCGATCACGCGGTTGATGCGGGTGGGGCCGATGCCGGCGCCCGCGCACACGCCGCCGGCGGTCGGGTTGCTGGAGGTGACGAACGGGTAGGTGCCGTGGTCGACGTCGAGCATCGTCGCCTGGGCCCCCTCGAAGAGCACGGTCCGGCCCTCGTCGAGCGCGGCGTTGAGCACGCGGGAAGTGTCGGCGACGTAGGGCTTGATCCGGTCCGAGTAGGCCGCGATCTCCTCCATCACCGCGTCGACCTCGATCGCGCGGCGGTTGTAGACCTTCACGAGCAGGTGGTTCTTCTGCTCCAGCGCGGCCTCGATCTTCTGGCGGAGGATCTTCTCGTCGAAGATGTCGGCGACCCGGATCCCCATCCGGTTGATCTTGTCGGCATAGGTCGGACCGATGCCGCGACCCGTCGTACCGATCTGGTTCTTGCCGAGGAACCGCTCGGTGACCTTGTCGATCGTCGTGTGGTACGACGTGATCAGGTGCGCGTTGCTGGAGATGAGCAGGCGGGACGTGTCCACGCCGCGGGCGTCGAGCCCGTCGATCTCGGTGAGCAGCACGCCCGCGTCGACCACGACGCCGTTCCCGATGACGGGGGTGACGCCCGGGCTCAGCGTCCCCGACGGGAGCAGGTGCAGCGCGAACTTCTCACCGTTGATGACGATGGTGTGGCCGGCATTGTTTCCGCCCTGGTAGCGCACGCAATAATCGATCGACGAGCCGAGCTGGTCGGTCGCCTTGCCTTTTCCCTCGTCGCCCCACTGGGCTCCGACTAGGACAATCGCGGGCATTGGCACCCCTCTCGCCGGCCGAACGGGTCAGTTCCGGGCCTGCCGGCTCCGAAGTCGGTCAGATGGCCGGGACAACGCGGCCAGACAAACGAAGAAGCCCCGGCTGTGCAACAGCACCGGGGCTCTTGCGACAGAACGATAACAGAGCGTGACGGGGCCGATGTAGTGTCCGCCCCGTGGAACCCCTGCTGCTGATCACCAACGCCGATGCCGGCACGAGCGACACCGAGAGCGTGAACGAGGCGCTGGAGGTGCTGCGCGCCCAGGCCGATGTCGAGGTCTGTGCGACGTCCAACCCAGGCGAGCTGGACGGAGTGCTGCACCGCCGTGGCAGCCGCCGGGTCGTGGTCGCGGGCGGTGACGGCAGCCTGCACGCCGTGGTGGCCGCGCTGCACCGCCGGCAGGAGCTCGGCGACGTCGTCCTCGGGCTGATCCCGCTCGGCACCGGCAACGACTTCGCGCGTGGCGCGGACATCCCGCTCGAGCCGGAGAAGGCGGCCCATCTGGTCCTCGAGGGCGAGGTGCGCCCGGTCGACCTCATCGTCGACGAGGTCGGCAACGTCGTCGTCAACAACGTGCACATCGGCCTCGGCGCGCAGGCCAGTCGCAAGGCCCACAAGTGGAAGAAGCGCCTGGGACGCGTCGGCTACCCGATCGGGGCGTTCCTCGCGGCCGTCAACCCGCCGTTCGTGCGCCTGCGCATCGAGGTGGACGGGGAGGAGGTGGCCGACTTCGCGCACCCCATCCTCATGGTGGCGATCGGCAACGGACCCAACATCGGCGGCGGCGCAGAGGTCACCCCGGAGGCGACGCCCGAGGACGGGAAGATGGACGTGATGATCTCGTTCGCGATCGGCCCGCTCGCCCGGTTCGGCTACGCCTTGCACTTCCGCAGGGGCGAGCACCACGAGCGTGAGGACGTGAGGTACCTCCGCGGCTCGACGGTCTCTGTCTCCGGCCAGGACTTCTACTGCAGCGCCGACGGCGAGGTCTACGGCCCGGAGCGGCAGCGCACCTGGAGGGTCGAGCCCGGCGCGCTGCGCATGTCGCTGCCGCGCTAGATCCAGCCCCGGCGGACCGCCTCCACGCCCGCCTGGAACCGGGACTCCGCGCCGAGCTCGGCCATCATGTCGGCGACCCGGCGACGCACCGTGCGCAGGCTGATCCCCAGTGCACGGGCGATCTGCTCGTCCTTGGCCCCGTGCGCGAGCTGCACCAGCAGCAGCCGCTGCACCCCTTCCGCCGGTTCGCCACCCAGGCCTGGCACGGTCATCGCGCGTTCCCACACCTGCTCGAAGAGGGCGGTCAGCGCGCCGACGAGGGCGTGCTCGCGGACGACCAGCCGCCGCCCGCTGTTCTCGCCCCAGCGGTCCGGGATCAGCGCGGCGGTACCGCCGAAGATCGCGATCCGTGTGGGGATGGACGCCACCACACGGAGCTGCTCGCCGGCCTCGGCGCGGGCACGGAGCACCTGCGGCGCCTCCTCGAGTGCGCGCGTCGGGTAGACCGCCCTCGACCCGCGGCCCGCCCGGAGGGCCTCCAGGACCATCGGGTCGATGGTCGAGCTGACGGGCAGCCGCCACTGGTCGGGCCGCAGCCACAGCAGGTCACCCGTGGACTCCTCGATCAGCCCACGAAACAGCCCGGAGATGTCGCTGCTGCCGACCGCTTCCACGTCGACGGTCCCGACGCCGGCCTGACGGGTCGCGGCGGAGTGCTCCAGCACCAGCCCGGGGATGAGCCTCCGGAAGGCCTCGACCGCTTCGTACTCCGCCCGTAACCGCTCCGTCTCGGCCTCGGCCACGTGTGCGAGCACCTCGAGCGGCGGTTCGACCCGCACCTCGTCGCCGACGAGGTGGACCAGACCTGCCGCCTCGAACCGGGCGAGCACCTCGTCGAGCTCCGCCATGGGGAGGCCGAGCACCTCGGTCAGCCGCTCGCGTTCCGAGACGGTGGCCCGTAGGAGCCGTCGATAGACCTGTTCGTCCCCCGGCTGGAGCCCCGCCAGCAGCAGCGGCGAGCTCGGGACCTCAGGTTTCGACGTCACGAACGACATGATAGTGCCACTGACACCAAGCGGCCAGAATATTGCCTTCCGCTGCTGCCAGACTGGAGCGCGTAGCAGGTGACCGGAGTCATCGGGGGACGAGGACCTCGGTCCCTGCGAACAAAGTCGGAGCGCCGGAATCGCAGCAGGGGACGATTCCGGCGCTCCGCCGTACGTGTGGCTTCGACGAAGCCTCGGCTCCTAGCGGACCGACCCGAGCAGCTCGTCGTACGCCGTCCGGCTCGAGTCGCGCAGGAAGTCGCGGCACCGCTCGGCCTCGGGCGCCTCACCGATCCGCTCGGCCGCCCGGGCCAGTGCCGCCAGTGCACGCAGGAAGCCGCGGTTCGGCTCGTGTTCCCACGGCACGGGTCCGTGTCCCTTCCAGCCGTTGCGGCGCAGGAGGTCGAGGCTGCGGTGGTAGCCCACCCGCGCGTAGGCGTAGGCGGTGACGTCGTCGACCGAGCCGTCCTCGAGGGCGGCCTCGGCCAAGGTCGCCCAGGCAGCGGGCGACTCGGGGTGCGCCCTGACGACGTCTGTGGCCGCCGTACCGCTCCGGAGCTCGGCGACGGCTGGGTCCTCGGGCAGGTGGGTGGGCGGGGGGCCGGCCATCAGGTCGTTGAAGGTCATGGTGCCCATTGTGCAGAGGCATGGCGAAGGGGTGGCCGGCGGAGTCCCGGCGGCCACCCCTTCGCGTGGTGTCCGGGTGCTACTGGGAGACGGAGGTGCCTGCGCTGCGGAGGTTCTCGCAGGCCTGGACCACACGCGCGGCCATGCCGGCCTCGGCGACCTTGCCCCACGAGCGCGGGTCGTACTGCTTCTTGTTGCCGATCTCGCCGTCGACCTTCAGCACGCCGTCGTAGTTCTTGAACATGTGGTCGGCGACCGGCCTGGTGAAGGCGTACTGCGTGTCGGTGTCGACGTTCATCTTGACCACGCCGTAGTCGCACGCGGCAGCGATCTCCTCGGCGGTGGAGCCGGAGCCGCCGTGGAACACGAGGTTGAACGGCTTGGAGCCCGCGTCGAGGCCGAGCTTCTCGATGACCGCGTCCTGGGCGTGCTTGAGGATCTCCGGGCGCAGCTTCACGTAGCCGGGCTTGTAGGAGCCGTGCACGTTGCCGAAGGTGAGGGCGGTCAGGTAGACGCCCTTCTCGCCGGTGCCGAGCGCCTCGACGGTGGCGAGCGCGTCCTCGGGGGTCGTGTAGAGCTTCTCGTTGATCTCCCCGACGATGCCGTCCTCCTCACCGCCGACGACCCCTACCTCGATCTCGAGGATCACCTTGGCGGCGGCGGCCTTCTCTAGCAGCTCCTGGGCGATCTGGAGGTTCTCGTCGAGCGGGACCGCGGAGCCGTCCCACATGTGGGACTGGAACAGTGGGTCCTCGCCGTTCTTCACGCGCTCGGCGGAGAGCTCGAGCAGGGGGCGCACGAAGCCGTCGAGCTTGTCCTTGGGGCAGTGGTCGGTGTGCAGGGCCACGTTGACCGGGTACTTCTTCGCGACCTCACGGGCGTAGGCGGCGAACGCCACCGAGCCGCTCACCATGTCCTTCACGCTCGGGCCGGACAGGTACTCGGCGCCGCCGGTGGACACCTGGATGATCCCGTCGGAGCCGGCGTCGGCGAAGCCCTTGAGCGCGGCGTTGAGGGTCTGTGACGACGACACGTTGATCGCGGGGAACGCGTAGGCGCTGCCCTTCGCGGTGTCCAGCATCTCGGCGTACTTCTCGGGGGTGGCGATCGGCATTGCTGCTGCTCCTGCTCGCAGGGTCTGAAGTCACATCCACCCTAGTGCTCACGAGGGACCGCG
>DASTPU010000153.1:0-2272 GCA_035762105.1 Nocardioidaceae bacterium | reverse complement strand
TCGACGGCCGGCTTCATCGACCCCGGCTTCTCGGGCCACGTGACGCTGGAGCTGTCCAACGTGGCGACGCTGCCGATCAAGCTGTGGCCGGGGATGAAGATCGGGCAGCTGTGCTTCTTCCGGCTCTCCTCGCCGTCGGAGCACCCGTACGGCTCGGAGAAGTACGGGTCGCGCTACCAGGGTCAGCGTGGCCCGACCCCCTCGCGCTCCTTCCAGAACTTCCACCGCACCCCCATCTGAGCCGACCCGTCACCTCCGGGGCGCTCTTCGCGGCGTGTCGCCGCGGGATCGACGGGTCAGGCGCGTGTCACCTTCGTGGCCGTCCCGCGGTCTTCCTGGCCATCCACGGCCGCCTCAGGTGTCGAGGCGGTCGGCGATCGTGTGCAGCCCACGGGCGAGGGCCTTGCGGCCGCCGCGCCTGCGGGGGCCGACCCCGCCACGGCTGCGCCGGGTGCGCTCGACGCGGTCGCGGATCTCGTCGGTGGCGGTGCGGTAGGCGACGTAGTGGTTGTACTCGGACATGGCGTTTCTCCCTGGGTCTTCGCTGGCGGTGTTCAGAGCTGGGTGAGGACGACGTCTCCGCTGACCGTGGTCGCGCGGATCTCGATGTGGTCCTGGTAGTCCTCGGCGGTGCCGGCACCCTCGAGGTTCGACCGGATGCTGCCGCTGATCGTGCTGATGTCTGTCCAGACGGGAACGCCTCCCGGGACACCCACGAGGACACCGCCCGACGCGGACTTGGCCTTGACGTAGCCGCGGCTGATCGAACCGACCTCGAGGTCGCCCGAGCCGCTGGTCATCGAGACCGAGCTGTTCGTCTCCCCGATGCGCACGTCCCCGGAGCCGGTCTTGGCGACGGTCTCGTCCTTCGCGGAGTCGACGCTGATGCCACCGGAGCCGGACACGATCACCGTGCTGCCCTCCACCCGGCCGACGTGCACCGCGCCCGAGCCGCTCTTGACCCGGAGGTCCTTCAGGGAGCTGGCGATGCGCACGTCTCCGGAACCGCTCTGCACCACGGCCTCGCCGCTGATGTCCTCGAGGCTGACGTCGCCGGAGCCGTTCTTCACGTGCACGGAGCCGAACCGGCCGGTGCCCACGAGGTCGGCTGACCCCAGCTTCACGGTGACCTCGCTGTCGTGAGGCAGCCTCACGGTGACGTCGATGTCGTTGCCGAAGCTCAGGAAGCCGGCGCGACGCTGGTTCGACTTGATGACGATCTCGTCACCGCGCTGCTCGACGGTGACGCTGTCGGCGTCCTTTCCCTCCACGACGACCTCGGTCTCGGTGGTCTCGACGGCATGGAGCTTGACCAGTCCGGAGCCGATCTCGACGTACAACGAGGTCGGCTCGGGGGTGGGGAACGAGTAGCGCATTGCAGTCTCCTCAGTGGCGTGTTCAGGGTGTGCTCGGCTCCCGAGCCGGCGCGCCGGTCGGTTGGTTCGGTGTGGTCGGTGGCCGCCTCGGCGACCCGGGCTCAGACCCAGCCGGTCATGCGGCGTCCGCCGCGGCGGCCCGGACCGCGCTGGATCTCCTCGATGAACGGGATGCTCGACAGGTCGATGTCGACGCTGAGCGCCTTCTCCCGCGTCGCCATCCGGATGGTGTTGACCAGCCAGGTGTTGAGGGAGTGGCCACTGCGGGCAGCCATCTCCTCGGCCTTGGTCTTGAGGGACTCGGGGATGCGGAGGGTGATCCGGGCGACCGTGCCGTCCTCGTCCTCCTCCTCGGGCTCCGGGGGTGCCGGCGGGCTCGGCGGCATCGGCGCCGCGAGCGGCATGGTGGTGGGTACGTCGACCACGAACTCAGGCTCGCGGCCGCGGAGCCGCACGTCCACCGAGCCGGCCGGGAGCTCACTCGTGATCTCGGCGGCCGCCTGGGACAGCGCGTCCATCAGGGCGAGCCGCATCGCGGGGTCGAGCGCGAGCGAGAGCCGCTCGGCGGCGGCCTTCGCCTCGTCGCCTCCGGCCTCGGCGGCTGCCGCGAGGTCGCGACGGAGGCTGTCGATGTACGGCGTGATGTCCATGTGCACCACGATGACACCACTGTGATGTCATGTCAAGGCTGTGTGGCGTCATATGACGTCAGGCGGCGTCACCAGCGGTGTCACGGTGACGTCGAGCCGCTGTCCGGGGGCTCAGGTGACATGAGAGTGGCGCTCTCGAAGCGGTTCCGCCGACGATCCCGTCCATATGGACGGGAAGTGCAGAGGGAATCGGTCATCCCGTGTCGTTGTCGTCCATATGGACGGGAATGGCCGCTGACGGTGGGC
>DASTPU010000152.1:0-2409 GCA_035762105.1 Nocardioidaceae bacterium | reverse complement strand
CGCTGCGAGCGTCCCGGGTGGCGCCGTCGCCCAGAAGGGGCGGTTCCCAGAGGAGGAACGTCTTCGCGCCGCTGGGCGAGCCGTCCTCGGTCACGGCCTCGATGGGCAGCATGCCGATGAGCAGTTCGGCGGTGCGGGCCGGGTTCGCCGTCGTCGCGGAGGCGAGGAGGAACGTCGGCGTCGAGCCGTACATCGCGCAGACGCGGCGCAGCCGCCGTAGGACCTGCGCCACGTGAGAGCCGAAGACGCCGCGGTAGCCGTGGCACTCGTCGACCACGACGAACCGCAGCGACCGGAGGAATCCGGCCCAGCGGTGGTGCGCGGGCAGCATCGCGTGGTGCAGCATGTCCGGGTTCGTCAGCAGGTACGTCGCGTGCGTCCGGGCCACGTCGCGCAGCTCGATCGGGGTGTCGCCGTCGTAAGTGGTGGCCATGACACCGGGGACGCCGAGCTCGTCGAGCGAGCGCAGCTGGTCGGCGGCCAGTGCCTTGGTGGGCGAGATGTACAGCGTCGTGCCGCCGAGGCGCCGGCCCGTGCGGGCCGCCGTCAACGCCGGGAGCTGATAGGCCAGCGACTTGCCCGACGCGGTGCCGGTGGCGATGACGACGTGCCGTCGCGACCAGGCCAGCGCAGCGGCCTGTGCCTGATGGGCCCAGGGCGCTACGATGCCTGCGGTCATGAAGCGATCGCGCACGACGGGGTCCACCCAGAGCGGCCACGCGCCGGGCTTGGCGGCCCGGGCGGGTATCGATTCGATGTGCGTGACACGTCCGGTCCGGTGCGGACCGGTCAGCAGGACATCGAGCAGGTCGTTCGGGCGGGGCACCTCGTGAGTCTCGCATCATGGTTGAATGCGGATGAGCCCGGCACGCGGTGAGCGCTGTGTGTTGACCGATGGAGGCATGGAGGATCTGCGTGGACCTGTCGTTGTCGACCCGTACCGAGAGCGGCCGCAGCGTGGTCGCGGTCGGTGGTGAGATCGACGTCTACACGGCGCCGAGACTGCGCGACCAGCTGGTCGAGCTCGTCGACTCGGGTCACTACCACATCGTCGTCGACATGCGTGAGGTCGAGTTCCTCGACTCGACCGGGCTCGGCGTGCTCGTCGGAGGCCTCAAGCGGGTCGGCCAGCACGACGGTTCCCTCCGCCTCGTCTGCAACCAGGAGCGGATCCTGAAGATCTTCCGGATCACCGGCCTCACGAAGGTGTTCCCGATTCACGAGACGCTCGAGGAGGCCGTGGCCGCCACGGAGACGCCCTGAGAGGGCTCGCGAAGGCGGCACCGTGTGGGTACTTTCACACGGTGAGAACCATGTCGGTAGGTGGACCGACGTGAACTTTGGGTCGGGGGCGCTCTACACTCCGCAGGTCGGACGGATCCTGCCCATCTTGCGGTCCGTCGACACGAACGAGCCGATTCCTGTCAGCGGTCGGTCCAGCGGGCCGGCCGCGGACAGCTGTTTCAACGCCCTGCCCGAGGGCGACGTCAAGGAGGACGAATGACCGGGCTCAACCTCTCCTATGTGGTTGTCGTCGCGTTGATCGCGGTGGCAGCCCTGGCGATGGCGGCGCTGTTTCGCCGAGAAGTTCTCAGTGCGAATGAGGGCACCGAGAACATGAAGACGATCGCGCGCGCCGTGCAGGAGGGCGCCGCGGCCTACCTCAACCGGCAGTTCCGGACGCTCGGCATCTTCGTGGTGCTGGTCTTCGGCCTGCTCTTCCTGCTCCCCGGCGATGCCGGCGTCCGGTTCGGCCGGTCGCTGTTCTTCCTGGTCGGTGCGGCGTTCTCCGCCGCCATCGGCTACCTGGGCATGTGGCTGGCCACGCGTGCGAACGTCCGCGTCGCCGCCGCCGCACGTGACGAGGGCCGCGACCCGGCGATGAAGGTCGCGTTCCGCACGGGCGGTGTGGTCGGCATGGCCACCGTCGGTCTGGGGCTCCTGGGCGCTGCCGTCGTCGTCCTCACCTATCAGGAGGACGCGCCGACGGTGCTCGAGGGCTTCGGCTTCGGCGCCGCACTGCTCGCGATGTTCATGCGTGTCGGCGGCGGCATCTTCACCAAGGCCGCCGACGTCGGCGCCGACCTGGTGGGCAAGGTCGAGGCGGGCATCCCCGAGGACGACCCGCGCAACGCCGCGACCATCGCCGACAACGTCGGTGACAACGTCGGCGACTGCGCCGGCATGGCGGCGGACCTGTTCGAGTCCTACGCCGTCACGCTGGTGGCCGCGCTGATCCTGGGCCAGGTCGCCTTCGGCCAGGAGGGCCTGGTCTTCCCGCTGATCGTCCCGGCGCTCGGTGCGCTGACCGCCGTCCTCGGCATCTACCTGACCCGGCCGCGGCCCGGCGAGAACGGCCTGACCACGATCAACCGGGCGTTCTACATCTCCGCGGTGGTATCGGCGGTG
>DASTPU010000151.1:0-6836 GCA_035762105.1 Nocardioidaceae bacterium | reverse complement strand
CCATCGGCGAGCTGGAGGACGAGAACGGCGTCCGCCGGCGCGGCAGGCGCTCCGAGCGGCTGCGGGCGAGCGTCTCCCGGTTCTTCTTCGAGGACCGCGTCGAGCCGGTGACCCCCGCCGAGCTGGCGGCGGCGCACCACGGCCACGAGGTCGAGGCCCATCTGGAGGAGGACCGTCCGCAGCTCGTCCAGGGTCAGCAGTAACCGCCCAGCACGTCGGGAGTCTCAGCAGGAGGGTCCCCGTACCCGCGGGGGCCCTCCGCTGCCGTTGGCACGAGGTCTTCGCCCGGGCGTCCGGATGACGTGCAGGAGGCGGTCGGGAGTTCGCCAAAGGCGGCAGAGCCGCGCACCCGCTGACCGCCCTCCGCCCCAGGGCCATGTCTTCGGTCGCACTCCCGACCACCCGCGGCGAGCACGTACGCCGCGGGTGCTCGTGAGGATCCGGTGCTGCACCGAGCCGGCCGCGACGCGCGACGCGCCGCGGCCGGCCAACCACGCAGTTCCTCAACCGAGTTGCTCGCCAAGCCCGGCGGCGTTCGCTGTCACGCGCACGACGTGCGCTGGAGGACCGGCGCATCCTGGGAGTCTCCCCGAGGTCGGGGTCGCCGTACGTGACCACCACGCTACACCGGGAGGCCCCTCAAGCTGTGCAAGCCCAACTGGAGTCACGAGCAGCGGCGCAGCTGTGCTCGCCGGCGTTCAGGTGGTGGAGACGGGAGCGAGCCGGCGGAGGAGGTCGACGGTGCGGCGGACGCCTTCCACCGGGTCGATGGTGGTGTCCTCGTGCTCGATGCTGAGAACGTCGGTGTAGCCAGCGGCGGCCAGTGCGGCGAGGAACTGCCGCCAGAAGTTCTCGTCGTGGCCGTCGCCAAGCGTGACGTAGTTCCAGGCCCGCTCGGCCGGGGTGTCGGTGAACAGCGGCAGCGTCTCGAGCACCGTGCGGGTTGCGGCGTTGGGCTCGATGCGGGTGTCCTTGGCGTGCACGTGGTAGATCGCCTCCCCCAGGGCGGCCACGCTGGCCACCGGGTCGGCGCCCATCCACATCAGGTGGCTGGGGTCCAGGTTCGCGCCGACGGTGGGGCCGACCTCGTCCCGCAGCCGGTGCAAGGTCGGCACGTTGTAGACGACCTGCTGCGCGTGCAGCTCCAGGCAGAGCTTCGCCACGCCGTGGGCGTTGGCGAACGGGACCAGCTTCCGCCAGTACGGGAGGACGACCGACGTCCACTGCCACTCCAGCAGCTCCCCGGCCTCCGGCGGCCAGGAGACGGTCACCCAGTTCGGGTGGGAGTCACCCGGCCCGGCGGGCAGCCCGGACATCATGATCACGCGTTCGACGCCGAGCAGCCCGGCCAGCTCGATGGTGGCGCGGGTGACCGCGTCGTGCTCCCGACCGCTCGGGCCGGGGTGCAGCGGGTTGCCCGAGCAGGTCAGCGCGCTGATTCGCAGGTCGCGCTCGGCGAGCTTGGCCTGCAGATCACGTCGGGCACCGGCACCCGAGAGGAGCGCGTCGAGGTCCACGTGCGGCGCGGAGGACCAGTTGCCAGTGGCGAACTCGACGTAGTCGAGGCGAAGGTCGGCGGCCAGGTCGAGGGTCTCGTCCAGCGTCAGGTGGCGGACGCCGTCGGTGTTCAGGCCGATCTTCATCGTGCCTCCTTCGAGTCGTCGGTGTAGAGCGCGGGCTTGTCGGCGAGCCTCACGGGGGTGGTCGTCCTGGTGGTCGCAGCCGTCAAGCAGGTCTCGGCGACTGCCGCCGCCGCGTAGCCGTCCCAGGCGTTCGCTCCGACGGCCCGCCCGTGGACCGCGGCGTCCGCCCAGGCCTGCAGCTCGTTGCGGAACGCCGGCGCGAACCGCGGGCGGGAGTCGGCCAGGACGGGCTGCCCGTCCATGCCGTCCAGGCGGACCGTCGCGGTGGCCGGCGGCATCAGCGATGCGGTCCCGCGCTCGCCGACGAGCTCGGCGCGCACGTCGTAGCCGTAGCGGGCGTTGACGAAGATCTCGACGTCGACGACCGCGCCGCCGTCGGTGTGCAGGACCAGGAACTGCGGATCCTGGAACCCCTCGCGCACCAGGCTCGACGGGCGCGGGTTGTGCACCGTGGCGGCCACGATCTCCTGTCCGAGCAGCCACCGGGCGATGTCGATGTCGTGCACGCCGGTGGCGGTGACGAGCGCCGAGGAGTCGTAGAACGGCGGGTACTCGGCGTTGCGGTGCACGCAGTGCAGGACCAGCGGGGCACCGAGCTGACCGGAGTCCAGCAGCCGCTTCATCTCGCGGTAGGAGGGGTCGAACCTGCGCATGAAACCCACCTGCACGAGCTGGCGGCCCCGCGCGACCTCGGCCTCGACCACACGCAGGCACGCCGCGGGGGTGGGGGCCAGCGGCTTCTCGCACAGCACGGGCTTGCCCGCCTCGACGCAGGCGAGGACGAACTGCTCGTGCGTGTCCTCGGACGACGCGATGAGCACGGCGTCGATCCGCTCGTCGTTGATCACGGCGAAGGGGTCGGGCTGGCGCGCGGCGCCGTCGGTGAGCTCGGCGGCCTGCGCGGCGCGTTGCGGGTCTGCGTCGCTGACGGCGACGACCTCCGCACCGGAGACCCCGGTGGTGAGGGTGCGCACGTGGTCGCTGCCGATCATCCCGCAGCCGATGACTCCGACACGAAGGCTCGGGCGCTGGCTCATCGCGTCCCCTGCCTCACGTAGGGGGCGACGGTGTCGATGTTCTCCTGGTTGATCAAGGTCGGGCCGGTGAGCACCGGCTGGCCGCTGCCGAGGATGTTGG
This sequence comes from Nocardioidaceae bacterium, assembly GCA_035762105.1. Classification (GTDB taxonomy): domain Bacteria; phylum Actinomycetota; class Actinomycetes; order Propionibacteriales; family Nocardioidaceae; genus Nocardioides_C. The sequence goes on along the minus strand of DASTPU010000151.1, from coordinate 4,056 downwards.
CGTTGGTGTTGTACAGCCACAGTGCGTCGACGGCCTCGTAGCCCTGCAGCCAGCCCTGCTGGTCGATGACCGCGAGGATGTCGCCCGCCTCGATCGGCTGGAGGAGGTCCTCGGAGAGGTTGAGCGTGGTGATCTCGGTGGTCGTCCCGGCGTCCGCCTCCGCGGCGACGGCGGCCAGCCCGATCGGCGCGTTCAGCGTCACGATGCTGTCGATGCTGGGGTCCTGCTGCAGCTTCGCGCCCAGCGTGGACTGCACGGACGGCAGGTCGGTGCCGGTGACGTACAGCTTCTCCATCGGGCCGGTTGTGAAGGCCTCGATCGCGCCGTCGCACAGCGCCTCGAGCACCACCGACCCCTGCTCCTGGATCACGCACAGACCCTTCGTACCGCCCGCCTCGGCGAGCTGGGCACCCGACATCACCCCGGAGGCCTCGATGTCGAGCCCGAAGAAGGAGAGCGCACCCAGCTCCTCCCAGTCGTCGAGGCCGGAGTTCAGGACGACCACCGGGATGCCGGCTGCCTCGGCCCTGGCCATCGCGCCGGCCATCGCCTCGGGATTGGTCAGCGTGACCGCGATCCCGTCGACTCCACTGTCGATGGCGTTCTGCAGCAGGGTGGCCTGGTTGCTGGCGTCGGCGTCGCCGGCGTAGCGGAGCTCGACGTTGTCCTTGGCCGCCGCGACCTCCGCCCCGCTGCGCACCATGTCCCAGAACGTGTCCCCCGCGGGTGCGTGAGTGACCATCGCGACCGTCATCGGCGGGGTGTCCGCCTGCCCGGCCGACGACCCCGCACCGCCCTGCTCCTCCTGGGCACCCCCCGTGCTGCTGCACGCGGCCAAGCCGGTGACCGCCACGGCGACCAGCGCGGCACGCGTCCCCATCCTCGGCCGTCCGAACACTCCCGAGCGCCCCATTGCGTTCTCCGTCCTCTGCGTTCTGCGATTGTTAGCACGTGCCAGTTAGCACGTGCCATGAGTCTGGGTAGGCTGCACCACAGTTGTCAAGGCGCGGGAGGACGAGTTGAGGCAGCAGCCGGACCCCCCAGCGGTGTCTCCCATCCCCACTGAGCGGGGGAGGCGGCCGACGATGGGCGACGTCGCCGCTCATATCGGGGTGTCACGACAGTTGGTGTCGCTGGTGATGCGCAGTGCCCCGGGGCCGAGCGCCGAGTCGCGGGAGCGGGTCCTGGGCGCCGCCGCCGAGCTCGGCTACCACCCGGACACCGCCGCCCAGATGCTCCGCCGTGGTCGCAGCCGCCACCTGGGCGTGCTGTTCACCATGCGCCAGCCGCACGACGTCGCCCTGGTCGACGGCATCTACCCCGCGGCAGAACGCCTGGGCTACGCCGTCGCCCTCGGCGCCATCGGCCCCTCACGAGGCGAGGAGAAGGCCGTCGAGGAGCTGCTCGGCTACCGGGTCGAAGCCTTGATCCTCATCGGCCCCTACCTCGCCCAGGAGCCCTTGGCCGAGCTGGCCGAGCAGCTGCCGATCGTCCAGGTCGGGCGGCGGATCGGCCTGCCCGGCGTCGACTCCGTCCGCACGGCTGACGACCGGGGCGCACAGCAGGCGATCGATCACCTCGTCGGCCTCGGCCACCGCGACATCGTCCACGTCGACGGCGGCACCCTGCCGGGCGCGACCGAGCGGCGACGCGGCTACCGCACCGCGATGCGCCGTCACGGACTCGAGGAGCACGTCCGGGTCCTGCCTGGCGACTACACCGAGGAGTCCGGCGCCCGCGCCGCCCGCCAGCTGCTACAGGCGGATAACCCGCCGACCGCGGTCCTCGCCGGCAACGACCTGTGCGCGCACGGGTTTCTGGACACGCTCATCCGCACTGGTCTCAACGTCCCGGGAGACGTCTCCGTCGTCGGCTATGACGACAGCCCGATCGCCGGCCTGTCCTTCATCGACCTCACCACCGTGCGCCAGGACGCGGCGCGGATGGCGGAGCTGGCCGTCCAGGCAGCCGCCGAGCGGCTCGACGACGGACGCACCGCGGCCCGCGACGTCGTCCTGGACCCCGCACTCGTGATCCGCGGGACCACCGCTCGACCGGCGTCCACCCCGCTGGTGCGCGCCGCGCACGCACGACAGGCTACGGCGGACTAGTCGCATCCGTGACGCCAGCGACCGCAGCCGCGTCCGCGGGATTCGTTCTGCTCGGGCGTCGCGAGTGGGTGCGGACGTGCCGCTCGTCAGGGTGGGGGCGATGGACGCCTCGCAGCGGACCGACCGGAAGGGGCCGCCCTGGTCCGACACGATGGTGGCCAGCGGCCGGACTTGGTGCACAAGCCCGCCGACGACTGCCGTCAGCGATGGGCGCTCGGCACCGGGATGACCCGAGAGGTTGCGTGCAGGGGACGGGATCTGCGGGTGACCGATCAGGCCGCTCCGCTCGACCGTCGTGACGCTTCCAGCCGTCGAAATCAGTGCGCGTGCTCTCCGCGGCTGTGCTCGTACACCCAGCCGACGACGGCGAAGGCGGCGAGCGGGACGCCCAGGTAGAACAGCCACCAGCCGACGGCCAGCCCGGTGAAGATGACCGCACCCGCCAGCGCCAGCGGCAGCGGCCACCAGCTGTGCGGGGCGAAGAAGCCGAGCTCACCGGCCGCCTCCGCGATCTCACCGCTCGGGTTGTCCTCGGGGCGGGGGTCGATCCGCCGGGAGGTCACCGCGAGGTACCCGCCGATCAGGCCGGCGAGTCCCGCCGTGAGCAGCAGGGCCACGGTGCCGACGGCCTCCCAGCCGCTGAGCCAGCCGTAGACGATCCCGATGGGCGTGAAGAAGAAGATGCCCGAACCGAAGAGCCAGGTCTCGATCTTCACCTCAGCGGTCCCTTCCCTCGAGCTCCGGCTCGCCGAGCAGCTCCTCGAGGACGGTCTTGTGCGGGGTCGCCAGGTCGGCCGCGGCGACCTCCGGGTGGTGCAGGTCGAACGCCGGCCGCTCGGACCGGATCCGGGGCAGCGAGGTGAAGTTGTGCCGCGGCGGCGGGCAGGACGTCGCCCACTCCAGCGACCCGCCGTAGCCCCACGGGTCGTCGACGCCGACCTTCTCGCCGTGCCGCCACGTGCGGTACACGTTCCACAGGAACGGCAGCGTCGAGGCGCCCAGCAGCATGGCTCCGACGGTGGAGACCTGGTTCCAGCCGGTGAAGCCGTCCTCCACGAGGTAGTCGGCGTACCGGCGCGGCATGCCGATCACGCCCAGCCAGTGCTGGATGAGGAACGTCGTGTGGAAGCCGACGAACAGCAGCCAGAAGTGGATCTTGCCGAGCCGCTCGTCGAGCATCTTGCCGGTGAACTTGGGCCACCAGAAGTAGAAGCCGGCGAACATCGCGAACACCACGGTGCCGAACACCACGTAGTGGAAGTGCGCCACCACGAAGTAGGAGTCGCTGACGTGGAAGTCCAGCGGCGGGGAGGACAGGATGACGCCGGTCAGGCCGCCGAAGAGGAAGGTCACCAGGAAGCCGATGGACCACAGCATCGGCGTCTCGAACGTGAGCGAGCCGCGCCACATCGTCCCGATCCAGCTGAAGAACTTCAGCCCGGTGGGGACGGCGATGAGCATGGTCGTGAAGGCGAAGAACGGCAGCAGCACCGCGCCGGTGACGTACATGTGGTGCGCCCACACCGTGACCGACAGGCCCGCGATGGCGATCGTGGCGAAGACCAGCCCCTTGTAGCCGAACAGCGGCCTGCGGCTGAACACCGGGAAGATCTCGGAGACGATGCCGAAGAAGGGCAGCGCGATGATGTACACCTCGGGGTGGCCGAAGAACCAGAACAGGTGCTGCCACAGCAGCGCCCCGCCGTTCTCCGGGTTGAAGATCTGCGCACCGAGCTGGCGGTCGGCGCCCAGCGCGAGCAGCGCGGCCGCCAGCACCGGGAAGGCCATGAGGACCAGCACCGATGTCAGCAGGATGTTCCAGGTGAAGATCGACATCCGGAACATCGTCTGGCCGGGCGCCCGCATGCAGATGATCGTGGTGATGAAGTTGACCGCGCCGAGGATGGTGCCGAAGCCGCCCAGCGCCAGGCCGAACACCCACAGA
>DASTPU010000150.1:0-26545 GCA_035762105.1 Nocardioidaceae bacterium | reverse complement strand
GGAGTCGTCGATCTGGTAGTCGGCCTCGCTCGCGGTGAAGACCGGGTTAACGGGCGTGGCCGCGCCACCGAGGCGCCAGGCGGCGAACATCGCGACGAGCAGCTCGACCCGGTTGGGCAGCATGATCGCGACCACGTCGCGGCGCTGGAACCCGTGCTCCGCCAGCTGCTCGGCGAACGCCTCGATCCAGGCGTTGAAGTCGCGGTAGGTCAGCTCCACCCGGTCGTCGCGGACGCCCACCTCGTCGAGGCGCTGCGCCGCTGCGTTCGCACTGTCCCACGGCAGGTAGCCGAGCTCCATTGACCCTCCATGCTTGCTGTGGCCCGCGCCACACAAATATCTGTGAGCCACGACACTAAGCGGCTGCTCAGGCCGCGCCTACGTCACGGGCGGACGAACTTGGCAGACGCACTTGTGCATCGTGCACACCCGAGCGCCTCAAAGCCGGGCGAAGCGGACGGAGGGCCCGGGGTACGCTCGAAGCGTGTCTGCAAGAACTGAGCCCAGCCCACTCCTGAAGCTCCCCGGAGCTGTCGCCGGTGACGGGATCGACTCCTTCGTCGCCGCGCACTACGGATCGTTCAACAAGGAGCAGCGGGTGCTGGAGTCGGGGGAGGGCTTCGTCGACCTCTCGCACCGCGGCGTCGTCCGCGTCAGCGGCCCCGACCGGCTCACCTGGCTGCACTCGCTCACCTCGCAGCACCTCGAGAGCCTGCCCCCGAACGTGCCGACCGCGGCGCTCATCCTGAGCCCGCAGGGCCACGTCGAGCACGCGATGTACGGCGTCGACGACGGTGAGGCCTTCACGGCCCACGTCGAGCCCGGCCAGGCGCCCGCGCTCGCCGAGTGGCTGGACCGGATGCGCTTCATGATGCGCGTCGAGGTCACCGACGTGACCGACGAGCTAGCCGTCGTGTGGCGCCCCGCCGCGCGAATCGAGGGCGCGCCCTACTCCGGCTACGTGTTCGTGCCTCGCAAGGACCTGGAGATCTTCGCCGAGGCCGCCGGCCCCGCGTGCGGCATGTGGGCCTTCGAGGCACTGCGCATCGCTCGCGGTGAGGCGAGGCTCGGGCTCGACACCGACCACCGGACGATCCCGAACGAGGCCGGTTGGATCGGCACCGCCGTCCACCTCGACAAGGGCTGCTACCGCGGCCAGGAGACCGTCGCCCGCGTCCACACTCTCGGCCGACCTCCGCGCCGGCTCACGTTGCTGCACCTGGACGGCTCCGACAACCGCCTACCGACGCGTGGTGCCGAGCTGCTCTACAACGGCAAGAGCGTCGGCTTCGTCGGTACGTCGGCCCGCCATCACGAGCTGGGGCCCATCGCCCTCGCCATGGTGAAGCGCAACGTGCCGCTGGACGCCACCCTCGACGCGGACGGCATCCCGGCCGCTCAGGAGGTCGTCGTCGACCCCGAGGTCGGCCTCCACGTCCGCCCCAACCTCCGCTGAGCTGGGCCGTTTCTTCGTCCGACCCGTTCCCGTCCTAGGGCGACCCGGGGACTTCGGCCTCCAGCTCGGCCTGGACGGCCGCCCCCAGCGTCGCCAGCCAGACCATCGCGTCGAAGCCTGTGGGCGGAGGCGCCCCGTCCGGGTTCCAGGCGGCCACGTCGGTCTCCGTCGGATCCGGGTCGGGGGCCTCGATGGTCTCAGGGCTGAGCCGCAGGCCGCCGCCGCGCTCGGAGAGCTGGCGGACGGCTCTGACCAGCTCGGCCGGGTCCTCTGGCAACAGGTTCGTCGGAAGGCCGAGCCGGTCCGCGACAAGGGTCCGGCGAAAGGCGACGATCTCGGCCGGCCTACCGTTCGACAGCCGTTCGTCGAAGACCGCGACTGAGAGAGACGCGTCGAAGCTGAGCCCACGGCGCCACAGGTGAGTCCCGCCCGTCAGGGCCCACGCGTCGTCGACCACCACGCTGGTCGCGTCCAGGTGCAGGGAGCGGCCGGGACCCGTCGTGGGCGTGAGCACGGCGAGTCGGTCGCCGGCGGCCGCGCGCAACGAGTCGAGCGCGGTTCGCAGCCCTTTGTCACGCACCCGCTGCAGCTTCGCCGGTGTGCCGGGCGGGAGTCGTCGTGGCACGCACAGCAGGATCCGGAGGACCCTGTTCTCGGTGGCCCGGTCCACGAGGTTCTGCCAGACGTTGAGCGCAGCGCCCCCCGAGCCGGTCGCGAGCACGTCGACCGCCGGTGTCTCGACGTACACGAAGTCCTGCGCGCGGGAGAACGCTGCCGCGAGCGCTGTGGCCGCCTCCCGGTAGCCGCTGCGGGCTCCCAGAAGCCGACGGTCGACGGCCCGGACGATGCTGGTCGCCGAGTCACCCGTCGCTGTCGGGACGGTGATGCCCTGCGCGGCCAGCCATTGCCGGATGTCCTCGAGCGTCGCGCCGAAGGGGAAGGCGTTCGGGCCGACAGCGTTGAGCAGCTCGGTGAGGCCCGGTTCGGCCTCGATCCCGAAGCCGACGGTCCGGAGGGTCGCCGCCCACGAGCCCGGAACCGTCGGCGCGATGGGGGCGGGGAGCGGTGTGGAGGCGTCCGCGGCGAGGTCCGCGGTGGTGCCCGCCACCCGTTCGCGCAGGATCTCGGCGAGTCCGACGACCGCCGGGCCGCGCAACCGGGCACCGGCACCGTGTCGCTCGTCGTCCGCCGGGGCACCGGGATGGCCGTTCTGGTGGGGAGGGAGCTCGTGGTGCGCACCGAGCGGGCGGACCGCCGCGACCGTTCCGTCCGCGGTGCTGCTGTCGAGCACGGCGGCCGCCACCTCGTCTCTGGACTGGGTCGGCAGCGGCGCTCCGGTCTGCAGAAGCCGGGTCAGACCGGTCCGCTGAATCCGCGTGACCGCCGCAGCGAAACCGAGGACGGACGGGTCCTCGCCCCCGCGCCAGCCCTTCCAGGCAGGTTCAGTCAGCTGTACGACGTCACCGGCGCCGAGACTTCCGGCAATGGTGGAAGCGCTCCACGCGGACACCGGGATGCCTCCGGGGTCGACGAGGGCCGGAGGGGTCGACAGCGCGACGAGGGTCACGCCGGACGGCAGTGCGCCGTCGGGTACGGACCCCGCGAACGTGGTGCCGGTCTCGCAAGCGACGATCGAGTCGGTCAGCGAGGACAGCTGAGGCATGGCTCCACCCACCGGCGCAGGCCGCTCGACCCGCACCTCCGGATACCGGGTGGCGCCGGAGGCGGTGACGAGCATCAGGTCCAGACCCATCCGGTTCGACGGCGCGACCGCGCCGTCGGCCAGCCGCACGACTGCCCGGACCACGCCCGCGGCGTCGACGGTCCCACCTCCTCCGGCGCCACGTTCATGACGCCCCGTCGCGGCGTCGAAGTACTGCGGCCACACGCGGAACCAAGCCCCTTCTAGGGCCGGGCCGACGGACGTCTCGACGAGCGCCCGCTGACCGACGACGGTTCCGGAGTCCTCCGTCCCGCCCCCGGTCATCGCCGTCAACGTGACCGGGTTCGGCAGGGTCGCGGGCGGCGCGACCGTCGGCAGGGGGACCGGTGTGAGGGCGCCGGACGCCCGGTCCAGCACGGGAGCCACCATCGTCGCCTGACCGGAGCCGAGGGTCGCAAGCACGCCACCGATCGCGGCGTCGCTGGTCGGGAGGAGGACGATCTGCCCGTCCGCGGTGGTGGCGCGGTCCACGAGCGTGCGGGTCGACGCGCGTGCCTGGTCCGCGGCCCGACGCTGGGCGTCGCTCCCGGCGCCCGAGGAAGCGACCCGAGGCTGCCCGGTCAGGTGTGACTCGACATCGACGAGCGCCACCCGCACGAAGTCCCGGGTGACCGACGCGACCGGGCCAGAGGGCCACAGATCCGCCGTCGCTGCGTAGCTGCCGGCGGGAAGCGCGGCGACCAGCGGAAGTGGCGCGTCCTCGGCGCTCCCGCCACCGAGTGCGAACGACGCGGCGGCGGAGCCGCTGCCGCGCACGCGGATCGACCCGCTGCCGGTGGTGTTCCCGGTGGTCAGCCGGGAGAGCACGGCCGCGTCCGCCGGGCCTTCGTCCGGGCCGACGAGCTGGACGGTCAGCTGAGGGTCGGTCGATGCGATCCGTGGATCGACACCGAGCGCCCGGAGGTTGGTGAACGTCGAGCTGGTGAGCTGCGTCCACCAGGCCGCGACCGCGCCGGGGTCGACACAGCGGCCTCGCGCATCGAAGGCCATGAGCCGGACCGCGGTGTCCCCGGTGAACCGGAGCAGGCGGTCTCCCTCGCCGAGGAAGACCCCCGGCTGCTTCAGGTCTGTCATCGGCTCCGAAGCGTTCCCGAGCGCGGAGCCGCCCGCGGAGAGGCCCAGCTGCTCGGCCGCCTCGGCATCGGTGAGCGCCCCGCCTACGGGTGGGTCGACCCGGGCACGCAGAGCGGTCAACGAGGCCGGGTCCTCCGGCAGCTCGAGCGCGAAGGTGCGTACACCCGCCCGCGCGACGGTTCCGGGTGCCGCGGTGGTCCCGTCGGCCGGGGGGATCGAGGCCAGCAGTGCGGTGAGTCGTTGCTCCACCTCCGGCAGCAGGCGGAACACGGCCACGAGCCTGCCAACCGCGAAGGGCGGGGTGCCGTCGGGGCCACGCAGGGCCGCGAGCAGCGGGGTCGGCGGGTCCGAGGCGGCTACGAACGACAGCAGCCCGGTTGCGGGAGGCAGCCAGTCGGTGCCGCCCGGGATGGTGACCGCGACGGCCAGGTCAGGGTCGGGAACGGGCAGGGTGAGGTCGGTGGAGAACCACGGGCCCAGGGCCGGGGACTCCAGTCCCAGGGTGCTCGGATCCGGCGCGAGCGCTGTCATGGTGCCTCCTGTGGCGGACTCGGTGTCGAGGCGCGCCCGATCGGGTCGGTGACTACGACCTGGTAGACGGTTCCCGCCACGGCGCCGGCCTCGTTGTCGATGATGTGGAAGGAGGCTGCCGGGTTGGTCCCGCGGCCTCTCGGCGGAGGTGCTTGCCCGGGAAGGCTGTGCAGGTGCCGTAGCGGCTGGCCGGCGAGCTGTCGGTAGACGTCCAGCGTGTAGCCGGCCGTCCCGCCGCCGGCGAGAGGATCGGGATGTGTGAACCGGACGTGCACGCCCTCGACGTCCCGGACCAGGGTGAGACCTGAGACCGGTGCGGGCGGCTCCGGCGGCATCGTGATGGTGGACACCGGGGCGGACGGGCTCGACCACTCGCCGGTCGGACCTCCGCCGGGAGCCGCCGCCCCCTGGACCTCGACGCGCCAGTGGTAGCGCAGCCACGGCGCGAGGGACTCCCGCGGACCACTCGGTGTGGCGCCCGTGTCGATGACCGTGAAGACCTGTGGGGCCGTGGCTGTCCGCGGCGGCACCGGCCCTTCGGCCACGACCGGCATGAACGCCGGGTCCGTGGTCGCGGTCGCGCGACGGATCCGGTACCTGGCTGCCGGGGTCGGCCCCACGGGCACGGTCACCGTGAGCTGCGCCAGCAGGTCGCCGTCGTCGTCGGTGACCGGGAGCACCTCCAGGGTGGGAGCCGGGGGAGGCAGCAGGTTGGGGACGCCGCGGGGCAGCAGCGGGCTGGTGCGGAAGGCGGACTCCACGCTGGCGGCGCTGACCGCCACGACGCGGTACAGCGCGAGCACCCCGAGCGAGCCCGACACGTCGTGGTGGAAGGTGACCGGGCTGCTGCCGGACGGTATCGGTTCAGCGGTCAGCTGCCGCCACCACCTGCGTGGCAGGAGGCTCCGGTTGGCGTTCCAGACAGCGCCGCGGGCGGGCGCGTCCTCTGCCGCGTCGAGCTGCGTCAGGACCGACTGTGCCGCCGCCGCGCTCGGAGCCTGACCTGCGTCGCCGGGCGCGAGTCGGCCCGCCACGATGTCCTCGAGCTTGGCGCGCAAGGTCGTCTCGTCGGCGACGAACACCCGGAAGCCGGCCTGACCGGTGGCGGGAACCCAGGTGAGCGTTGCCCGGGCCCGGCCAGTGGCGTCCGGTCGTGCGGTGTACTCCAGGGTCGGGGGGATCGTGACCGGAGCGGGCGGTCGCGGGTCGTGCAGAGTCGCATGCTTGGGCTCGGACACGTCGGAGTCGACGCCGCCGCCGTCGGTCCAGACCGCGGTGACGGTCACCGTGCCCACCTGGGTGGGCAGCAGCGCCGGGCCGGGGACCTGGACCACCAGCACCTCCGGGGGCGTGCCGGGCGTGGGCAACGGGTGGGTGCTCACCGCAGGGGCACCGACCCCGGTGGAGACCCGCAGCTCCAGGTGGTCCAGGAGCCGCCCTCCTGCGGGCAACGACCGGGCAGGCGGCACCGATACCTCCACGCGCACCGAACCCGCGAGGGGACCCGTGAATCCAGGCGTGGCGATCGTCGGAGGCCTGGTCGTCAACGTGAACACCGGGCGCGGAGGCCGGGGCCGTTGACCGGGCAGGAACTTCTCGCTCGACCACGACGACCAGCGGCCGAACCAGTCCATCTGCGCCGTCTGCCAGGTGCCGTCCCGCTCGTCGACGCGGCGGTCGTTCAGGACTCCCTGGGTGGCGCCGGTGGCAGTCGGGTCGGGGCGCGGCGTGAGCAGCCGACGACGGCCGGTCCTGTCCTTGGGATTGCGCTCGACGGGCGTGGCACCCACGGGTTGGGCGATCGCCGAGGCGAGGCCCGCAGCCGGGACCAGCGCCTGCAGGCGCGCCGTCATCTCACGGAGGGCGGTGGGGGGAGGTGCGGGAAGCCAGTCGCCTGACAGCGGGGGGTCCATGTCAGGCCGTGCGGGTTGGTCCAGTGGCACTCCCACGGTGGCGGCCAGGACGACCCGACCCAGGAGGAAGGGACCTTCCGCCATCTCCTTCAGGTGCTCGACGTACTTCTCCAGGTCCGGGGCGCTCTGCTGGAGCAGCGCCGCGGCTTTCCCGACGTCTTCGACCAGCGCGTCCTGGGGAAGGGTCTGCTCGAGCCCCAGCTCCTGGATCGTCTTCCAGTCCGGCGCGAAGAGGGCATCGACGACGTAAGCGACGACCACACCCTGGTCCGGGGGCTCCTGGTCGACGTCGAGCAGACCGAGCCACCGGGCGAACCCGGGATCCACCGCACCCTGCAGGAGGTCCATGAGCAGGAGCCGGTCGGAGCTACCCAGCGAGACGCCCATCTCGTCGACGACCTCCTCGACGGCGCTGAGATGCTGCTGCGGGGCGGAGGTGTCGTTGAGCAGCAGGTCGAGACTCTTCTCGGCGTCGAGCGCGAGGTCCTCGACCCGTTGCTCCTCGTCCGACGGACCCGCCGCGGCGCACGCGGACGGCGACGTCGCCAGCGGTGACTCGTGCATGCCGAAACGCTGAGGAGCCCCTCGGTGGACCCGCTCCATCGCCTGGTCACGGCCGTCCGGAGGGCCGGCGTACCGGGCTCCTGGACCGGTCGGCAGGGGCAGCATCCGGAACGGTTCGATCCCGTCGACGCTGCCCGCCGGGAGCCAGGAGATACCGGTGACCGTTCCGCTGCCGCGGACTACGACGCGCTCGACGTGCGATGCGTAGACGTGGTACGGCGCCCGGCTCCTGATCGCCACCGGGGCGTCCCCGAGCGGTGTGGCCACCAACCCTTCCACACGCAGAGGTGCCTGTCGCAGGCGGTCGATCAAGCGGATGTCGCCCGGCAGCTTGACGGGGGGACGCTTGAGCACGACGTCGAGGGGGCGGATGTGCTTCCTGACGTCGAGCATCGGCAACACGCGTTCCCGGTGTGCCACCAGCAGCGGTGGCCGCGTGGGGAGGAACGGCGCCAGCACGGAGTCGGCCTGGGCATCCACCGCGGCCCAGCAGCAGGTCCGCCCGAGCGGTAGGTGGGCGGTCACCGGGTTGTCGGGGCTGACGGTGAACGGGGTCGTCAGCACGGCGCCGTGAGAGTCCACCCAGGTGACGTCGTGGCGGGTGTACTTCTCCAGGCGGTCGTGTAGGTCGGCCCGGCCGACGGCGATCGGGACGAGGGGCAGGCCGAGGAGCGGGTTGGTCAGCAGCCGGAAGTGCACGCCGGGAGAGAGGTGCGCGTCTCCCGCGGCGTCGACCGCCTGGCCGGAGAACGCCCACGACGGGACCAGCTGGCTCATGTTCCTGCCTCCATCTGCACCGACCGGGGGATGTCGAGCGCGAACCGGCGGCCGGTCACGGTGGAAAGGGTCGTCGACCCCGTCCGGTCGGTCACCGTGCGCCGAAGGGTGACACTGAGGACGTCGGCCCCGGAGACGACGACCGGTGAGCCCGGAGCGAGGAGCACGCGAGTACCGGCGAGGTTGCGACGTCTCTGGGTCAGCGTCACTCCGCCGTAGGTGCATCCAGTGACGTCGAGGCTCGTTCGGCCCGTGCGCACGATCGGCTCTGGGGCCTCCAGCAGCACGCCGGCCAGCTTCCAGTCTGGTCCGTCGAGAAGCCACAGGACCGACGTTCGAGCCTGCTCGGACAGCGGCCACGGGTCGAGGCCGGTTGCGGCGAGCGCGCTGTCGAGTGCCGTGTCTCCGACCACCAGCCCGCCCGGTGGGACCGCTGCGGTGACGAGGGCGTCCGGCGCGATGAACGCCGCAGGGTCGTCGGAGGCGAACCCGAGGGCTCCCAACAGCTCGCTGGGGTTGCGGTAACGGGACGCCTGGAAGTGGGTTCTGGACACCACGACGTCCTCGGCGTCCGGCGAACCGGTCGGTGTCGCCATCAGCATCAGGTCGTACCACGCTCCCGCCACCAGGTCCGCGCTGACCGTTGCCGTCGTGCCACCGAGGGCGGGCTCCTCCAGGCAGGGCGCCTCCCGGATCGCCTCCATGAAGCGACGCTGCCCGATGGGCCGGTACTCGTCGTACAGCGCTCCCCAGGAGACGACCAGGAGCTCGTCGTCTGGATGTGCCTGGTGCTCCAGGCTTCCAGGTGGCGGATCGGTGCGCCGCAGCCTCAGGCCGAGCTCGCGGCCGTACTCCTCGGCGAGCTGGTCGGCGTGGTCGACCGCGAGATGGACGAGGAGCGTGTCGTCGAGGAAGTGCGGGGCGGTGCCGGTCTCGGGCTCGAACGCGATCAGGTAGCGCAGCAGGGCGCGGGGGTCGAAGTCCCTCTCCTCGGTGAGCTCCGCGGGCGGTGTCCCGCCGGTCGTCGTCGCTGCCGCGGTCCTGAAGCGATAGGTCTCCGTCCCTCCTGTTTGCCAGGCGGACGGGGTCGCGGGCGGTGCCGGCTGGCTCTCGGACCGGACCCATCCCTGCCACTCCCACGAGACACGAACGCTGTAACCCCGTCCCGGTTCGAGGAGGTCCTTGCGAGCCGGCTCGGAGTCGGCCGCCTTCGTCGCGATCGTCGCGGTGAGGTGCGCCGCGAACTCCGCGTTGGCCTGTGCCATCCCGGTTGCGTCCGCGGTCACGCCGCACAGCTCGACGACTCCGACGCGACCGGCGTCCTGCCGCTCTCCCGACCACTCCCGGATGCGCAGTGCCGACCACCCGCCCACGTCCTTGGTGGGCGTGTAACGCACCAGGAAACAGGATCCCGATCCCGTGCGGATCTTGTCCTCGATGGTGGGTGCCCACTCCTGCTCCTGGCCCTCGGACGTACCGACCACGACCGGTAGCCGGCCAGTGGCTTCCTCGTCCGGCATCGTGTCGGTCTTTCCCCAGCAGATCCGGACCACGCCGACCTCGTAGGAGCCGCCGTCGAGCCGAACTGCGACGATGTCCTTGCCCGAGAGGACGACGTCCACCGCTCGCTCGTCCTGGGACACCTTCTGCGAGTCCACGACCTGGCCGTGGCCGTCGACCGCGGAGACCGCGGTGGCCTGCCCGAGCGGGTGGACCGTCAGCAGGACACGGTCGGTCGCGGCCGGCAGGTGGAAGGTGACGCCGTCGCCCGGGTAGCGCAGTGTCGTCGGTACCCCGGCCACGCCCTCCGCGGTCGTCAGGCCGGTGGAGTGGGAGACCACCTTCACGGGCCCGAGGGAGGTGGCCCCGCCCAGGTCCTCGTCCGGTCCGAAGTGGTCCGCGACGGCGGCGCACGTGTCCTCGCCCTGCTCCGCGGCGGGCCGCTGGCGGAGGTCGTGGCACACCACCAGAAGCAGGCTGGGGTCGGTGAGCTCCGGGGAGAGTGGACCGCTCAGCTCAGTGGTGCGGACCGTGAACGAGTGCTGGGTGACGGCGGCGAGCCACCAGACGCCCCGGCCGAACGGACCGGTGCCGACGTGGCCCGGCGCGAGCGTCCAGCCCTTGGCCGCGAGCAGGGGGACGACGTCGGTGAGCCGAGCCTGGAAGGCGCGTTCCTGACCCGACCAGGTGAAGCGTGACGGGAACGGCGGCTGGCCCGGGGTGGGGGTCCGGAGGTTCACCGTTTCCGGACCGGTGCGAGTCGCGTCCTTGCCCGGCGCACAGTTGTGACGCGGACGGGCCGGTGGGTCGCACAGCCTGCCGGGAGTCTGAGCAGGGTCCGCGTCCGTGCCCTCGCCTCCGTCGGTGAGCCAGTAGGTCCAGGGCGCCGGGTCCCAGGAGAGCAGAGCGAGGTACATGCCCTCGGACTCGGAGACGGCGACGTCGCCGTCCGAAAGAACGCCCGGACGGGACGTGGGCAGCCACCAGGCGGAGTCGAGCGGCCCGGCCAGAGGAGGGCCCGCGTCGGGCACGAGCTCCACGCCGGTGATCCGGTAGGCGTACTTCATCTCGGAGGTCCCGGACCACACCGGGCCGCCGGGTCCGGGGCCGGGGGAGAAGGCGCCGCCGAACGAGGCCTTGACGTGGTGGGTGAACTCGATGACCGGGACGGTGTCCGGCCAGACGGTCTCCTCGGGCCCGGGGGTGCCGGTGGAGGCTACTGCCGTCGTGTGGCCACGCCGGTCGGTCAGCGACACCTTCCCCAGCGGCGGGGGCGGTTTCGGGGCCGACGGCGCCAGCGCGTCGCCGATCTCGATCCCCACGCATCCCTTGATGGAGAAGAAGAAGCAGGAGACCGATCCGCAGAACTGACCCTTGAGATTGACCTTGACGCCGCCGTCCTCCCAGACCGTGGCGACGATGCGGCCCTCGGCGGAGACCGAGACGATGACGAGGTCGAGCTCGCCGTGGACCATGATCCCGCCCTTGAGCAGGAAGGGGTTCGTTCCGAACCCGACCAGGATCTTCGCCCCGGCCTCGAGCTTGATGGGGCCGGCGGACCAGCGGATCTCCCAGCCGGCGCCGAACCCGACGGAGAATCCGTCGAAGCTGAACTCCGGGTCGTTGCCCAGGCGGTGCAGCTTCTTCTCCTCGACCATGAGGTAGGAGAAGGCGTTCACGTTCAGGGTGTCGGGGAGCAGCGTGATCGTGACGGGGTCGCCGGGCCGGCCTTCGGACACGACGCCGTCGGACCCGATGCGCACGTAGGCGTCGCCCGGGGTCGCGGGGTAGGGGAAGTACCCGTCGATGGGGAGCTTGAGCTCGAGCACCTTGGGGATCGTGTAGCTGCCACGGACGCCGACGACGACGGCCTCGTCGTCGATGACCACAAGGCCCAGGATGGTGAGGCTCGGGTCGGAGGAGGAGCCCTGCATGCTCGCGCTGGGAGCGGGCTGCTGCACGAGCTTGGCGTCGATGCCGAAGATGACGCTCGGGTCGGGGAAGGCGACGACGAGCATCCCGGTGGCGTTGAAGGTGAACGCCTGGTCGGGGAGGGTACCCACGATCGCGCCGAGGCCGAGCGCCCACTGCCCCCGCTCCGGACCGAACTTGTTCTCGGGCGCGGTGTCGCGGTACCAGGCGATCTCGCGGCCGACCGGATCGTTGGCGAAGCCGGGGGGCAGCTCGCGCGCACCGTTGCTGACGAACATGCCGAGGAATCCGAAGATGCCGAGGCCGGTCGCGCCGAGTGGTATCCCCACGGGCAGGGTGAGGCCCAGCGTGATCGACAGGAAGTCGTGTGCGGGGTCGAAGGCCAGGGCTCCGAGCGCCTTGGCGCCGACGCTCACCAGGTCGAGCTCGACCGCGGCCTTGAAGGCGCCACCGTCACCGAGCACGAGGCGGCCCGCGCCACGGAGCACACCGGGGATGTCCACGCTCACCGCGAGTCCGCGTAGCTCGGCGGAGAAGCCCCCGTCGCCGAAGACGCAGCGGACGGTGGCGCCGTGGAGGGCGACGACGCCGAGATCGAGGGCGAACTCGAGGTCGCACTCGAACCAGCTCGATCCGACGCCGGCGCGGGTCGCCACGATCTGGAGCAGGTCGCCCAGGGGGCCGGTGATCTGCCAGCGTCCCGGGTCGGCCACCTCGAACGAGACATCCTCGTAGACGAGGCCGAACTTGTCGTACCACTCGGTCTTGGAGTCGTCGATCTCGAGCCCGACCTTCTTGTACCGCACCTTCAACGGGTAGCCGTCGCCCGTGCTCATCGAGCCCAGACCGTCTGCGGCGATGTCGAAGCCGACAGCGGCGGTGTAGTCCAGGAGGACCCGGGTGCGGAAGCCGGTCGTGTCGGTGAGGCCGCGTTGCCGGTGCTCGATCTCGGCGGAGTGGAAGACCACCTGCCCGTCCTTGGCCACGCTCGACAGGACGCCCGAGGCGATCCCGAGGGCAGCGAGCCGGACCATGGCGCCGTCGATGCCGCTGGCGCCGATCCCGGCCAGGAGGGCAGGGGCCAACGCCAGCGCGATGGCGAGGAACTCGGAGTCGATCGCGGCCAGACCCTCGGGGTCGCCCGAGGAGGCGATGCCGAGCGAGAAGACGGTCTGGCCGGATCGGGAGTCGTGCGACCAGCTGCCGGTGAGGGTGTACACCTCCGTGGAGGGTTGCCCGACGGGTTCCGACGGTGCCCGAACGGGGACCGGTGCGGTCCCCCCGCCGGGGGCCGGGATGGTCTGCACGTTGCTGGTCGCCCACTCGAAGGTGAGCTCCGCCCTGGTCGGAATGGCGTCCGACCACTCGGTGACGGTCGGGGAGTCCCAGGACACCACGAGGCGCACGAGCCAGGGGAGCCGCGGGTCGCGCGGCTCGGGCAGCGGGACCTGGTCCGCGTCCTCACCGGGCACGTAGCTGCGTCGCAGCGCCGGGTCGACCTGCTGGTCCTGGGTGGGTTGCATCTGAGCCGACGCATCGGCACCCGACGGTGGCGTGTAGGTGCCGCCGACGGCGTAGATGTCGGCACGCCGGTATCGCTGACGCTCGGGGCGAGTCGCGACCCCGCCCCAGGCGGCGCGGTCCGTGGCGGTGTGCTCCTGCAGGATCAGGCGCAGGGCACTCTTCTCGTCGGCCGTGAGCGGTGGGTCGACGTTGTTCTGAGCCACGGCCATGCCGGCGTTGGGGGCGGTCTGCTCCCCGCGATGGAACGTCGCGCCGGACGGAAGCCACGTGGTCACGGCGGCGGCCCGGTCGGCGGCGAGACCGGCGTTGTAGCTGTCGGTGCCCATGTCGCAGCAGCGCCCGACGACGACGAACGTGGCGCCCGGGAAGAAGGCGGCCCACGCCTGGACGGTGGCAGCGAGCGTGCCCTCCTGTGTCCGAGGCACGTAGGCGCCGAAAGCGACCGGGTGGCTCAGGCCGTACTCGAAGCGGACCTCCAGACGACGCACCTCGTCCTCGGTGACCGGAGGCGCCGGTGCTTCGGGCTCGGTTCCCGAGCCGATCCCGACGGTGACCTCTGCCAGTCCGCCGTCGGGCACCGTGACCGTGGTGCCGGAGAGCGTGCTGGCACGCGCGAACGGCGTGGTCGAGCCCTCCCGGTGGAAGGCGCTGAGGTCATAGGTCCGCTCCACGCCCCGGACGGGGAGGGAGGCGCCGGTCGCGTCGTGCACTCCGTCCTCGGCACCGATCAGCAGCGCTCCCTGGGCCAGCACGTCCACACGGACCCGACGGGTGCGGTTGTCGGTGTCGGTGACGACGACGTACGACGTGCCGGGCTCCCGGCTCGGCATGAGGACGAAGTCGGGGCCGGTGCGTGTGTGGGCGTCGGCGCCCTCGCCGTGTCGCCACCGCAGTGAGGCGGCGTCCGCCGGGTTGAGCGCGGACTCGAGCTCGAGAAGGTCGAGAGCTTCGAACGTCCCGGACACGGAGACCACGTTGGCGATGTCGACGCTGCCGACGTGGACGCTGATCGGCGCGGCGTGCTTCACCTCCGGCTCCGACTGCACGAACGTGTAGCGCGTGGGCGCGTCGAGGACCCGCTCGCTGTCGACCTCTTCGGAGAACCGACCGCTCATCGACTCGCCGACCGACGTGGTGAACCATCCGGAGTCGGACTCGTCCACGACAGTTCCGTCAGGGAGTGTCCACGTCATCCGTGGCTGCGTCGACGTACCCAGCGCGGCCGGGTCGAGCTTCGCGCGCATCCGCCCGGTGCTCGGAGTGTTGGTGACGAACGGAACGGTCAGCTCACGCCCTGAGCCGCTCGGTGTCCTCGGATGCTCGGTGCCCTCGAACTCCTGGAGGAACTGGACGGCTGCGGCGTTGATAGGGGTCCGGCCCAGCTCGACGGCAATCTGCCCCTGAAGACCTGCCGGGCTGCCGAGGAGCACGTCCTCGACACCGACCGACACCTTGTCGACCAACGGTGCGTTCGGCGGGAGGAAGAGCGTCGCCTCGGCGATCGAGATCCCTTGCCAACCCGGGGTCTGGCCGCGGGCGATGATCTCGGGCGGAGTGACTTGTGCCGACGAGTCGAACACGAGCCGATCGACGGTGAGGCCGATCTCCGACCCACCGATGAAGAAGGTCGTCGGGTCGAAGTCGACGCGGTAGACGGCGCCCGACGGGGCGGCGGGATCGAACGGGTCCGGCCAGTCGACGAAGCGGACGACCTCTCCGGTGCCCGACAGGTCGATACGGACCACGCCCGAGCCGATGATCTTGACCGAGCTGCGCGCACTGTCCGGAAGCAGGTGGGCCGCCACCCCGGGTGCGGAGGGGACGAGCGTGGCCGGTCGGAGGCCCGGGACGGTGATCGCGATCCGGTCGACGACGAGGTCGAGGAAGGCGTTCGACCCGGCCGGTTCCAGGCTCTGACCGGTTCCTGGTGCGGTGCGTGTGCGGACCAGCCGGAAGGGCAGCCCGGTGTTGAGCCCGGGCACCTCCACGTCCCAGTTCCGCAGGGAGGGGAAGCCCAGGTCGGAGAGCGGCTGGACCACGCCGGAGTGGATAATCGCGCCGGTGCTGGTGGTCGCCCGGTGCGAGACGACGGCCAGGTTCTCGAGGCGCTCGGCCAGGTCGGCGGGGACCAGGGCCTGGGCGCCGGGGATGGGAGCCGTGAGGTCGAGAAGGGAGATGCCGCGCTTTGCCATCGCGGGAGTCCGTCCGTCAGAGTGCGCCTGGTCAGCAGTCGCTTTGTGACTGTTGTCCTTTGCTCCCGAGATCGACCCAGCATGGGACGCATCTCCCGGAGGACGCGAGAGCGCGCGAGGTGCAGCTTTGTGCATTGCGCAGACCTGCAAGGCGCGTAGCTCGTGGATCGCCGCACCACCCCGAAATGACTAGTCCGTGCGTGCTCTTGACGGTCGCGGCTTATGAGCGGAGCGTCGGGAATGGACCGATGCGACCGGGCGCGGAGGTTGCGAACCAAGCGGGGGTTCCGTTGCCTGGCCCTGTCCTCGGGCGGTTGCCGAGCAGCCGGCAGGCCTGGACACACCCCCTTCGATATCTCTGCATGGGAGGCTGGGATGTCGCGGGAAAGGCCGGTCAGATGGCCGGGCAAGGCGTACGCCGCTGAGGCGGACGACCTGGGCGAGCCACTACAACAGCTCCTCCGGGACCTGCACGTGCTGGAGGAGAAGGGCGACGAGAAGAACCTCGGCCCCTTCCGCGGGACGCCGTACAGCGTCCAGGTGATCACCGCCGGGGCCACGGCTCTCGGCAAGGGATGGGCCGCAGTGATCGGCTTGGTCGGTGGTGGCGGTGCCCTCGCGGCGGGGCTGACCGGCCTCGGCTACGGGAGCGAGGAGCCACTCCTGGCGGCGACCTTCACCGCCGCGCAGTACGAGGCCCGTGCGGTCATCTCGTCGGCGCTGCTCGGCAGCGCCAACTACAACCGACCGACTGCCGCCGCACCGACCCCGCACTACATGGCGCAGGTGGGCGGCAGGTGGTATCCGGTGACGGAGTTCCGCCAAGGAGTCAACGGCGTCGTCGCTGACCTCGCGGGCGCGTCCGAGGTCGAGGTTGCCAGGCTCAGTGGCATCACGAGCACCGACGCCTGGAAGGGCAACTAGCCGGGTGCAGCCCCGGCGGCAACGAGAGGGACAGGGGGTCCTCGTGGGCAAGAACGTGGTCGTGTGCCTCGACGGCACCGGCAACCAGGTCAAGGCCAAGGGCAGCACGAACGTGGTCCGCCTCTTCGAGATGCTCGACCTGTCGGACGAGACCAAGCAGGTCGCCTACTACGACCCCGGCGTGGGCACCTTCAGCTCCCAAGGGGCCTGGACGCCGGCCGGCAAGGCGATCACCAAGGGGCTCGGTCTCGCCGTCGGCAGGGGCATGCGCGAGAACCTTGGGGAGGCGTACACCTTCCTGATGCAGCACTGGGAGCCGGGGGACCGGCTGTTCGTCTTCGGGTTCAGTCGCGGTGCCTACACCGCTCGCGCCCTCACCGGCCTGATCCACCGCGCGGGCGTGCTGCGGCCGGGTTGCGAGAACCTCGTGCCGTACGCCGTCGCCTCCTACGCACGCAGCAAGCAGGAGTGGACCGAGGACGACTGGGACCAGATCGACCGCTTGTCGGCCGCTTTCGCGCGAAGCCATGAGGGGAGCCGGTCGGTACCGGTGGAGTTCCTCGGGCTCTGGGACAGCGTGAAGGCCGCCGGCATCCTGCGATGGAACCTGCGGTGGCCCTACACCCGGCAGCTGCCCAACGCGCGCAACGTGTGGCATGCGGTGTCCATCGACGAGAAGCGTCGCCCCTACCGCGAGTACCTCGTGCAGGCGAAGCCGCCGAAGTCCCAGGTCAACGAGGTGTGGTTCGCCGGGGTCCACTCCGACGTGGGCGGCACTTTCGAGGACGACCCCCGGCTGGCCGAGATCTCCCTGAAGTGGATGGTCGACGGAGCTCGCGACGCCGGCCTGCTCGTCAAGCCGAAGGCCTACGCCAAGGCCGCCACGCTGACCGAGGACCACGCGCACGGCGTCGTCCACGACATGGGATGGGTGTGGGCGTTCCTCACCTACCGCCGTCGTCCCGTCCCGCCCGCCGCCCGCGTGCACGCGAGCGTCCGGCACCGCCTGGAGACCGACGGGCAGCACCGCGACCGGATTCCCACCGACGCGACCTGGGAGGACGACCAGTGGCTCACACCGCGGACGTGATCTGGTCCGACGACAACGCCTCCGTGGGCACGCACGCCCTCGTGATCGGCGTGGGGGAGTACCCGCACCTCATCGGCGGCGAGGCGCCCGCCTCCGCGACCGACGGCCTGCGGCAGCTGAGCTCGCCGCCGGTGTCGGCCCGCGCGTTCGCCCGGTGGCTGCTGAGCGACTACCGGTGCCCCGGCAAGGACCTGGCCAGCCTCTCCCTGCTGACCAGCGAGCCGGCGTCCGCTCCGTTCGTCGACCCCCGCACCGGAGAAGAGCGTCCGGTCGTCACGGCCGGCGTGCAGGAGATCGTCACCGCGGTCCGGGGGTGGAAGGACCGCGGCGACACGACCCCGGAGAACCGGCTGGTCTTCTACTTCTGCGGTCACGGCATCTCCGAGGGCGACGACATGGCCCTGCTCGCCCGGGAGTTCTCCCTGGACGACCCGAACCCGCTCGAGGGGGCGCTCGACTTCCGCCGGCTCGTCGACGGTCTGCGCAAGTGCCGGGCCGGCCAGCAGATCTACTTCGTCGACGCGTGCCGGGCCAGCTCCGACGTGTTGATCAGCCAGAGCGGAGGTGCGTACGCCGGACAGGTGCCGTTCCTCGGCGGGATGCGGCCGCTGGAGTGGCCGCGCCGAGACGCGATCACCTACTACGCCACGCTGTCCGGGGACCTCGCCTACGCCCGCCCGGGCGCGGTGAGCCTCTTCACCGAGGCCATGCTCCGGGCCCTGCGCGGGGCGGGCAGCGACGACGCCGACGGTGACTGGTGGGTCAACACCAGTCGGCTGCACGAGGCGATCACGCACTTCATGAACCAGCCCGTCTTCGCCGGCATGGTCGCCGGAGTCCAGGTGCCTGCGGTGAGCGCCATGCCGGTGTTCCCGTTGCACCACGTCGCGGACGGCCCGGTGGTGCCGGTCTACGTGGGCTGCGTCCCTGCGGACGCCAATGCGTCGGCGGAGTTCGTCTGCCGGCAGGGCGGGCAGGAACGCTGCCACCGCACGCCCGCCGAGGTCGATCCGAGCGACCCGAAGAAGGTGTGGCTGGTGGAGCTGCCCGCGGGCAGCTACGAGTTCGAGGCGCGCGTCGCCCCGAACGACTGCCGGGTGAACACTCGAGAGGTGCGGCCGATCTTCCGTCGCATCGACCTGAAGGCGGCACCATGACCGGACAGCTCACCGTCCGCGTGCACGCCATGATGTACGAAGCCGATCGCAGCGACGGCGTGCGTGTCGTCGGAAGCGTCATCGCGGCCGACCACGCCAATCCCTCGCACCGCGACCTCATGATCCCGCTGGGGGATGACGTCGTGCCCACGCGGCTGGACCTGCCACCGGGTCGCTACTTCGTGGAGGCGACGCTGCCGTCCGGCGACGTGCTCTCCGAGGACGTGACGGTCAACGACGGTGCGTCGACCGACGTACAGCTCCGTGCGGACGAGTCGCCACAGGAGACCCACTCCCTCCAGTACGTGCTGGGCAACGTGGAGTCGGGTCCAGTGTTCTGGTCGGCGGACGTCTACCCGGTCCCTCACTCGATGGGGTCACGGTCGTTCGAGCAGCGCCTGACGCCGCCGCCGTCGCCTCCGGCCGCAGTCCCTCCCACCGTGACGTCTGCAGGGTTCGTGCGGGTCCACCCGGAGGTGGCGCTGCTGCGTAGGGCATCGGACACCAGGCTCACCTGCGTGGACCTGAACACGCTTGCCGACCGCACTCCCGTGGAGGCGGTTGCCGACGTGCAGCACACACTGGGCGCCGCGCCCGGCACGAGCGTCCAGCCCGACGTGCCCAACCCGGTCGCGCCCCTCTACCGGCTCACGCAGTCGAGTGCCGGCGCTCCGTTGAGCGGCCCGGGTCCGCACTACCTGACCGTGACCGCCGCGGACGACGCCTACCTCGTCACCCTTCCTCTGCCCTGGACCGACACCGACGGGCGGGACGCCACGGTCGAGGTGCTGGTCAACCTGCGACAGGGCCCGACCAGCAGCGCTGTGTCCGTCGCGGTCACCGACCCGGCCGTGGGTGCGGGTCTCGCCTACATGGCGTCGGGCCATCTGGAGAAGGCCGCGGCCGTGTTCAGGGACGTGCGGGAGATGTTGCTGGGCAAGGTCAGCAACCCGCTCGCCGCGGCCGCCGCCGGTTACGTGCTCATCGGCACCGAGACCACCAGCGAGCCGCAGTACTGGGACCCGTGGCTCAGAAACCTGATGGCGTGGTTCCCGACGATCAGCGACGGGGCAATCCTCTGTGGCGCGCGCCGACTGCGCAGCGCCCACGACGACGATGAGGTCGTGGAGGGCCGCCGATGCCTGCTCGAGGGCTACCGCCGCGGCCTGCCGGTCTACACGCTCGGTCTCAGCTGGCTGATCGACGGGCTGTCGATGTTCCCCGAGGACGCCGAGTGCGCCGCTGCCCTGCAGCAGGTCCGCCGGATCTCCTTCCGGGTGAACATGCGCGAGCCGTTCGTGATCCTGCGGTTGGGGGAGTCAGGGTCATGATCGAGCTGACCATGCTGCCGGGCAAGGACGGTGACTGCCTGCTCCTCTCCTACGGCGATGGCACCTTCGAACGTCGAGTCCTCGTCGACGGAGGCCGCGCCTCGTCGTACGACCAGGTCAAGCCGGTACTGGCGTCGCTGGAGCCGGCGCACCTCGACCTCCTGGTGGTCACCCACGTCGACCAGGACCACGTGCTGGGCGTTCTGAAGCTTCTCGAGGACGAGGACCACGTCGGTGTCGGTGAGGTGTGGTTCAACGGCTACGACCACCTCAAGGACGTGGCGTTGGAGACCTTCGGGGCGAAGGACGGTGAGCTGCTCACCACGAAGCTGCTGGAGCAGCACATCCCGTGGAATGCCGCCTTCGAGGGAAGAGCGATCGAGCACGGCCGCACGCCGGCCGGGTTCGACGACGGCGCGCGTTTTCACGTGGTCGCGCCGGACCGGGTGCTTCTCGAACAGCTCGTGGCCGTGTGGGAGGAGGAGTGCCGCAAGCACGGCCTCATCCCCGGCGTCGAGGCGCAGGCGCCGCCGGCGATCGAGGGCTTCGAGCAGCTCGGCGCCCTCGATATCGAGAAGCTGGCCGCCACGCCGTTCGACCCGGACGAATCGAAGCCCAACGCGAGCAGCATCGCGTTCCTCTTCGAGTACGACGGCGTGCGGATCCTGTTCACCGGGGACGGCGACGACCGACGGATGGTCGAGTCGCTGAAGCCCCTCGCCGAGGCCGAGGGAGGCCGGGTCCACCTGGACGCGCTGAAGGTCTCGCACCACGGCAGCGCCGGCAACCTGTCGCGCGAGCTCTTGGAGCTGATCGACTGCCCGCGCTACCTGATCTCCACCAACGGCGCCCGGCACGGACATCCGGACGCGGTCGCCATGGCCCGGATCCTCAAGTACGGCGGCGACAGCAAGGAGCTGGTCTTCAACTACCGCGAGCGGGCGACCGACTGGGACCTGCCGGAGTGGAAGGAGAAGTACGGCTACACCGTGACGGTCCCACCGGGAGACCAGGACGGCCGTGTGACCCTCGCCTGGTGAGGGTCGCGCCGTCCCGGCGAACGGCTACTCCATGTCCTCCAGCTCCTTGTGGCGGGTCTCCGGGACGAAGCGGATCACGAAGACCAGCGAGGCCAGGGCCATCAACGTGTAGAAGCCGTAGGCGAACCACAGGCTGAGGTCGGCCATTGCCGGGAAGGTCGTCGAGATCGCGAAGTTCGCCAGCCACTGTGCCGCGGCGGCCACACCGAGCGCGAGACCGCGGATTCGGTTGTTGAACATCTCGCCGAGCAGCACCCAGACACCCGGGCCCCAAGACATACCGAAGAACACCACGAACAGGTTCGCGGCGACCAGCGCGGTCGGGCCCAGGGCGCCCTCCAGGACCGGCTCACCGTCGACGATGCGTGCCTGGCTGAACACCCACGCCATCGTGCCAAGGCTCAGGAACATCCCGCCCGAGCCGATCATCAGCAGCCGCCGGCGACCGATGTGGTCGATGAGCGCGATCGCGACGAGGGTGACGGCGATGTTGGTGATCGAGGTGATCACCGTCTGGGCCAAGGCGTTCTCCTCGGTGAAGCCGACCGCCTGCCACAGCGTCGAGGAGTAGTAGAAGATGACGTTGATCCCGACGAACTGCTGGAACACCGACAGTGCGATGCCGACCCAGACGATGGGGAGCAGGCCGCCCTCGGGCTTCTTCAGCTGTGCCCACGAGGTGTGCCGTTCCTGCTGCAGGGTCCGCTTGATCTCCTTGATCCGCTCGTCGACACCGGTCCGGAGGACGCTCGCGAGGATGGTCCGGGCGCGCTGCTCCTTCCCCAGGCGCATCAGGTAGCGCGGCGACTCCGGGATCGTCGTGGCGAGCAGCCCGTAGGCCACTGCTGGGACGAGCTCGGCCAGGAACATCCACCGCCACGCGTCCAGCCCGACCCACAACGGCTCGTTCGAGCCGCCGGCGGCCCCGGCGAGCGCGTAGTCGGAGAGCAGGGCGACGAAGATGCCGATCACGATCGCGAGCTGCTGCAGCGATCCCATCCGCCCGCGAACCTGCGCGGGGCTGATCTCCGCGATGTACGCCGGCGCGATCACCGAGGCGGCCCCGACCCCGAGCCCGCCGATCACGCGCCACAGGATCATGTCCACCGGGCCGAAGGCCAGGCCGGACCCGATGGCGGACACGGTGAACATGGCCGAGGCCAGGAACATCACCCTCAGCCGGCCCCACCGGTCCGCGAGCCGACCGGCGAGGTAGGCGCCGGCCATGCAGCCGAGCAGTGCAGAGGAGACCACGAACCCGGTGAGCCCGGCGCCCATGCCGAAGTCGCTGCGCATGGCGTTGACCGCGCCGTTGATGACCGCGGTGTCGAAGCCGAACAGGAAGCCGCCGAGCGCGGCCACCGTCGCGAGCCGGATGACCTTCGTCAGGTGGTAGCCGACGACCTTGCGCTCGCCGGTCTGTTGCGTCGCCATGCCAGCCCGTATACCCCGCCTGCGAGCAATCTATGTGGCGCCGGTCACATAAAAACCGTGAGCGCGCTCGCTCCCGTGCCAAACTCCGCCTGCGCAGCCGCGCCTGGAAGTACGGTCGAGACCATGCCTGACCAGTCCGACGGCACCGCCCGTCGTAGCGGCCCGATGCGCCGGTGATCCTTTCCCGCCGCATCGCTGGCGTGCTGATGGGCATCTACCTGTTGGCGGTCGCCTGGATCGTCTTCCTCCCCAGCGCTGCGGTCGCCACCGGGTCGGTGAGTGTCATTGCCGCGCTTCTCCACGCAGCCGGGCTCCCGTTCTGGGTGACCCCGACAGCGGTGGAGTTCGTCACCAACGTGCTGCTGTTCATGCCGGCGAGCTTCCTCGGGCGTTCCTTCCGGCCGCGTTGGAGGTTGGTGCAGTGGCTCATGGCCGGGCTCGTCGGGACCCTGTTCATCGAGGCCGTTCAACACCTGATGCTGCCGGGTCGGTCGGCGCAGGTCATGGACATCGTCGCCAACACCCTCGGCGCCGCGGCCGGCTACGGTCTCGCGCTGCTCGTGGAGCAGAGGCCGAGGCAGGTCACTGAGCCAGATCGAGGTCGCTGAGCGCCTTCTCCATCTGCGCCGCGATCCGCTGCTGTCCCCTGTCGTCGGGACGAGCCGGGTCGTCGCCGAAGAACTCCTCGCCGGGTACGAGCCAATCGGTGGCGTCGACGTACGGCAGGCCGTGGCTCTGGGCGATCGTGCGCAGCTCGGCGGAGAATTCCTGGGTCAACGGCCCGGGGTCGTCGTTCGAGAACGGCGACACCACAACGACCTGCGCCTCAGGTGCCCCCTCGGCGAGCCGCGTGACGACGTCGTTGGCGTTGTCGACGATGCGCCTCATCGGGTGCACCCCGAGGTCGTCGACCCCGCCGGCCACGAGGATCACATTCGCGTCGCGCTCGATGACGGCCGGCACCCGCTCGCCGAACCGCGCGCCGTCGCCTTGGCTGACGTAGCCGCTGCCGTAGACCGCCTCCGTCACGACCTCCCAGTCCGTCGAGCGGTCGAGCAGCTCAGGCCACCCGGGTCCGTCGCCGGCCGTGCTCTCGGCGCTGTACGAGTCCCCCAGGACCACCAGCGCACGGAGGTCTTCTTCACGGGACGACGACGGCGACGGCTCGGCGCCTCGGAGGCGTTCGGCGTCCGGCGCGGGCGGAGGGTCAGGCGGCCAGGTCGACAGCAGGTAGCCGGTGACGGCGATCACGGCGACCGCCGTTGCCACGACCAGCACGGCCGGCCACTTTCCCTCCCGTCTCACCCGCTCGACAATACGTGACGCTGGCGGCCCTGAATCGGGCGGTGGTACGGCACTCCCCGGAGGGAGTCAGTTCCGCTCGAACCCGATCTCGTCGAGCGAGGACGCGGGCTCCGAGTCGTTGGAGCTGTCGCCCTTCGGGCGGCCTCGGCGGCCGGGCTTGGGAGCGTAGCCGTAGGAGTAGCCGTAGCCGTCGCCGTAGCCGCCGGAACGGCGCGACGGCACCATGTTGATGACGACGCCGAGCGTGCGACCCTCGACCGCCTCGAGCCGCTCGATGGAGTGCCGCAGCTGCTCCTTGGTCGTGCTCCCGTGCCGTACGACGAGGAGCGCCCCGTCGGACTGGGCCGTGAGCAGTGCCGCATCGGTCACGGGCAGCAGCGGGGGAGCGTCGAGGATGATGATGTCGTACATCTTCCGCGCCTGGTCCAGGACGTCGCGCATCGCGTGCGACTGCAGCAGCTCCGACGGATTCGGTGGGATCGCTCCGCTGGTGAGCACGGAGAGGTTCGGCACAGTGAACTCCTGGACTGCGTCCTCGAGGGAAATCCGGCCGACGAGCACCGTGGTGAGACCGACGACCATCTCGAGGCGCAGGTTGTCCGAGATCTTCGGGCGGCGAAGATCGGCCTCGATGAGCAGCACGCGCTGACCGGCCTGGGCCAGGGTGATGGCGAGGTTGGTCGCCGTCGTGGTCTTGCCCTCCTCCGGGACCGAGCTCGTGACCACGAAGACCTTGCTGTCGCTGTCGACGTTGACGAACTGCATGTTCGTGCGCAGCACGCGGAACGCCTCGACCCGGGGCGCGTGACTCCCAAGGTCCGTGATCAGCGGCTTCTTCACCGCTCCGGCGTCGTAGCTGATGTGGCCCATCACGGGTGCGCCGGTGGTCTCGGTGACGTCCTCCTGGCTCTTGACCGAGGTGTCCAGCAGCTCCCGCAAGACCGCCAGGCCCAGCCCCAGAAGCAGACCGAGTACGGCGGCCAGCCCGAGGTTGCGCATCGGCTGCGGCGACACGGGCGCCTCGGGACTGGAGGCCGGGTCGACGATGGACGCCTTGATCGGCGCGTTGGATCGGCCCTCGGGGCGCTCGAGCTCGGCGACGAAGACGGTCAGCTCACTCGCCACCGCCTGGGCTAGTCGCTGAGCCCGCTCGGGGCTCGGGTCGGTCACGGTGATCTCGAGGATCACGGTCTCCGGTACGACGGTCGCGTCGATCTGGCGGGCCAGGTCGTCGGCATCCATGTCCAGTGCATTCGCCTCGACGACACGCCGGGAGAGCTCCTCGCCGGTCGCGAGGTCGGCGTAGGAGAGGACACGCTGCGCGGAGAACAGGCTGCCTTGGTAGGCCTCGCCGCTGTCCCCCGTCGACGTGGAGACAAAGAGGCGCGCACTCGAGGCGTACTGCGGCGTCATCTGGAAGGTCACGAGCGCGGCAACGCCGACGGCGACCACCACGCTCGCCACGATCAGCGTCCAGCGCCGACGCGCGATCCGAAGGTAGTCCCGAAGTTCCACAAAGTGCCCTTACCCGAGGAGCGGGGCTCCTGCCCCTTGACCAGTCCAACCACCACCACTGTAGTGGCCCGAAGTGGGACGGTTTTGCACCAAGAATGTGCGGGTACGCCTTTAGGAACGTAAACTGCTTGCGCGAGTCAATAATCATGGAGAAGCAGACACTCGGGGGTTTGGGATGAGTAGTGCCGTTGTGCACCATCTGCGTCCACGGCGACTCTTGATCCTCGCAACCTTCGACGCGCTGGCCTGGGTGGCCGGCTTCATGCTCTATACAGCTGTCCGGCTCGACCCCACGCACCCTGTGACCTGGGCGGAAGCACTGCTCCTCGGCGCCGGCGCCGGGGCC
Organism: Nocardioidaceae bacterium; assembly: GCA_035762105.1. Classification (GTDB taxonomy): domain Bacteria; phylum Actinomycetota; class Actinomycetes; order Propionibacteriales; family Nocardioidaceae; genus Nocardioides_C. The sequence goes on along the minus strand of DASTPU010000150.1, from coordinate 1,217 downwards.
CTGCACGTGCTGCTCGGCGCGGTGCTCCGCCTCCACCAGGGGCGAGCTGCGCTGGGCACCTTCGAGGAGATGCTGCTCCTCGGCGTCGTCACCGCAACGGTCGGTACGACGGTGGTGCTGGTCAACATCGCAGGCGGGATGATCCTTCCCCGCGGTGTGCCGGTCGCGGCGACCTTCATAGCCCTTGTCCTGATGGCCTGGGGCCGTGCGGCGTATCGCATGCTGAAGCAGCGCAGTCGACCCCTGGTCCACCAAGGCGCAACGCCGGTCCTCGTCGTCGGCGCCGGCGAGGGTGGTCGCCAGCTCGTCAACTGGATGGTCGGCGACCGGAACGCTCCCATCATCCCGGTCGGCCTCCTCGACGACGATCCGCTCAAGCGGCACCTGCGGGTCCGGGGCGTCCCCATGCTGGGCACGTCCGACGACCTCGCGGCCGCAGCGGAGGTCACCGGTGCGTCCACAGCCGTGATCGCCATCCCGAGCGCGACCGCGGAGATGGTCCGCGAGCTGAGCGCCAAGGCACAGGCGGCGGGCCTCGAGGTGAAGGTCGTCCCGAGCACCACCGAGCTGTTCACGGTCGGCGCGAAGATCTCCGACGTTCGCGACATCAACGTCACCGACCTCCTCGGCCGGCACCAGATCGAGACCGACCTCGGCTCGATCGCCGACTACCTCACGGGCAAGCGGGTGCTCGTCACCGGCGCCGGCGGCTCCATCGGTTCGGAGCTCTGCCGCCAGATCGCGATGTTCAGCCCGGGCGAGCTGATCATGCTCGACCGCGACGAGTCGGCCCTCCACGCGGTTCAGCTCTCGATCTACGGCAAGGCGATGCTCGACTCCGACGACGTCGTCCTCGCCGACATCCGGGACACGCACTTCATCAACCGGCTGTTCGAGGACCGGCAACCGCACGTGGTCTTCCACGCCGCGGCGCTCAAGCACCTGCCGATGCTCGAGCAGTACCCGGGTGAGGCGATCAAGACCAACGTCTGGGGCACCCTCACCATCCTCGAGGCGGCCCGCGAGAGCGGGGTCGAGAAGTTCGTCAACATCTCGACCGACAAGGCGGCCAACCCGACGAGCGTCCTCGGTTACTCGAAGCGCCTTTCCGAGGCGCTCACCGCGGCGATCGCGCCGGAGTCCGAGGGGACGTTCCTCAGCGTCCGCTTCGGCAACGTCCTGGCAAGCCGCGGCTCGGTGCTCACCGCGTTTGCATC
>DASTPU010000149.1:0-5119 GCA_035762105.1 Nocardioidaceae bacterium | reverse complement strand
TGGCGTCCGGCCCCTGCCCCGGTGGGGGTGGTGCCCGTCATGACCGGCCTCTCCGTCATCGCCCCAGCCGCCTTCGCAGAGGGGTGACCGCGACGGGCCCGCCGGGCTCTGGCCCCGACGCAGCCGCGACCCGGCCGTAGCGACGCGCGAGCGGTGCCGCGGTGAGCCCGTGGGCGATCACACTGATCAGGATGGTCGTTGCTAGCACGGTCACGGCGTCGTCGGCGTGCGTCCCCAGCGCCTCCAGGGCCAGGAGCGCGAAGACCAGCGAAGCCAGGCCGCGCGGGCCGAACCAGCCGACGAACAGGACGGTGGTGCGGCTCAGTCCCGCACCGATCGTGGCCACCGCGACGGGCAGCATCCGCACCACGGTGAGGCTGAGGACGGCATAGACGACATCCATGGTGCCGATGCGGTCGAGCATGATCGGGACGGCGACGGCTCCGAACGCCATCCACACCAGCGAGGCCAGCAGGGTTCCCATCTGCTCGAGGAACTCCAGCTCGGCCGGTGCCCGGCGCCCCGCGCAGGCTCCGAACGCCAGCCCGCCGCAGAAGGCCGCGACGAACCCGTTTCCGTTCAGCGTCAGGGCCAGGGCGTACGCCGCCAGGGCGAGGGCCAGGACGGCGATGCCGGCGAACCCCTCGGCGGCCGTCCCGTGGCGGCGGGCCTCGCGCAGCGCGAGACCGCCTGCCCCTCCGACCCCGGCGCCCACCGCCGCGCCGATGAGCAGCTCCAGGGCGGCCCGCCCGGGGCTCTCGGCGTGCTCCAGCCCCGCAGCGGCGGCGGCGCCCGCGATGGCCAGCATCACCACCGGGGTGGCGATGCCGTCGTTGAGGCCGCTCTCGACGGTGATGAGCTGGCGAATCCGTGAGGGGACGACGGGGTTGGTCACCACCGGCACGCCGAGGGCGGCGTCGGTGGGGGCCAGCGCCGCTCCGACGAACAGCGCCAACCACAGCCCGAGGCCTGGGAACATCCAGGCCGCCAGACCCCAGCCGAAGAGGATGGTCAGCGGCAGGCCGACCGCGAGCAGTCGCACGTAGCGGCCGACGTCGCGGCGCAGCTCCTGTACGGGCAGCCGCGCCGCGTCGGAGAACAGCACCCACACCAGCGTGAGCTCGACCAGCGGGGTCAGGGACTCCGGCCCTAAGGGGCCGTCGACCAGGTCCCACCCGGCCAGAGCGAGGCCGACGGTGATGAACACGATCGGCGCCGTCACGTCGGCCCGCTCCAGGCGATTCGAGATCAGTCCCCAGGCAAACAACGCCGCGGTGGCCACCACGATGACCGTGACATCCATGGCGGGCGCTCCGTTGTCAGTAGGCCGGGGAGCGGGTCAGCGGCGGTCGCGACGGTCGTCGCGGCGGTCGCGGCGGTCGTCCCGGCGGTCTTCTCGTCGGTCCCCCCGACGGTTGATGCCGTGCGCTACCACGACGGCGCCTCCGACCGCGGCTACGGTCCTTCTCCTGCGCCTGGCTGCCATGGGCATGTCAGTCTCCTTCCTCGTGGGCCTCTGCGGCGTCGGCCTCGATGGCCGCGATCACCGCCTGGATCGGGATGCGCCCGCTGGCGGCGAGCTGACCCCCAGCGCGACGGACGGCGGAACCGAACGGGGCGGCCCACAGGTTCTCCCACACCAGAACGGCAGCGGAACTGCCCGGCTCGATGGTCTCGACCAGGTCGGTGACGTCCTGCTCGCTCAGCAGCATCGCCAGCTCTGCCTCATAGGCGCGCAGCTCACCGATCTCACTGTCGTCCATGTCGGACGACTCGAAGACCTCGTAACCGCCTTCCCGGTCCCTGGTGAGGAAGATCAGGTCCAGGACGCGGATCAGCTCGCGGTCGACCAGGTCCTTGAGGATCGGGGCGATCTCGCCGGTGAACTTCGGTTTCGGGAACTCGACGACGATCCAGTCGACCGGGCCGAGCTCGTCGATGTTGATGCTCATGCATGACTCCTCTCGTGCTGTTGCTCTGACAAACTCGCGTCGACGGAAGTCGCTCAACCGGCCGCTCCATGGGCGAGTGCGGCCTGGGCCGTGGACTCATGCAGGGTGAGCTCTTCGTCGTGGGCGTGCGGTGCGAGGTCGAAGACGACGTTGCGGACGGTGCCGGTGAAGGCGTAGGGCGCCCGGTCCTCGTAGTCAAGGTCGACGACGCCGCCGTTGTCCCGGGAGATGTCCATGCCGGCGTAGGTGGTGAAGATGAGGGAGACGGTGCGCGGGATGACTCCCTCCCCGATCTGCTTGTCATCCGCCCACAGCGTGACGTGGCCGCCCGTGCCTGGGGTCGTCTCGTCGGCGTCGAAGAGCATCTTGAGGGTGACGTCGCCGGTGGGGATCGGCTCGGTCGAGGTCTGCCGGTAGGTGTCGAGGCCGAGGAACTGGTAGGTGTGGTTCAGCAGCCCCTTCTCGTCGACCCACAGCGCGAACCCACCGATGAAGTCGGCGAACGCCACGAGCACGCCCTCTGCACCCTCCTCGGGCACGTGCACGTCCGCCTCGATGGCGTACGAGCGGCCGATGATCCGCGGGATCTGCGTGGTCTGGATGTTCTGCACGTCGCCCGCGAACGCGAACCGGGTCTGGGTCGGCATCGGCGGCAGGATCCCGAAGAACACCGCGAACCCGCCGAGGAGCGGGAGGACGCGGTTGCGTTCGGCCTCGGCCCAGAAGAGCTCGACCAGCTCCGCGAGCTTCTCGGGGTTCTCGGCTGCGAGGTCGTGGGCCTGGGAGAAGTCGTCGGGCAGGTAGTAGAGCTCCCAGGGATCCTGACCGGGGTCCCAGCCGCTGCCGGGCCCGAACTTCGACAGGGTGGCCGGTGAGAAGTCCCAGGGCAGCTTGTCGAGCTTGGTGCAGGCCCACCAGCCGTCCTTGTAGATCGCGCGGCTGCCGTACATCTCGAAGTACTGCACCGTGTGCTGCTCGACGGCCTCGGGCGCGTCGAAGGTGTAGGCGAAGCTGGTGCCGTCCATCGGCTCCTGCTCGATGCCGTCCACGACGGTGGGCTCGGGAAGCCCGATGACCTCCAGCACCGTGGGGACGATGTCGATGCAGTGGGTGAACTGCGTCCGCAGGTCTCCTCCGCCGGCGATCCGATTCGGCCACGCGATCACCATCGGGTCTCGCGTGCCACCGAGGTGGCTGGCCATCTGCTTGCCCCACTGGAACGGCGCGTTGTTCGCGTGCGCCCAGGCTGCTGCGAAGTGCGGGGCGGTGTGGAAGCCGCCGAGCTCCTCGAGGCCGCCGTACTTGTCGATCATCTTGAACTGTTCCTCGGCGTCGAGCACCACGCCGTTGAAGAACGTGGTCTCGTTGAAGGAGCCGGTCACGGTGCCCTCCATCGAGGCGCCGTTGTCGCCCCAGACGTAGATCACCAGGGTGTCGTCGAGCTCGCCCATATCCTCGACCGCGTCGAGCATCCGGCCGACGTTCCAGTCGGCGTTCTCCGAGTACCCGGCGAACACCTCCATCTGACGGGCGTACAGCTTGCGCTCCGCGTCACTCAGGCTGTCCCAGGCCGGGTACGCCGCGGGACGTTCGGTGAGCTCGGTGTCGGCCGGGACGATGCCGAGCTTCTTCTGCCGTTCGAGGGTCTTCTCGCGGTAGGCGTCCCACCCGTCGTCGAACTGGCCCTTGTACTTGTCAGCCCAGGCCTTGGCCACGTGGTGCGGTGCGTGGGTCGCGCCGGTCGAGTAGTAGACGAACCACGGCTTCTCGGCGTCCTGGGCGCGGACGGCGTGCAGCCACTCGACCGCCTTGTCGGTGATGTCGTCGGGGAAGTAGTACAGCTTCCCGTCCGCACCCTCGGGGACGCCGAGGGTCGAGTTGTCCTGGGTGATGATCGGGTCGTACTGGCCCGCGGCTCCGGTCAGGAAGCCCCACCAGTGGTCAAACCCCCACCCTGTGGGCCAGTGGTCGAACGAACCCGCCGCGCCCATGTCGTGCCCAGGAGTCATATGCCACTTGCCGAACCCGCCGGTGATGTACCCGTTCTCCTTCAGGATCCGCGGCAGGGCGGTGCAGGACCGCGGGCGGATCCCGGTGTAGCCGGGGAACGGGGCGGGGAACTCCGCGATCCCACCCATGCCCACCCGGTGGTGGTTGCGACCGGTCAGCATCGCGGCGCGCGTCGGGGAGCAGACCGCGGTCACGTGGAACCGGTTGTAGGTGATGCCCTGCTGCTGCACCCGGGTGAGGTTCGGCGTCCGGATGCCCCCGCCGAAGGTGTCGGGGCCCCCGAAGCCGGCGTCGTCGATGAGGACGATGAGCACGTTGGGCGCGCCGTCGGGCGCCTTCGTCGGCGGCACGATGCTCCAGTCGCCCACGGATTCGTCGATCGTCCGACCGCCGACGCCGCTGAAGCTTCGGTCGGGGACCGGCAGGACGCTGCGGTCGGGGTGGAACTTGCCCATTGCCTCGCCCAGCTTCGACTTGAGCTCGTCGATGCCGCGCTCGTCGCTCTCGACCACGGACTTGGCAGGTGAGCCCGGAAGCGCCCGCTCGACCGCGAGACGGGACTCGGCGGGGAACACGCCGATGATCACGGCCGTGCCCGCCTTCAGCGCGGCACCCACCTGCTCCTGGATGGCCGCGGTCAGCTTGTGCCCGGCGAAGTGCCCGACCACCGCACCGGCCGCCGAGCCCACGGCCACCGCACCCAGCATCGGTGGGGCGAACATGCCTACGAGCACACCGGCGCCGCCGCCCCAGCCGGCACCACGACGACCGAGGTGGTTGCCGGTGTCCATGAGCCGAGGCTTCCCGTCGGCGTCCTTGCCGACGAGGATCATGCCCTGGCTCGTCAGCCTCTTGGCTTCGACCTGGCCGGCAAGCGCCCGGAACTCAGCCGTCGCGACCTCGACATCGGCGTAACCCGCCACGATGAGCATCTGCGTACTGGACATGCTCGAACTCCGTTTCTCGGCTATCGGTCTGAGCCCATTACTTGTTGATCGCGTTGGACGGCTGGGAAAGTCCACGTGTGGTCGAGGACCTCGGGGCGGGGCCGGTAGAGCCGCACTGTGTAGTTCCAGCCGTCCATCAGGCGTAGACAGTTGGTACGTCCGTCGGAGCAGCCGCCGAGGTGCACCACGACTGAGCCGTCGGGCTCCTTG
>DASTPU010000148.1:0-9690 GCA_035762105.1 Nocardioidaceae bacterium | reverse complement strand
AGGCGGCCAGGCGGTTGCGACCCTTGCGACGACGCGACGCCAAGATGGCGCGGCCGGCGCGGGTACGCATCCGCAGACGGAAACCGTGCGTCTTGTGACGGCGACGGTTGTTCGGCTGGAACGTACGCTTGCTCACGGGTTTGCTCTCCGGTGTCGGGGATGTGGAACGAGACTCGAACTCGAACCGGGGTCTGACGGCGGTGCTTCTGGAGTGCCTCGAGTCGGCTGGCACCGCCCGCCCGCGGCTCCCTGAACACCTGATCTGCGGACAGATCGGGCAACCAAGGCTCCGTGGACATGCGGCACCGGTCGACACCGGTTCGACCGCCCAACGGTACGCGGTGCCGAGTGGCAGGGTCAAACCGGACGGGTCGGCGAACCAGCCCACCGGAGCCCCGCGGATTCCAGCGCGTGGCGTGCGCCACGTCCCCGGCGCCCATTCGCCGTACAAAGGCCGCAAACGCGCCTACCATCGCCTGTGGACAACCGGTTGATCCACAGGTAGCGCACTTGTTAGCGTCACACTCGTTCGCGACTTCCTGCGGTCAGCTTCCCCGAGACAGTCACTGGCCTCCCCGTCGCCCGGCGGTGGACCCGGAAACCGGCTCTGACCTGCGAGAACAGGAACGTGCCGGAGCGCTCCGGACAGGTTCACGAGCCCGCGACCACGGGGGAGCACCGCATACACACCCTGTGGACAAAGGTGTGGACTCGCCCCTCAGGACGCTACCGACCGACCCGACCGGTGTTCGTGAGCAGGCAGCACCCGGACGCCCCGCGCACAGGTCGAGGCGGCACCGGATCCGAGTTGGCAGTGATTGGAGTGGGACACCGGTGGACGACAACGTGAGCGGCAACCCCGAACCCCCCACCGGCCGAGCCGTCACCGGCGGCCAGGACCTGCACACGGTGTGGGCCATGCTGATCGAGGACCTGCCGCCCAACCAGCGTGCCTGGCTCGCGGCCAGCCGGCCGGTCACCATCCACGAGAACACCGCGATCGTGGCCGTCGCCGACGAGTTCACCCGCAACCAGCTCGAGGGCCGGCTGCGCACCCGCCTCGAGGACTCGCTCACCGAGTCTCTCGGCCAGCACGTCCGGATCGCGGTGACCGTCGACCCCGGCCTCGGCGACGGCTTCGACCCGACGCCCGCGGCCCGGTACACCCGCGAGGAGACCGCAGAGGGCGTCGCGAACGAGCCGGCGCCGGCCTTCCGACACGGGTACGAGTCCGACGGCCAGCGGCACGGCGGCCACGACACGGCACCGTCGATCAATCCACAAATCCATTTGTCGACAAATCCACTGGATGTCCCGACGCCACTCCCGCCCAGCGCGCCGCGGTCGACGGCCGCCGCCGGCAACGTGCTCGAGACCCGGCTGAACCCCAAGTACATCTTCGAGAGCTTCGTCATCGGCTCCTCCAACCGTTTCGCCCACGCCGCCGCGGTGGCCGTGGCAGAGGCGCCGGGCAAGGCGTACAACCCGCTCCTCATCTACGGCGACTCGGGACTCGGCAAGACCCACCTGCTCCACGCCATCGGCCACTACGTGCGCAGCCTCTTCAACGGGGCCCGTGTCCGCTACGTGTCGACCGAGGAGTTCACGAACGAGTTCATCAACGCGATCCGCGACGACAAGGCGGCCACGTTCCAGCGCCGCTACCGCGACGTCGACGTGCTCCTGATCGACGACATCCAGTTCCTGGAGGGGAAGATCCAGACGCAGGAGGAGTTCTTCCACACCTTCAACACCCTCCACAACGCCAACAAGCAGATCGTGATCACGTCCGACCGGGCACCCAAGCGCCTCGTCGCCCTGGAGGACCGGCTGCGCAACCGGTTCGAGTGGGGGCTGATCACGGACGTCCAGCCGCCGGACCTCGAGACCCGGATCGCGATCCTCCGGAAGAAGGCCGCGCTCGAGCGGATGACGGCGCCGCCGGACGTGCTGGAGTTCATCGCCAGCAAGATCCAGACCAACATCCGCGAGCTCGAGGGCGCGCTGATCCGGGTCACCGCCTTCGCCAGCCTGAACCGGCAGCCGGTCGACCTGACCCTGGCGGAGATCGTGCTGAAGGACCTGATCCCCGAGGGTGGCGAGCCGGAGATCACCGCCGCGCTGATCATCGCGCAGACCGCCGCCTACTTCGGGCTGTCCATCGACGACCTGTGCGGCTCGAGCCGCAGCCGGGTCCTGGTCACCGCACGCCAGATCGCGATGTACCTGTGCCGTGAGCTCACGGACCTCTCCCTGCCGAAGATCGGCCAGCAGTTCGGCGGCCGCGACCACACCACGGTCATGCATGCGGACAAGAAGATCCGTCAGCTCCTCGCCGAGCGACGCAGCGTCTACAACCAGGTCACCGAGCTCACCAACCGCATCAAGCAGCAGGCCCGCCAGCCCTGAGGCTCCCTCCCCACCTGGGGAGATCCGTGTGGAGGACCTCCGTGTCGGCCGGGACACCGTGTGGAGATCCTGTGATCCGGCGGGAACCACAGGAAGTCGTGCACACGACCTTGTAGTTTGCGCACCGCTCGTCCACAGGGGCTGCGGACGAGAAAAGATGGGCTGACCTGCGGCGACGTGGGTTCTCCACAGTTTCCACGGTTGCTATGAAGACGATGAGACGAATGACAGCTCCTCGGCCCGGGAAACTCTTCCGGCCCTGTCCCTGGGGACAACCCCGATGAAGCCGTTGTCGGCGGCTGCTGATGAGATGTCGAACTACACCTGCACGGCCGTGCTCCGGCATGGCAGGATTCACTCCCGCACCCGCCGGAAGCTGTAAGCCGGACACCCCGGACCCCCTGGAGGCGAAACACCCGTGAAGTTCCGCGTCGAGCGCGACGTCCTGGCCGACGCCGTCGCCTGGGCCGCTCGAAGCCTGCCGGTCCGCCCCAGCGTCCCCGTGCTCGCCGGCCTGCTGATCGAGACCAGCCCCGACGGTGACGGGCTGGTCCTGTCGACGTTCGACTACGAGACCTCGGCGCGCGCGACCATTCCGGCCGACGTCTCCGACGAGGGCCGTGCGCTCGTCTCGGGCCGTCTGCTGTCCGACATCTGCCGCAGCCTCCCGAACAAGCCGGTCGAGATGAGCATCGACGGCGCCAAGGTCTCGCTCATCTGCGGGTCGGCCCGGTTCAGCCTCCAGACCATGCCGGTCGACGAGTACCCCTCGCTCCCGGACATGCCGGTCGCCGCCGGCACCGTGGCGAGCGACGTGTTCGCAGCCGCGGTCAGCCAGGCCGTGGTCGCCGCCGGCCGTGACGACATGCTCCCGGTCCTCACCGGCGTACGGATCGAGATCGAGGGCGACACGATCTCGCTGCTCGCCACCGACAGGTTCCGGCTCTCGCACCGCGAGCTGAAGTGGGACCCGGCCTCCACCGACGCATCGGCGGCCGCGCTGGTCCCGGCGAAGGTTCTCGCCGACACCGCCAAGTCCCTCACCGCCGGCAACAAGGTCACCATCGCGCTGGCCAGCGGCGGCACCGGCGAGGGCATCATCGGCTTCGAAGGGTCCGCCGGCGGCGGGGTACGACGCACGACGACGCGTCTCCTCGACGGGGAGTTCCCCAAGGTCCGCACGCTGTTCCCCAACGAGCACGTGACCATCGCCCGGGTCGACAAGGCCTCGCTCGTCGAGTCCGTGAAGCGCGTGTCGCTCGTCGCGGAGCGCAACACCGCCGTCCAGCTCGCGTTCAGCGAAGGCGTCCTCACCCTCGACGCCGGCAGCGGCGACGAAGCGCAGGCGTCGGAGTCGATCGAGGCGTCCGTCCAGGGCGATGACATCACCACGGGATTCAACCCCCAGTTCCTTCTCGACGGCCTCACCGCCATCGAGGCCCCGGTCGTGGAGATGGCGTTCACGCAGGCCTCGAAGCCGGCGGTCATGGCGGGCGCGTCCTCGCTCGACGCCGACGCCGACCTCGACTTCCGCTACCTGCTGATGCCGCGCCGCCTGCTGTCCTGACCGGCCAGGCTCGCCCGGCGCACCCGCTGGGCAGCCTGGGTAGCCTGACCGGGTCGGACACAGCAACACGCGGGAGGACGCACACATGGAGCTCGGACTCATCGGCCTCGGCAAGATGGGCGGCAACATGCGCGAGCGGCTCCGCCGCGCAGGCCACACCGTCGTCGGCTACGACCGCAACCCCGACGTCGCGGACGTCGACACCCTCGAGGCACTGGTCAAGGCGCTGCCCTCGCCGAAGGTCGTCTGGGTGATGGTCCCGGCCGGGGACCCCACGCGTGACACCGTCCGTGCCCTCGCGGACCTGCTCTCCGAGGGTGACGTCGTCGTCGACGGGGGCAACTCCCGCTGGACCGACGACCTGGTGCACGCCGAGCTGCTCGCCGAGAAGGGCGTCGGCTTCGTCGACTGCGGCGTCTCCGGCGGTGTCTGGGGGCTGGAGAACGGCTACGCCCTCATGGCCGGCGGTGCCGAGGAGGACGTCGCGAAGGTCCAACCGGCCTTCGACGCGCTCAAGCCCGAAGGTGAGTTCGGCTGGGTGCACGCCGGCAAGGTCGGCGCCGGCCACTTCTCGAAGATGGTCCACAACGGCATCGAGTACGCCCTGATGCAGTCCTACGCCGAGGGCTGGGAGCTGTTGAACAAGGTCGACATGGTCGACAACGTCACCGAGGTGTTCCGCTCCTGGCGCGAGGGCACGGTGATCCGCTCGTGGCTGCTCGACCTGCTCGTCGCCGCGCTGGACGACGACACCGACCTCGCGGGGATCCGCGGCTACGCCGAGGACTCCGGTGAGGGCCGGTGGACGGTCGAGGCTGCGATCGAGAACGCCGTGCCGATGCCGGCGATCGCCGCCGCTCTGTTCGCCAGGTTCTCCTCCCGCCAGGACGACAGCCCGGCGATGAAGGCGGTCGCGGCGATGCGCAACCAGTTCGGCGGCCACGCCACGCAGACCAGCGCACCGGCCACCAGCGAGGAGGCCGCGGGCGGCCCGCCGACCACGGCCGACACCGGCTCGTCCGGTCCGGACCAGTCGGCTGCTGCCGCGTCGGCCGGCTCCGGCTCCGGCAACGAGCCCGGGGAGAGCTAAGGCCCCGGTGCACGTCGCCCACCTCTCCCTGCACAACTTCCGGTCCTACGCCGAGGTCGACGTCGCCCTCGGCCCTGGTGTCACCGCGTTCATCGGCCGCAACGGCCAGGGGAAGACCAACCTCGTCGAGGCGATCGACTACCTGGCCCGGCTGACCTCGCACCGGGTCGCCAGCGACGCGCCGCTGGTCCGCCACGGCACCGACCAGGCCGTCGTCCGCGCGCTGGTGGTCCGCGACGAGCGGCAGGCGCTGCTCGAGGTGGAGCTCAACCCCGGCCGGTCCAACCGCGCCCGGATCAACAAGTCCCCGCTGCCCCGCTCCCGGGAGATCATCGGCATGGTCCGCACCGTGCTCTTCTCCCCCGAGGACCTCGCGCTGGTCAAGGGCGACCCGTCCGACCGGCGGCGGTTCCTCGACGACCTGCTGGTGCTGCGGGCACCGAGGTACGCCGGGGTCCGCTCCGACTACGACCGGGTGCTCCGCCAACGCAACTCGCTGCTCAAGACGGCCGGCGCCGCCCGCCGCGGCGGTTCCAGCAGCAGCAGGGCCGAGTCAGCGCTCTCCACGCTCGCTGTGTGGGACTCCCACCTCGCGCGCACCGGCGCCGAGCTCCTCGCGGCGCGCCTGCTCCTCGTCGAGGAGCTCAAGCCGCTGGTCGCCAAGGCCTACGAGGCGGTCGCCCGCGGTGCCACCCGCGACGACGCGACGATCGCCTACCGCTCCTCCTTCGAGCTCCCCGAGATGGAGGAGTACGACGGACGGCTGCCCGACCGTGCCCTGCTGGAGCAGGCGATCCTCGCGGAGCTCGAGCGACGGCGGGCCGACGAGCTCGAGCGCGGGATCTCGCTGGTCGGTCCGCACCGTGACGAGCTCGTGCTCACGCTCGGACCGCTCCCGGTGAAGGGGTACGCCAGCCACGGCGAGTCCTGGTCCTTCGCCCTCGCGCTCCGCCTGGCCTCCTACGACCTGCTCCGCTCCACGGGCGACGACCCGATCCTGATCCTCGACGACGTGTTCGCCGAGCTCGACACCGAGCGCCGCCAACGGCTGGCCGAGATGGTGGCCGACGCCGAGCAGGTGCTGGTCACCGCGGCGGTGCCGGCCGACGTCCCCGAGGCGCTCGACGGCACGCGGATCCTCGTGTCCGAAGGGGTGGTGACCAGTGACGCGTGACCCCTCCGACCGCGCCGACGAGCTCCCCGAGGACCCGGTCGCGGACCCGGGGGCCGACGTTTCCCGTGAAACCGAGCAGGACGACGAGAAGCCCCCGGTCGAGCACGAGGACACCGGCCTCGACCTGGCCCGCAGCATCGCCCGCTCCCTCGCCGGGTCCAACCGCCCCGCCCGTCGTACCCCGCGCCGGCCGGGCAGCAGGCCCAGGCGCTCGGACCCGAAGGCCTCGGGCGCCTTCCCCGACGACCGCGACCCGCAGCTCCTCGACAGCACCATCGGCCGGCTGATCTCGGAGCAGGGCTGGGGCACCGACGTCCGCGTGCACGGCGTGTTCTCCCGCTGGGACCACCTCGTCGGACGCGAGGTCGCGCTGCACTGCCGGCCCGAGTCCTACGCCGACGGCAAGCTGGTCGTGCGCACCGACTCCACCGCCTGGGCGACCCAGATGCGGCTGCTCGCGCCGACCGTGGTCCGCCGGCTCAACGAGGAGCTCGGCGACGGCACCGTGACGGTGATCGACGTGCTCGGCCCGCACGGTCCGACGTGGCGGAAGGGCCCCCGGTCGGTGCGCGACGGGCGCGGTCCGCGCGACACCTACGGCTGACCCGGCGGCCCCGGCAAAGGGGCGGCCGGAGACCGCCTCCAGGACCGTCTGGGACACCCCGCCGCCGTATGGGGACCCTGCGCTCCCCCTCCGCGGCGCTCTCAGACGCCCTCCCGGGCCGGAATCCGGGCACTCTCGGTCCACAGGCCCCCGTGTCTGGCGCACGGCCACGTCGAAAACGGCGCCTGGCGGGGTACACTGGACGTTGGGTCGTCACCCGCTATGGGCGCGGCCTTCGCCATGTCTACCGCCGTTCGCGGCCCCGAGCGAGCACGGCTCCCCGCCGCGCCGCCACGTCGGGCCTGCGGCGCCTTACGGATCGAAGAGGTCGAACTTCGTGGCTCTTGAAGACAGCACGACGCCGTCGCCCGCAGAGGTGGCAGAGACCGCCGCAGCGCTCGCGCCCAAGGGTGAGGGTCACGCGGTCGAGGAGGGCAAGTACGACGCCTCCGCGATCCAGGTCCTCGAAGGCCTCGAGGCCGTCCGCAAGCGGCCCGGCATGTACATCGGCTCCACCGGCGAGCGCGGCCTGCACCACCTCGTCTGGGAGATCGTGGACAACGCCGTCGACGAGGCGCTGGCCGGCTACTGCGACCGGATCGTCGTCACCCTCCAGGCCGACGGTGGGCTCCGGGTCGACGACAACGGCCGCGGCATCCCGACCGACACCGCGCCCGGCCAGGAGATGCCGGCCGTCACCATGGCGCTGACCATGCTGCACGCGGGCGGCAAGTTCGGCGGCGGGGGCTACAAGGTCTCCGGCGGTCTGCACGGCGTGGGCGTCTCGGTCGTCAACGCGCTGTCCAGCAAGCTTCAGGTGGACGTCCGCAACCGCGGCTACCACTGGCGCCAGACCTTCAGCCTCGGTGTCCCGGACGGCCCGCTCGAGCAGCTCGAGGCGACCGACGAGACCGGCACCACGGTCACCTTCTGGCCGAGCCGGGAGATCTTCGAGACCACGACGTACTCCCTGGAGACCATCACCACCCGGATCCGGGAGATGGCCTTCCTCAACAAGGGCCTCGAGATCGTCGTCCGCGACGAGCGGCCGCAGTCCGAGGCGATCGCCGAGGCGGTCGCCGACGGCACCGTCGCCCCCGAGGTCGACCAGGCGACCAGCGACGCGATCCGCGCGGTCGAGGGCGGCGTCCTCGAGCAGCGGTTCAAGTATGACCGCGGTCTCGTCGACTACGTCGAGCACCTCAACCGGCGCAAGGACAAGGCGCACCCCAGCGTCATCGACTTCGAGGCCGAGACCAACGAGAACGGCATGAGCGTCGAGATCGCCATGCAGTGGAACACCACCTTCACCGAGTCGGTGCACACCTTCGCCAACACGATCAACACCCACGAGGGCGGCACGCACGAGGAGGGCTTCCGGGCTGCGCTGACCTCCCTGGTGAACCGCTGGGGCGAGGAGTGGGGCCTGGTCAAGAAGCCGGAGGACCGGGTCTCCGGCGACGACGTCCGCGAGGGCCTGACCGCGATCATCTCGATCAAGCTCGGCGAGCCGCAGTTCGAGGGCCAGACCAAGACCAAGCTCGGCAACACCGAGGCCAAGGGCTTCGTGCAGCGCGTGGTCAACGACCAGCTCGGCGAGTGGTTCGAGAAGAACCCGGCCGAGGGCAAGGACATCGTCCGCAAGGCCCAGGCCGCGGCGTCGGCGCGCATCGCCGCCCGCAAGGCGCGCGACCTCGCCCGCAACCGCAAGGGACTGCTCGGTGGCGGCGGCCTGCCCGGCAAGCTGGCCGACTGCCAGTCCAACAACCCCGCCGAGTGCGAGGTCTTCATCGTCGAGGGTGACTCCGCCGGCGGCTCTGCCAAGGGTGGCCGCGACCCGCGAACCCAGGCGATCCTGCCGATCCGCGGCAAGATCCTGAACGTCGAGAAGGCCCGCCTCGACAAGGTGCTCGCCAACAACGAGGTCCAGGCGATCATCTCCGCGCTCGGCACCGGCATCCACGAAGAGTTCGACATCGAGAAGCTGCGCTACCACAAGATCGTGATGATGGCCGACGCCGACGTCGACGGTCACCACATCCGCACCCTTCTGCTGACCCTGCTCTTCCGCTTCATGAAGCCGCTGATCGAGCACGGCTACGTCTACCTCGCGCAGCCGCCGCTGTACCGCATCAAGTGGAACAAGCCGGCCGAGCACGAGTTCGTGTACTCCGACGCCGAGCGCGACGCGATGATCAAGGCCGGCATCGAGGCCGGCAAGAAGCTGCCCAAGGACAACGCGATCCAGCGCTACAAGGGTCTCGGCGAGATGAACCCCGACGAGCTCTGGGACACCACCCTCGACCCGGACAACCGGTTGCTCCTGCAGGTCACGCTCGAGGACGCCGCCCAGGCCGACGAGATGTTCTCCATCCTCATGGGCGAGGACGTCGAGCAGCGCCGCAGCTTCATCCAGCGCAACGCCAAGGACGTCCGCTTCCTCGACATCTGATCGAGCCCCTCCGTACGTCGTACGACGAAAGTGATCACCAGTGACTGACAACACCATCGAGACGCCTGGACCTGGCGGCCGGATCGAGCCGGTCGAGCTGCAGGTCGAGATGCAGCGCTCCTACATCGACTACGCGATGACCGTCATCGTGGGTCGGGCGCTGCCGGACGTCCGTGACGGCCTCAAGCCGGTGCACCGTCGCGTGCTCTACGCGATGTACGACGGGGGCTACCGGCCCGACCGCGGCTTCTCCAAGTGCGCGCGCGTCGTCGGCGAGGTCATGGGTCAGTACCACCCGCACGGTGACACCGCGATCTACGACACCCTGGTCCGGCTCGCCCAACCGTGGGTGATGCGCAACCCGCTCGTCGACAGCCAGGGCAACTTCGGCTCG
>DASTPU010000147.1:0-3316 GCA_035762105.1 Nocardioidaceae bacterium | reverse complement strand
CGCCGAGCTCCATCGCCGCGAACTCCGCGACCTCAGGGGTGCCGTGCGCCCCCGCCGGCCTGGAGCGTTCCATGCCCGGCAGCACCCGCACCCCCCGACGCCGGCGCTGCTCCTCCAACGCCTCGCCCGCGTGCAGGTCCGCCCAGTGTGCGGCCAGGAAGAACCGGGCGGTCTCGGCGGCGATCATCTCGGTCTGGGCACGCTCGGCCCCGGCCAGGACACCCTCGGCGTCCAGCCCGGCCAGCACGTCCAGATCGATCATGGGTCGAACATATCTTCGAGCACCGACAGTTCTGGGGCGCCGTCAGACTCCCGGCAAGCTTCCTCGGGAAACCCGCGCATCGATCGCCGGAACACTAGCCGCAGAGCCGGTGAATTGCGTCGAGGAGCTCACGGACGAACAGCTCACGAGCGTCGTCGGTCGTCCGGTCGAGTGAAAGGAACGGGTTCAGGTCCTCGAGCTCGAGGAGCAGCAGGTCGCCGTCCGTGGTCCGGCACGCGTCGACACGCTGGATACCGTGCCGGATGTCGTTCCACTCGATGAACCTCTGGGCGAACCCGGCGTCGGCCGCGGTGGGCTCGTACGGCGCCAGCTCCCACCGGCGTCCCGGGTCCGGCGTGTACAACGCGTAGACGAGCCTGCTGTCGACGAAGTAGAAGGAGACCTCGTACGCGACGTCCAGCAGCGGCTGCGCGACGGCGTCCGACGGCGCATGAGCGGCCAGGTCGTCGGGTGAGGCGACGTAAAGTCCGGCCGAGTCGGCTCCGTGCAGCGGCTTCACCACGTACCGGTCAGCGGGCGGCAGCTCGCCGGCCGCGGATGACGCAGCGCTG
The DNA here is from genome assembly GCA_035762105.1 of Nocardioidaceae bacterium. Lineage (GTDB taxonomy): Bacteria > Actinomycetota > Actinomycetes > Propionibacteriales > Nocardioidaceae > Nocardioides_C. The sequence goes on along the minus strand of DASTPU010000147.1, from coordinate 2,482 downwards.
GTCGGGATGACGGGGTAGCCCGCTCGGTAGAGCTCGAGAAGATAGCCCTTGCCGAGCATGTCGGCCTTGCCGGTCAGCTCGTTGTAGACCGGCTGTCCCGTGGCCATCGCCTGCTCGCGGAAGGACTCGTAGGCCTCGCGGTAGGTGAGGACCGGGCCGCTGTTGCGTACGACGACCACGTCGAAGTCGGCCATGAGCTTCGGCGCCGCCGCGGGAAGGCACGTGTGGACGTCGAAGGTGCCCTGGAGCCGCCCGCTCAGGTACACGTCCTCCTCGCCGTACACACGACCGCTGGCCTCGTAGAACGGGTTGGTGACGTAGAGAGCTCGGAGCATCCGGACAGGCTAGTCGTGCCGTTTCAGGACTGAAGTTCCGAATCTCCCTATGGACGCTCGCGGGTCCCTGCGCCCACGCTGGGAAGGCGGGGGTGAGGAGGAGGCTCAGATGGATGTCAGCACACTCCACCACCGGACGGTCGAGTGCTGGGCGACCCGGGTGAATGCCGTCGCCGACAACCAGTGGGACGCACCCACCCCGTGCTCGGAGTGGACCGTCCGTGATCTCGTGAACCACGTCACCGGTGAGGACCGCTGGACGGTCCCGCTGTTGCAGGGCCGGACGATCGAGCAGGTCGGCACGTCTCTCGATGGTGACCTGCTCGGAGCCCACCCGATCATGGCGAGCCTGGAGGCCGCGAAGGAGGCGGTGTCCGTCGTCGCGGAGCGACTACCGAGCCTCGAGGTGGTGCACCTGTCCTACGGCGACGAGGACCCGGCGGAGTACCTTCGTCAGCTCGCCGCCGACCATCTGGTCCATGCCTGGGACCTGGCAGCCGCGACGGGCGGGGACAGACGGCTCGACCCTCACCTGGTGAACGAGGTCGCCGCCTGGTTCGTCGAACGCGAAGAGCTGATGCGCTCGATGGGCGTCATCGGTCCACGGCTGGCCTCGACCGGTGACGTCCAGGCCGACCTGCTCGCGGCGTTCGGCCGCGACGCGCACTGGGGACCGAACCACTCGACCCTGGCCAGGTTCTCGGCGGCGTTCGGTGCCCGTGACGTCGACGCGGTGATGGCGCTCATGACCGACGACTGCGTCTTCGAGTCGACGTCCCCGGCACCCGACGGTCTGCGGCACGAAGGCGCCGAGGGGGTACGACGGGTCTGGGAGGAGATGTTCGCCGGCACCACCGATCCGTCGTTCACCCAGGAGGAGGCCTTCGTGTGCGAGGACCGAGGCGTTCTGCGGTGGCGGTTCAGCTGGACCGAGCCGGACGGGTCGCCGGGACACGTCCGGGGCGTCGACGTACTGCGGTTCCGGGAGGGGAAGGTCGCCGAGAAGCTGTCCTACGTCAAGGGATGAGCGCAGCAGGGGAGGAGGCTGCGGTGGAGCGAGGCGCGGCCCCCATGGATGCCCCGCTCCACCACGTCGTGGTGCGCCTCAGTTCACGTCGGTCGAGTGCTCGTAGAAGCGGAGCTGGGCGATCCTAAGACCCTGGTTCTCGTAGTCCCAGAAGTAGTCCTCGAGGCGGTCGTCGAAGAGCGGGATCAGCTCGGCGGTTCCGTCGCCGTCCAGGTCGTAGTAGACGTACACCCTCGGTGAGGTTGATCTTCGCCTTCCCCCACAGGGGGACGAAGATCCGGCTGCCGTTGTTGTTGTCCATCGCAGCCGTCCTGTCCTTCTCGACGCCGATGATGTTGAGCTGGTAGTGCGACCCGCTGGGCCCGCCGTTGCCGGTCTCCGTGACGCCGGCGACGGCCGGCGCTGCGAGCGTCCCGAGAGTGAGTGATGCGAGCGTGGCGCCGAGCGCCAACCGTGATACGAACATGAAGCATCATCCAGATGCGATGAGTGGGTCAGGCAGGGAGATCCCTGCCCCCTGGTGGGGACCACTCGACGGTCAACCCCCCGAGTTGAGCCTCCGCATCGAGTACGTCTTCGACGCCAACCATTCGGACGAGTCGTATGGAACCCAACGAAGACGAAGCACTAGGACGGACTACCGACGTCCGAACTTAGGCGGTCTAATCGGGCCAAGGAGGCAGACAGGGGGATGTGTACCCCAGGCTCGATGTGTCTAGTCCACGTGACCCAGGGGTAGGGCGAGCCTGCTGGGACCCGTCGCTTGATGTCATGTATCTTGATGTCAAGAGACATCGGACCCAGCAGAATCCGGGCGTTGACGCCGCGGGCAAGATGGGTACCGACCCGACAGCCAGAGGTGAGGAGACGGCAGATGCCGAGCCCCAAGAGTGTGGACAGCTTTGGTGCCAAGGGCACCTTGGACGTGAACGGGAAGTCCTACGAGATCTACCGGCTCGCCTCGGTGACCGGCGAGGGCCTGGATGTCGACTCATTGCCCTACAGCCTCAAGATCCTGCTCGAGAACCTGCTGCGGACCGAGGACGGCGCGAACATCACCGCAGACGACATCCGCGCGCTCGCCGGCTGGGACGCCGACGCCGAGCCGAGCAAGGAGATC
>DASTPU010000146.1:0-10835 GCA_035762105.1 Nocardioidaceae bacterium | reverse complement strand
GAGTCGAGCTCGAAGGTACGGCGGAGGTCGGCGTCGTCGGGGACCGAGTCCACGTCGGCGTCCGGGACGATGCGCCGGACCGCCCGCTGAACCATGGCCCTGGCCTCCGCGTTGCTGATGCTCATAGCTCCTCCGGGTGCTGCAGCAGCTGCTCGATCGTGTTGAGGAACTGGGCACCCGTGGCGCCGTCGGTGGCGCGGTGGTCGCCGGAGAGGGTGAGCCTCACCGTGGGGCGGACGGCCAGCATCCCGTCGACCGCCCACGGACGCTCGGTGATCCGGCCGACGCCCAGCAGCGCGACCTGCGGGGGGTAGATGACGCCGATGACCTCGTCGACCCCTTGGTCACCGAGGTCGGTGACCGTCAGCGTCGGGTCGGCGAGCTCGGCACGCTTGAGCCGGCCGGCCCGGGCGCGCTTCACCAGGTCGCGCAGCGCCGCCATCAGCTCGGGCAGCGAGAGGTCCGCGGTGCGGTGGATCGCCGGCGCGACGAGAGCGCCGTCGCGCACCCGAACCGCGACACCGAGGTGCACGTCGTCGGCCCGGTGGAACTCGTCGAGGACCCAGAACCCGTTGAGCTCCGGGTGCTTCCGAGCCGCCAGCGCGGTGGCCTTGAGGACCGCGGCCGCCGGGACGATGCGCTCGCTCACGCTGCGTTCGCGGTTCGTGCGGTGCAGCCACTCGATGAGCTCGTGGAGGTCGACCGTCGTGGCGACGTAGTAGTGGGGGATCTCCCGCTTGGCGCGGGACATCAGCGCCGCGATGGTGGCGCGCGTGCTGTGTGCCGCCGTCGCCCGCTCGTAGGTTGCCGGCTCCGCCGCCGTGGGGGCGGGCGGCTCCTCGGTGGTCTGCTCGCGAGCCGCCAGGACATCATCGGCGCGCACGGTGCCGCCGGGACCGGTCGCCGTCACGCGGGCCAGGTCCACGCCGAGCTCGCGGGCGAGCCGCCGGGCGTAGGGGGAGGCGCGCTGCTCCCGGCGCAGCCCAGCGGCGGCACGGTCGACGTCCTCGCGCGTGACGGTTCCGCCCGGCCCGGTGCCGACGACGGTCCGCAGGTCGACGCCGAGCTCCGCGGCGTGGTGACGCAGCGGCGGAGCCGGCGCGTGGTGGGGACGCTTCGCCCGCGGCTTCGCAGGGGGTCGTGGTGCGGGGGCGGCAACGGGCTCGGGGGCGGCAGGCTCGGGGGCAGCGGAGGCCGCAGCAGGGACCGCGGCACCGATCGGTGCCAACGTGGCCAGCGTGGTGCCGACGGCGACCCGGGTGCCGGGCGGGACGAGGAACGTCTCCACGACCCCGTCGTCGAAGGACTCCACCTCGATCGCGGACTTGTCCGTGTCGACCACGGCGATCGGGTCGCCGCGGTGGACGGTGTCCCCCTCGTGGACGAGCCACTCGACGAGCGTGCCGGAGTCCATGTCCGCGCCGAGCGAGGGCATCTTGAACTCGGGCACCTCAGCTCACCGCCGTCCGCGCGGCGGCCACGATCGCGGCGGGCTGGGGGAGTGCGGCCTCCTCGAGGTGCTTGGCGTACGGCATCGGCACCTCGGCCGAGCAGACCCGGCCGACCGGGCTGTCGAGGTCGAAGAAGCACTGCTCGGTGATCCGCGCGCTCACCTCGGCGGAGAGGCTTCCGCTACGCCAGCCCTCGTCGACGATGACGGCCCGGTGCGTCCGTCGTACCGACGCCATGGTCGTCTCGTCGTCGAGCGGTCGCAGGCTGCGCAGGTCGACCACCTCGGCGTCGATGCCGTCCTTGGCGAGCTGCTCCGCCGCCTCGAGGGTCTTGGGCAGCGAGCCGCCATAGCTGACCAGGGTCAGGTCCTGGCCCTGTCGTCGTACAGCGGCTCGCTGGATGTCCACGGGACCGGCGTCGGCCGCGATCGAGCCGCTCATGTTCAGGAGCGAGCCGTGCTCGAAGATCAGCACCGGGTCGGGGTCCTCGAGGGCGGTCCACAGCATCCCGCGCGCGTCGTCCAGCGTTGCGGGGGCGAGCACCTTGATGCCGGGGATGTGGGCGTACAGCCCCTCGAGACTGTGCGAGTGCTGGGCTGCGAGCTGGCGGCCGGCTCCGGTCGTCATCCGGATCACCAGGGGCACGTTGACCTGGCCGCCCGACATGTGGAGCAGTGTCGCGGCGTTGTTGAGGATCTGGTCGAGGGCGAGCAGGCTGAAGTTCACGGTCATGATCTCGACGATCGGCCGCATCCCGCCGATGGCGGCGCCGATGCCGGCGCCGGTGAAGCCGGACTCGGACAGGGGGGTGTCGCGGATGCGCTCGGGCCCGAACTCCTCGAGCAGGCCCAGGCTCACCGCGAAGCAGCCGCCGTACGAGCCGACGTCCTCACCCATGAGGAACACGCGCTCGTCCCTGAGCATCGCGTCGCGGATAGCCTCGCGCAGCGCCTCGCGGTAGGTGGTCTGGACGGTGCCGACCGGGGTCGTGGTCATGTCACACCTCCGCGCGTTCGGAGTAGACGAACCGGGTCAGGTCCTCGACCGGCTCGAGCGGTGCGGCCTCCGCGTCCTGCACGGCCGCCTCGACCTCGGCAGTGACCTCCGCGACCATCTCGGCGCGGTCCTCGGCGCTCAGCTCACCGGCCTCGGTCATCCGCCGGGCGAGCATCTCGATCGGGTCGCGCTCGCGCCACGCCGCGATCTCCGCCTTGTCCCGGTAGCGGTCCGGGTCGTACATCGAGTGCGCGCGGAACCGGTAGGTGCGCAGCTCGAGGAAGGCCGGTCCGCCGCCGTTGCGGATGCGCTCGAGCGCCCGTTCACCCGCCTGGTCGACCGCCTCGACGTCCATCCCGTCGACCGCCCACGAGGCGATGCCGTACGACGACGCGCGCAGCGCCAGGTCGGTCTGCGCGTGCTCCTTCCGCAGCGCCGTGCCCATCGCGTAGAGGTTGTTCTCGCAGGCGAACAGCACCGGCAGGTGCCACAGCGCGGCGAGGTTCACCGACTCGTGGAACTCTCCCTCGGCGAAGGCGCCGTCGCCGAACAGGCACACGGTGACGCGTGGCCGGTCGAGCATCTTGTCGGCCAGCGCCAGGCCGACGGCGAGCGGCAGGCCGCCACCCACGATCGCGTTTCCTCCGTAGAACCGGTGGTGCACGTCGAACAGGTGCATCGAGCCGCCGCGCCCCCGGCTGCAGCCGGTCTGCTTGCCGTACATCTCGGCCATCACCGCGGCCATGTCCAGGCCGCGGGCCAGCGCGTGCCCGTGCTCGCGGTACGTCGAGACCACGGCATCGTCGTCGGCGAGCCTGTTCATCAGGCCCGCTGCCACCGCCTCCTCACCGACCGCCACGTGCAAGAAGCCGCGGATCTTCTCGGCGCTGTAGAGCTCGACGCAGCGCTCCTCGAAGATCCGGATCCGGGTCATCTCGCGCAGCAGGTCCGTCCGCAGCGCCGCCCGGTGGGCGAGGGTGTGCCGCCGACTGCTGACCGTCCGAGTACTCATGACTCACGCTCCAACGTCGACAGGTCGCCCTCGGGCAGGCCGAGCTCGCGGGCCTTGAGCAGGCGGCGCATCACCTTGCCGCTGCGCGTGTGGGGGAGGTGCTGGTCGAAGACGATCTCGCGCGGAGCCACCGAGCCGAGCCGGCGGCGGCCGAACGCGACCAGCTCACGCTGCAGCTGCTCGGTCGGCTCGACACCGTCGCGCAGCGTCACGAACGCCTTGACCACCTCGCCGGCGACCGGGTCCGGCTTGCCGATCACCCCGGCCTCCGCGACGGCGTCGTGCTCCATGAGGGCGCTCTCGACCTCGAACGGGCCGATCAGGTGGCCGGCGGACTTGATCACGTCGTCGCCGCGGCCGACGAACCAGAAGTAGCCGTCCGCGTCCTTCCGGGCGAGGTCGCCGGTGAGGTACCAGCCGCCGACGAAGCAGCGTTCGTACCGCTCCTCCTCGCCGAGGTAGGTCCGGAACATCGACGGCCAGCCGGGACGGAGCGCGAGCTCGCCGGTGCCACCGGGGCCGAGCTCGGCGACCTCGCAGTCGTCCACGAGCACACGGCCCTCTTCGTCGCGGGCAAGGATCGTGGCCTCGACCCCGGGGACGGGCAGCCCCATCGACCCGGGCCGGACCGGCACGTCCGGGCGGTTGCTGACCATGATCGCGCCGGTCTCGGTCTGCCACCAGTTGTCCAGGACCGGCCGCCGGTAGGTCTCCTGTCCCCACTCGACGACCTCGGGGTTGAGCGGCTCGCCGACGCTGCAGATGTGGCGCAGCGAGGAGAGGTCGTAGTCCCCGACGATCGAGGCTCCGGCACGCATGAGCATCCGCAGCGCGGTGGGGGCGGTGTACCAGACGGTGACCTTCTGGTCCTGCAGGATCCGGTACCACCGGCGTGCGGAGAACTCGCCGGCGTCGCTGACCACGGTCGCTCCGTGGGTGAGCGGCGCGATGATGCCGTACGACGTGCCGGTGACCCAGCCCGGGTCGGCGGTGCACCAGAACACGTCGTCGTGACGCAGCCCGAGCGCGTGGGCAGCCGTCGCGTGATGGGCCACGACGGCCTCGTGCACGTGCAGGGCGCCCTTCGGCCTGCCCGTCGTACCACTGGTGAAGTGGAGCAGGGCGGGCGTCTCGGGTGCGGTGGGCGCAATCTCGTAGGTGCGCCCGGCGCGGTCCAGGAGGTCGAGGAGGGAGAGCGTCCCGTCGAGCTCTCCCGGACCGGCGTCGACGAGCAGCACGTGCTCGAGCTCGGGCAGGTCGTCGCGGAGGTCGGCCACCCGTCGGCGGTAGAGCTCGGCGGTGGTGACCAGGACCCGCCCGTGCCCGAGCTGCAGGCGCTGGCGGATCGGCTCGGGGCCGAAGGCGGTGAACAGCGGGCAGAACACCGACCTGTGCTTCAGCGTGCCGAGCGCCGTGACGTAGATGTCGAGGCCACGACCGAGGAGCGAGAAGACCGCGTCCCCGGGGGCCACCCCGATCCCGTCGAGCGTGTTCGCGAAAGCCGAGGTCAGCTCCGACAGCTCGGCATAGGTGACCTCTCCGACCGTCTCGTCCGCGCCGACCGTGCGCAGCGCGACACGGCCGCCCTCGCCGTGGAGGACGTGCCGGTCGAGCGCCTCGTGCGCGATGTTCAGCCCCCGGCCGTCAGGGAGCCCGTCGAGCAGCCGTCTGGCCTCGCTCCAGGCGTCCGTGGACAGGGCGCCCGCGGTCATCAGGAGCCCCGCCGATGCGTGCCCTTCTCGGTCTCACCCTTGGCGGCCTTCCGGGCGTGTGCCGCCTCCACCGACAGGTACTTGGTGAGCCCCTCCCACAGCCGGTCGCGCGTGGACTTGCTGACGGAGCCTGCCGCCTCGCGCTTGGCCTCCCGCTGTGCGTCGAATGCCTCTCGCTCGTTCATGACGCTCTCCCTGGGTGTTCTACCCCCATCTAGAACGGTGCTCCGGAAACGCCCCGGGACCACAGGGTCGTTGGACCCGAAACCGTGTGACCCAGGCCTCGTGGTCGACGCTGGGGGAGCGAGGTTAGGCTTACCTTAGAAACCTGTTGTCGTCCCGAGCCTCGAGTGCTCGTGAGGAGAGGCCCGATGCGACGCCCGTTGACCGCTGTGTCCGGTGTCCTTGCTGCGGCCGCGGCCCTGTCCGGCTGCGGTGTTCTCGGTCTGGGCGAGGAGCCCGCCGACCTGCAGGTCTACACCGCCCGGCACTACGACCTCGAAGAGGCGTTCGAGAAGTTCGAGGACGAGACCGGCGTGTCCGTCGAGTTCATCAGCGGCGACGACGCCGAGCTGCTCGAGCGGCTCAAGGCCGAGGGGGACGACACCCCCGCCGACATCTTCATGACCGTCGACGCGGGCAACCTGTGGAACGCCGCCCGCCAGGACGAGCTCGCCGCGCTCGACTCCCCGGAGCTCGAGCAGGCCGTCCCCGAGGACCTCCGCGACCCCGACGGCCGCTGGGTCGGCCTCGCGATGCGGGCCCGCACCGTCACCTACAACCCCGACGCCGTCGACCCGTCCGAGTTCGACGCCGAGGACACGTACGCCGGTCTGGCCGACCCGAAGTGGAAGGGCAGGCTCTGCATGCGCGACGCCACCGCGTCGTACACCCAGTCCCTGGTGGCCGGCCTGATCGACCTGCACGGGCGGGAGAAGGCGCTCGAGATCGTCGAGGGCTGGGTCGAGAACGACGTCGAGATCATGAGCAACGACATCCTGCTGCTCGAGGCGATCGACGCCGGTGCGTGCGATGTCGGGATCAACAACCACTACTACCTCGCGCGCGAGCTCGAGGAGAACCCCGACCTCAACGTCGCCCTGTACTGGGCGAGCCAGGAGGGCGCGGGCACCCACGTCAACGTCTCCGGGGCCGGCGTCGTCAAGGGCTCGGACAACGCGAAGCAGGCCCAGCAGCTCCTCGAGTGGCTGGCCACCGAGGGTCAGAACGCCTTCGTCGACGCCAACCACGAGTACCCGGTGAACCCCGATGTGAAGCCGGAGCCGATGATTGCCGAGTGGGGCGAGTTCAAGCGGATGCCGCTCAACGCCGAGGCGTACGGCGACCTGAACGCGGAGGCGATCGACCTGCTGGCCGAGGCCGGCTACGAGTGATCCGGTCCAGCGGGCGGCCGGCGTGGTCCCTCGCCGTCCTCGTCATCGCGGCGCTGGTGGCGACGCCGGTGCTCGCTGTCGTCATCGACGGGATCGCCGGGCTCGGTGACATCAGCCTCCCGCGGGGCTTGGGCTCGATGGTGCTCACCACACTGGGCCTGATGCTCGGGGTCGGAGTGGGCACGCTCGTCGTCGGCGGGGGACTGGCCTGGCTGGTCACCGCCTACCGCTTCCCGATGCGCGACGTGCTCGTGTGGCTGCTCGTGCTGCCGCTGGCGATGCCGGCCTACATCCTCGGCTTCGTCTTCCTCTCGACCTTCGACGTGTCCGGCCCGGTGCAGAGCGGCCTGCGGGCGGTCTTCGGGGAGGGCGTCTGGGTTCCCGAGGTGCGCTCGCTGCCGGGCGCGGTCATCGTCATGTCGCTGACGTTGTACCCCTACGTCTACCTGCTGGCGCGGAACGCGTTGGTGGAGCAGACGCCGGGCACCTACGACGCCGCGCGCACGCTGGGTGCGGGCCGCGGCCGTGCGCTCCGGAAGGTGCTCCTGCCGCTCGCGCGACCGTCGCTGGCGGCCGGCCTGTCGCTGGTGATGATGGAGACGCTCACCGACTTCGCCACCGTCCAGTACTTCAACGTCCAGACCGTCTCGGTCGGCGTCTACCTGGTCTGGAAGGGCAGCTTCCAGTTCCACTCCGCGACCCAGCTCTCCGTGCTGGTGCTGCTCTTCGCCGTGGCCGTGCTCGCCGTTGAGCGGCTGATGCGCGGGCGCGCGAAGTTCCACCAGCGGGGCGGCCGGGGCCAGGGCCTGCAGGGCGTCCGGCTGACCGGCTGGAAGGGCTGGGGCGCGACGTTCCTCGGCATCGCCGCTCTCGCTGCCGGCTTCGTGATCCCGGTGGTCCAGCTGTTGTGGTGGGCGGTCGGCGACGTGATCTCCGACGTGTCGGTGCTCGGTGACCCGCGGTTCGTCGAGTACCTCACCAACAGCCTCGTGGTCGCCACAGTCACCGCTTTGGCGTGCGTGCTGCTCGCGGTCGTGATCGGTCACAGCCTCCGTCTCGGCGGTGGCCGGGTCGTCCGGTCGGCGGCGCAGATGACGACGTTCGGGTACGCCGTACCGGGTGCCGTGGTGGGCATCGGCGTGCTCATCGCGTTCAAGCTGCTCGACGACCTGCTCGAGGGGCTCGGCGTCCCCGGGGGCACGGGCCTCCTGGTCACCGGGTCGGTGATGGGCATCCTCTACGCCTACGTCGTGCGGTTCCTCGCCCCGGCGTACCAGGCGGTCGACGCAAGCTTCGCCAAGATCTCACCGACCATGACGCTCTCCGCGATGAGCCTCGGCGCGAGCCCGCGACGGATCCTCGCCCGCGTCCACCTGCCCCTCGTGCGGCCCGGTGTCGCCGTCGCTCTGGTGCTCGTCGCGATCGACGCGGTGAAGGAGCTTCCGATAGTGCTGCTCCTGCGTCCGTTCGGGTTCACTACGGTGTCCGTGTGGGTGTACGAGCTGGCCAGGGAGAACTTCTGGGAGAAGGCGGCGCTGCCGGCGCTGGTGATCGTCGCTGTCGCGGTGGTGCCGGTGTTCTTCCTCTTCCGCCAGGTCCGCCTCGTCGACCCGCACAGGGTGGTCGAGTGACGTGCGAGCCGAGACGATGACCGCCCCGTACCGCGCCGGGCACACGCACGCGCCGCCCGCTCTCGTTCTCGAGGGTGTGACCAAGCGCTACGGCTCCACCGTCGCGGTGGACTCGATCGACCTCATCGCCGCCCCCGGCGAGCTGGTCACGCTGATCGGCCCGTCGGGCTGCGGCAAGTCGACGACCCTGCGCCTGGTCGCCGGCCTCGACCGCCCGGACGGCGGCACGATCCGGATCGCCGGCGACGTCGTCGCGGATGGCCGTCACTTCCAGGAGCCCGAGCACCGGCGGGTCGGCCTGGTGTTCCAGGACCACGCGCTGTTCCCGCACCTGACCGTCGCGCAGAACGTCGCCTTCGGCCTCAACAAGATGGGCCGCGCGGAGCGGACGGCCCGGGTCGGCGAGGTCCTCGACCTGGTCCGCCTCAGCCACCTCGCCGGCCGCTACCCCCACGAGCTCTCCGGCGGTGAGCAGCAGCGGGTCGCCCTGGCACGGGCTCTCGCCCCGCGCCCCGCGGTGGTGCTGATGGACGAGCCGTTCTCCAGCCTCGACGAGAGCCTGCGCGCGCAGGTGCGCGCGGACACGGTGGCGGTGCTTCGCGAGACCGGTACGACGGGCATGCTCGTCACCCACGACCAGACCGAGGCGCTCTCCATCGGCGACCGGGTGATCGTGATGAAGGGCGGCCACGTCGAGCAGGCGGACACCCCGGAGCGTGTCTTCGAGCAGCCCGCCACACGCTTCGTCGCGTCGTTCATGGGCGACGCCGACTTCCTCCCGGCGCACGTGCACGATGCGCTGCTGACCTGCGAGATCGGGGTCGTCTCGACGATCCCCGGGTGGGCGGCCTGCGACGTCGACGTCGACGTGGTGCTGCGCCCGCACGAGGTCGCGCTGACCCTCGACCCTGGTTCGCCGGCGCACGTGGTGGCTGTGGAGTACCACGGCGCGTTCGTGCTCCACACCGTCGAGCTCGCTTCGGGTCAGCGCGTGCGTTCGTGGCAGCCCCACGCCGTGCGCCATCCCGTCGGGACGGCGGTCGCGGTGACCGTCGTACCGGGGATCACCCCGACGCTTCTGGTCGGGGACGAGGCAGTGACCTCGCCGCCGTGCGGCACCGGGCGTCGCGGCACCGCGGGTCGCGGCGCGGAGAGCTCGACCGCGTGAGCGCCCCGACGCTGGCCCTCGGCGCCGACGCCGTGTCCGACGAGGCCCGCCGCGTCGGCCTGCGAAGGATGCGGACGCTCGCGGTCTCGCTGCTCCTGCTGGCCGCGGTGGTGTACCTGCTGACGCTCGGACAGGACGGCTTCCTCGGTTTCGTGAACGCGGGCGCCGAGGCCTCGATGGTCGGCGCGATTGCGGACTGGTTCGCGGTGACCGCGCTGTTCAAGCATCCACTGGGCATCCCGGTGCCGCACACCGCCCTCGTGCCGAAGCGCAAGGACGACCTGGGCCGCAGCCTCGAGCAGTTCGTCGGCGCGAACTTCCTGCAGGAGTCGGTGATCCGCGACCGGATCGCGCTGGCAGGGATCAGCGAGCGTGTCGGGCACTGGCTCGTGGAGCCCGAGAACAGCCGGCGCGTCGTCGACGAGGTTGCCAGTGTCCTCCAAGTCGGGTTGTCGAGGGTGCGTGACGAGGACCTTGCCGCGCTGGTGCGGGACGCCGTGCTGCCGCGCTTCCGTGAGGAGCCGATCAGCCCGATCGCCGGCAGCCTGCTCGAGGAGATCGTCAGCGACGGCGCTCACCACGGCCTCGTCGACCTCGCGCTCGAGGAGGCGCACCGCTGGCTGGTGGAGAACGAGGAGACCTTCACCGAGATCGTGGGGGAGCGCGCGCCCTGGTGGTCGCCGCAAGCCGTCAACGAGCGGGTCACCCACCGTCTGCACGTCGAGGTCGTCGCCTGGGTCGACGACATCCGCAAGGACCCCTACCACCACGCGCGTACGGCGCTCGACAGCATGCTCAGCCAGCTCGCCGACGACCTGCTCCACGACGAGGCGACCCAGGAGCGCGCCGAACGGCTCAAGGAGCGCGTGCTCGACCACCCTCAGACGGTGATCACCGCGACGTCGCTGTGGAACGCCTTCCGTTCCGCCCTGCTCAGCGCGCTCGCCGACGAGGACGGTCCGCTCCGGCACCGTGGCGTGCTCGAGCTGACGCGGTTCGGCACCCGTCTGGTCACCGAGGAGAAGCTGCGCGAGCGGCTCGACGGGCACGCCGCCGACCTCGCGGTCTTCGCGGTCGGCAGGTACGGCGACGAGCTCACCGCTGTCATCACACACACGATCGACCGGTGGGACGGCAAGGAGGCGGCGCGACGGATCGAGCTGTACGTCGGACGCGACCTCCAGTTCATCAGGATCAACGGCACCATCGTCGGCGGGCTGGTCGGTGTGCTGATCCACGCCGTGAGCGTGCTCGTCCAGTAACTCCTCTGGGAGGATGGAGCCGTGAGTGCACCCCGCGACGTCGAGATCCGTGACGAGTCGATCCGCCTGGGCCAGTTCCTGAAGCTGGCCGACCTCATCGACAACGGGGCGGAGGCCAAGCCGCTGCTGATGCAGGGGCTGGTCAGCGTCAACGGCGAGATGGAGACGCGGCGCGGGCGTCAGCTCACCAAGGGCGACGTCGTGACGTT
>DASTPU010000145.1:0-24090 GCA_035762105.1 Nocardioidaceae bacterium | reverse complement strand
CCCTGGCCCTCGCGCATGACCTCGAAGTTGTTCGTGATCGTGCCGGTCGGGTCACCGACCATCGGGTACTGCACCTTGGCGATCGTGTCGGAGGTCTCGTGCCAGGCCTTGTGCGTGAAGTGCGTGTCGGTCGAGACCGAGTAGATCTCCACGTCGAGCGACTTGAAGTCCTCGTAGGCGTCGGCGAGGTCGCCGAGCTCGGTCGGGCACACGAAGGTGAAGTCGGCGGGGTAGAAGAAGACCACCGACCACGTGCCGCGCAGGTCCTCGTCGCTCACCTCCACGAACGAGCCGTTGTGGAACGCAGTGGCCTTGAACGGCTTGATCTCCGTGTTGATCAGCGCCATCAGGGGGGAACCTCCATGGGTCGGTTGCGGGGTCGGTCGTACTTTTCTGGAACCATACCAATCTAGGGAGGTGCGAAACCCACCAGACGGCGTGGGGTTGGACACACCAACCATCTGCTCCCAAACGCGTCTGGACCGGCGTCCCGTTTTGCCCGGACCGGGCCCTCGGACTCTTCTCAACGCATGCCGGCGGCGAGACGCTGAAGGTGTCTGGAGAGAGGAGCTCCAATGTCACAGACAACACCACGCTCGACACGGGCCACCGTGCCGCAGCAGCGCTCACCCGCCGGTGCGCCTGAGGAGCAGACCGGCTGGGTCGGCATGATCGCCTTCGGCGGCATGATGATGATCATGCTCGGCTTCTTCCACGCGATGGCCGGGTTCGTCGCACTGTTCCAGGACGAGTACTTCCTGGTCGGCGCCAGCGGACTGGTGGTCAACGTGGACTACACCGCGTGGGGCTGGACGCACCTGATCCTCGGTGCGCTCGTCCTCGCGGCCGGCATCGCTGTCCTCGCGGGCCAGATGTGGGCGCGGGTGGTCACCATCGTGGTGGCCATGGCAAGTGCTCTTGTCAACCTCGCCTTCCTCGCCGCGCACCCGGTCTGGTCGATGATGATGATCGCGCTCGACGTGCTGGTCATCTGGGCGGTGACGGTCCACGGGTCAGAGATGAAGGAACCTATGCGCTGATCCGCCGGTCCACGAAGCCTCGTGTCCCACGGCACGAGGCTTCGTCTCGTACGTCGACGTGGTCGGTGCGGTTCAGTCCCGCGTGGCCTCGAAGGTGCGGGTGAACAGGACCTCGTCCCGCCAGTTCCTGGCCTCCATCGTGACCCGCACGGTCCGGCCGTCGTCGTCGACCCGGACGAGGCCGAACTGTCCTCCGCCCGGGATCACCGGGCCGCTGTAGGGGCCGCCCTTGATGCTGCCCCGGCGGTCCAGCGCTGCGACCTGGAACAGGGGGAAGCCCCCGCCTCCGCTGTCGGAGTAGTCGGTGTGGGTGCCGTCGTCGTACGCCAGCATGTGCGCGTCGCCGCTGACCGACAGGAGGTTGTCGACGTCGTTGTCGGCGATCGCGTTCGAGATGACACGGCGCTCCTCCGCGAAGCCGGCCCAGGTGTCGTTGCCGGCCTCGGCCTTGCCCACCCACGGGGACCCGTTCACCCAGACGACCAGCCCGTAGTCGGAGGCCGAGGCGAACTGGTCGATCAGCCACTTCCGCTGCTCCTCACCCAGCATGGTCCCCGCCGACCGGTCCCGCGCGGAGCGGGGGTCCGTCATGACGAAGCGGACGTCGCCGACCGTGAACGCCTGGTAGATCGGGCCCTCGGGCCCGTCGGCGAGCTCGTAGTGGGGGACGTAGTCGCGGTAGGTCCGCATCGCGGCCGGCCAGCTCGCGGCCGAGGCGTCCGCGTCGTTGCCCGTCGAGTCGTGGTCGTCCCAGACGTAGGCGAACGCGGTCGAGGCGTAGAGCGCGGCCTGCGAGGGCGAGGTCAGGTTCGCTTCGTACTGCCGGCGGAAGAGCTCGACGTCGTCGACGCCGATGTCACCGTAGAACCAGTCGCCGGCGTTGAGGTAGAGCAGCGGCGCGGCGCGCCGGACCGCGTCGAACACAGAACCGTCGGACCCGGTTCGTGCGCAAGAGGAGACGGCGAAGGTGAAGGAGGCCGGCCCGCGGGGGAACGTGGAGAACGTCCCCGTCCGGCTCTTCTCGACCTTGCCGTCGAGCTCCAGTGCGTAGTGGTACTCCTCGTCGGGCTCGAGCCCGGTGACGGTCAGCGAGACCACGCTCGCCGAGTCCGCGGGGACCGGCGGCGAGTACGTCGCGGAGGAGAGCGCCGCATCCTCGGCGACGACCAGCCGGACCCGGCGGTGGTCCACCACCGTCCTCGCCTTCACGGTCACCGAGGTGTCGGTCACCGCGCCGGCCCACATCCACTCCACCTCGTCGGTCTCCGGAGGCGGCGTCGCCGACCTCGGGTGGGTCCGTCCCCAGAGGGCGCCGGACGCCAGTGCCGACGCGGAGAGCAGGATGCCGAGGGCGACCGCTGCCGAGACGGCACCGGTCAGGATCCTGCGATCGGTGGCTCCGGCCTGCCACCGCCACCAGACAAGCACCGCAGGCACGAAGCCCGTCACCGCGAGCACCAGGGCGGTCCCCGGCGCGAGCTGCAGGAAGAGGCAGTACCCCAGGAGCGCCGCGCCGACCGCGGACGTCACCGCTCCGGCGAGCTGATGCCTGACCGCGACCAGGACGCCGGCCACGACCAGCGCCGTCGACCCGAAGGCAAGCGGGAGGAGGGCGGTGCCCATGGTGGTGGACCCGGGCAGCCGCGGGATGTCGGAGCGCCACACCAGGTAGCTCACGGACAGGGCCAGGACGAGGCTCCAGGCGAGGGCGGGTCGGTGGAGCATCGGTGGCCTGTGGCCCGGTCGCGGTGATGCGAGCTCGACCGTCGGCCGGTTCACCGCGACCAGGGTCGCCACGGCGGCCGTGGCACCGATCAGCACGCCGCCCAACACGTCGAACGGCCAGCGGAGGCCGGCGTACACCTCCTGGAGGCCGGCCACGACGACGACCGCCCACAGCGCCGCCGACGCCACGGCAGGCACAGCGCGGCTTCTCATGCCCCGCTGGAGACCGGTCGGGACGAGGACGGCGACCGCCGCGAGGACCGCGAGCGACGGACTCGGGAAGCTGTGGTCGCCCCCGAGTGTCGAGTCGAACGGCCGCTCGCGCCCGGCGAGGAGCCCGAGTACGACGGCCAGGGTGAACGCGCCGAGGAGCGCGATCGCAGCGGCGACGAAACGCGTGCGGCAACGCCAGGCCACGACGCCCAGCAGTGCCAGGGCGCCGACGACGGCCGGGGACCGCAGCACGTCGAAAGGCTCCAACCGGGAGAGGCCGGCGACGCCGCGGAGCTCGAGGTACAGCCACTCGTCGGCCGGCGGGTTCGCGAACACCGCGAGCGTGGACACCACGGTCGCGGCGACGATCAGGGCGGCGAGGAGGAGCACGTGGCGTCGTTCCACGGACCGCTCGGCCAGGGGCATCCAGACTCACCTCGGGGTCAGTCTCGCAGCCCGAGGAGACTCAGTCCCGCTTCGACCACCGGAACGTCCGTGCCGCGACGAGCCCCATGCCGACCAGCCACGCCGTCATCACACCGAGCGCCAGCGGGCTGAACGACACCCCGGCCGGGTCGAGCGCCATGGACACCGAGTTGGCCATGTGCTTGAGGGGCATCAACGACCCGACTGTGCTCATCCAGTCCGGGATGCCGCCGCCGAACATGAACACGTCGGAGAAGAAGCCGAGGGGGAGCAGGACGGCGAGGCCCACCGCGGTGACCGCCTTGGCCGACGGCAGGAGGCTGACCAGTGCGAAGCCGCACGCAGCCAGGCTCATCGTGCCGAGAAGCAGCATCGCCCCGGCCAGCGGCAGGCCGGCCCAGGAGATCTCGAGTCCGAAGGCGAGCAGTCCGACCACCAGCACCAGCACGCCTGTCGCGAGCCCGATGCCGAGCGCGGAGACGGTCCGGCCCGCGAGGTAGAGCGCCGGGCTCAGCGGCGTGCCGCGCAGCCGCTTCAACGCGCCGCGGTCACGGGCCTGGGCCACGGCCTCGGGCATGTTCACGAACCCGGTCACCGCCGCACCCCAGGCGATCATTCCCGCGGCGATCTCCAGGCCGATGGGGGCGCCGACCTCTCCCGTGCCCTCGGCCGGGACGGCGGAGACGATGTAGGCGTAGAGGCCGACGGGCATGGCGACCGCGAAGAACACCCACCCGGGGTCACGCAGCGCGGCGCGGGTCGCCCAGCGCACCTCGGAGAGCAGCAGCCCCGCCCACGACGGCTGCGCCGGTACGACGGACGGGGCGGACGTCGTACGCACGACCGGGGCGTCGGTCTCCGCAGGCGTGCCCGCCATGGCCGGACGTGGTCGACCGGCGGCGGCGACCGGCTCCCAGCGGAACCGTCGCACCGCGACGAGACCCGCACCGACGCCCCAGGCCGTCAGGATCGCGAGCGCGCCGAGGTCCCAGCCGGCGCCCGAGGCGAACGGGTCGAACTGGGCCTGCACCGCCTCGTTGAACGCCTTGAGCGGGAACACCGAGGCCACCCGGTCCGCCCATGTCGGCATGTCCCCGACCACGAGGACCCCGGAGAGGAAGCCGAGCACGACCGCGACCGCGATCGAGGCGGCCTGCACCACGCTGGCCGAGCGGAAGAGCGTGGCCATCGCCAGCCCGCAGGCCGACAGGGAGGCGATGGCGACGACCATCGTCACCACGGTCGCGGGCATCGTGCGCCAGATGACCGCCACGTCATAGGCGACCACGCCGACCAGGACCATGGTGACCAGCGAGCCGAGCGCGAAGACGACGGTCGCCCCGACCCGGCCGGCGAGGTACACCCCGCCCGGCAGCGGGGTGCCGCGCACGCGCTTGAGCACGCCGGTCTCCCGCGCCGCCGCGAGCGAGCTCGCCATCGTCGGCAGGGTCGCGTACAGGACACCCATGACCGCCGCGGTCGGAGTGATGAACTGCATCATCCGCACGCCCTCGTGGACCGTGGCGTTGCCGATCACGAGCCCCAGCACGACCAGCCAGGTCAGGGGGAAGAGGAACGTGAAGACGAAGACGATCCGGGTGCGCCACAGGTCGCGCAGCGCATAGCCGAGCTGCTCGCCGAGGAGACGCCACCGGCTCGGGCGGCTCGGGCGCTGTGCGTGCCGGACCGGCAGGGAGACCGTGGCCATCACGCCACCACCTCGGCCTGGGCCGCCTCCGTGCTCGAGATCAGCTCCAGGTACACGTCCTCCAGCGACGGCCTGGCCACCCGCAGGTCGGCCAGCTCGATCCCGCGTTGGTCGGCCCAGGACGTCAGCCGGTGCAGCGCCTCGGTCGGTCGGGAGGTGCGCAGCTGCCAGTCCGCGCCTCGGGGGACCAGCGGCTCGCCGAGGTCCGGCAACCCGTCCGCCGGGGCGCCCGCGGGGAGCCGGAAGGTCAGCTCGGTCCGCCGTCGTTGGTCGCCGCCGATCTCCGCCGGCGTGCCCGTCGCGACCAGGCGCCCCGCGACCACGACGGCCACCCGGTCGGCGAGGTGCTCGGCCTCGTCCATGTAGTGCGTGGTGAGCAGCACGGTCTTGCCGAGCGACCGGAGGTTCTCCACGAGCACCCAGGCTCGCCTGCGTGCCGACGGGTCGAAGCCGGTCGTCGGCTCGTCGAGGAAGAGCAGGTCGGGGTCGCCGACCAGCCCGAGGGCGAGGTCGAGCCGCCTTCGCTGACCGCCGGACAGCGTCTTCACCCGCGCGTCGGCCTTCTCGACCAGGCCGACCAGCTCCACCACGTCGTCCACCGCGAGCCGGCGCGGGTACATGCCGCGGTAGTGGGCGACGAGCTCGCGCACCGAGAAGTCCTCGTCGAAGCCTGCCTCCTGGAGCACGATCCCGATCCGCTCGCGGTACTCGCGGCCTCCCGTCTCGGGGTCGAACCCGAGCACGTCCACCACGCCCGACGTACGCCGGCGGTGTCCCTCCAGGATCTCCACCGTCGTCGTCTTGCCGGCGCCGTTGGGGCCGAGCAGGGCGAAGACCTCGCCGGTCTCGACCGTGAAGGAGACCCCGTCGACGGCGTGCACGGACCCGTAGTCCTTGCGCAGGTCGGTGACTGTGATCGCGGGCATCGCTCCTCCTCCGCGCTCCGCCCAGGGACCGGGCTCGAGCCTGCCTCCAGTCGACATCGGACTGGCCAGGGCCGAAAAGGGGCGAAGGTCCTTCGCCCCTGTTCCCGCCGGTGCACGAAGCGCGAGGCTTGTGCCGAAGGGGGCTGAGATGCGCATCCTCGTCGCATATGCGAGCAGGCACGGCGCCACCCAGGTGATCGCGACCGTCGTGGGTCACGCACTCGAGGGGTTCCACCACGCCGTCGAGATCCGGCCGGTGGAGGACGTGGGCGGTGTCGAGGAGTACGACGCGGTCGTCGTCGGCAGTGCCGTCTACCGGCGACGCTGGCTGCCGGAGGCGACGGCCTTCGTCGAGCACCACCGGGGGGTGCTGGCCGGCAAGCCGCTGTGGCTGTTCAGCAGCGGGCCGCTCGGGAGCGGCCCAGCCGGTGAACCGGTCAAGGGTCCGGGCCGGCTCGTCCCTCCCCGCAGGCACGTGGTGTTCCCCGGTGCGCTCGACCCGGCCGAGCTCTCCCTCGCCGAGCGGGCGCTCCGTCGCACGCGCGCCGGGAGGGCGGCGCTGCCCGCCGGCGACTACCGCGACTGGGACGAGATCCGGGCCTGGGCGGGCGCGTTGGGTGAGGACCTCCGGCAGACGACGCGTGTCTGATTCGTCCGGAAAGGCTGCATGCATCCGGAACGTTCCGTAGCGTGTCCCCGGTGGACCTGGGGACGTTGTACCGCGACATCGTGGAGACGTCCCGTGACGGTATCTGGGTGATCGACGACCGCGGCCGGACCATCTACGCCAACGCCGCGATCGCCGACCTCCTCGGCCGCGAACCCGGCGAGCTCGAGGACCTCACCGTGTTCGACGCGCTCGACGAGGCCGGCCGTGCCCAGTTCGCCGCGCACCTGCGCGACCTCGCGCAGGGCGAGGTGCACGAGAACGAGGTCGAGTGCCTCTGGGTGCGCAGGGACGGCAGCGATCTGTGGGTGCTGATCCGCGAGAGCAGCCTGTACGACGAGCGCGGGAACGTCCTCGGCTACCTCCACCGGGTCACCGACTACTCGGAGCGGCGCCGGCTCTTCGACGAGCTGCGCAACAGCCGGGAGATGCTCGCGAAGGCCCAGCGGATCGCCAGGGTCGGCAGCTACGACTGGGACGTCACCAACGACCGGATCAACCCCTCCGAGTCGCTCTACGCGCTGTACGGCGTCGCGCCCGAGGACTTCGGGGGCAGCTACGCGGACTTCTTGGAGCTCGTCCACCCCGACGACCGGCACCTCGTCGACGAGGCGGTGGCCTCCGCCCTCGAGGGCGCCGACGAGTTCGACTTCACGGTCCGCCTCGTCGGCGAGAGCTCCCCGGCCTGGATCCGGGGACGTGGCGAGGTGTTCCGCGACAAGGACGGCAACCCGGTCCGCGCCCGCGGCACGCACCAGGACGTCTCGGACGCCAAGGAGTCCGAGCTCGCCCTCGAGGACCTGCTGCACCTGAACACCCTGATGCAGGGGATGGCCAGCGCCGCCAACGAGGCAGAGACGCTGATCGACGTGCTCGCGGTCGCGAAGTACCAGCTGCTCAGCCGCGACGACTGGGTCCGTGGCCGCGGCTACGTCCCGGACCCCGAGGAGCCGGACGGCCTACGACCGCTCTACCTCAACCGGCAGGAGCGCGACCTCGACGCGAGGCACCCGGTGACGTCGGCGTTCGACCGCTCCCTCGCCCGGCGGGCCCTGGCCGAGCGCGCGCAGGTGTGGGACGAGGAGACCTACCCCCACCAGCCGGGCGTCGCGTTCCCGGTCCTGGTCGGTCAGGACATCGCCGCGGTCATCGTGATCACGAACAGCGACCCCTTCGTCCGGCACGAGATGGTCCGCCGGATGATCGACCAGGTCGCGGTCCAGCTCGGCCGGGTCGCCGAGCGCGAGCGCGCCGCCGCGGAGCTCGCCGCCGCCCGAGACGCCGCCATGGAGGCCTCCCGGCAGAAGTCGGAGTTCCTCGCGACGATGAGCCACGAGATCCGCACCCCGCTCAACGGCGTGATCGGGCTCAACGACCTGCTTCTGCGCACCGAGCTCGACCCGCACCAACAGCGGCTCGCCTCGGGCGCGAAGATCGCCAGCCGGGCGCTGCTCGCGGTCATCAACGACATCCTCGACTTCTCCAAGATCGAGGCCGGAAAGCTCGAGATCGAGAACGTCGACTTCGAGGTCCGCGAGGTCTTCGACCAGGTGGCCAGCGTGCTCGCGGAGAGCGCCCGCGCAAAGGGCCTGGAGCTCATCGTCTCCTGCCACCCCGACGTGCCCGAGCGCCTCAACGGCGACCCGACCCGCCTCGCCCAGGTGCTGACCAACCTCGGGTCCAACGCGGTGAAGTTCACCGAGACGGGCGAGGTCTTCATCCGCGCCACCGTCCAGGGCGGCGGCACGATGCTGCGGGTCGAGGTCGTCGACACCGGAGTCGGCGTCGACCCCGCGGTGCGCGAGCACATCTTCGACCCCTTCTCGCAGGCCGACGCCTCCACGACCCGGCAGTACGGCGGCACCGGGCTCGGCCTGGCCATCTCGAGCGAGATCGTCGCCGCGCTCGACGGCGAGATCGGCCTGGAGAGCACGCCGGGCAAGGGCGCCACGTTCTGGTTCACCGCGCGGTTCGCCCCGGCCGGCGCGCGCCCGGGCCCGGACGCGCGGCTCGCGGCGTTGACCGGGCGCCGGGTCCTGGTCGTCGACGACAACGCGAACAACCGGCTGATCCTCAGCGAGCACCTCAGCCGCTGGCAGGCCCAGCCGACGACCGCGGCCGGGGCCCTGCGCGCGCTCGACCTGATGCGTGAGGCGGCCGCGGCGGGCACGCCCTTCGACGCCGTGCTCCTCGACATGGCGATGCCGGAGCACGACGGGATGCACCTCGCGGTGACGGCCCAGGCAGAGGCGGCGCTCGCGTCGACGCCGCTGATCATGCTCACCTCGTCGGCACAGCCCTCGGCGGACCAGCTCTGCAAGGCGGGGATCACCGAGTGCCTCACCAAGCCGGTGCTGGCCGACCAGGTTCTCGACGCGCTGCTGCGTGCCCTCGCCGGCGGGTGGTCGGCGGTCCGTCGTACCCCTGTGGCGGCGGCGCCACGCGCCCAGGTGCCACCCGGTGAGCGGCCGAGGCTGCTCGTCGTGGAGGACAACCCGGTCAACCAGCTGGTCGCGCTGGGCATCCTGGAGACCCTCGGCTACGCGGCCGACACCGCCGACGACGGGGCGGAGGCCGTGGAGATGTGGCAGCGCGCGCCGTACGCCGCGGTGCTGATGGACGTGCAGATGCCCCGGATGGACGGGTACGCCGCGACCCGGGCGATCCGCGAGCTCGAGGCCGACGGCGTCCGGGTGCCGGTGCTCGCGATGACCGCCGCGGCGGTCGAGGGCGAGCGGGAGAAGTGCCTGGCCGCGGGCATGGACGACTTCCTGACCAAACCGGTGAACCCCGACGTGCTCGGCTCCATGCTTGCCCGCTGGGTGCACGGCGACGTCGTCGCCGTCGGCCCGTCCCCGACACCCCCCACGGCCGAGGGCGTGCTGGACCTGGACCGGCTGGAGATGCTGCGGGACCTCGACCCGGGCAGCACCGGGTACCTCGACAAGGCGATCGGCAACTTCGTCGCGCGGGTCCCCGAGGCAGTGCACACGATCCGGTCGGCTGTGGCCGAGCGGGACCACGCGGCGCTCACGCAGTCCGCGCATAGGCTCAAGGGAAGCGCGCTGAACCTCGGGCTGCCGGCGGTCGGGCACCTCGCCCACGAGCTCGAGATGCTCGGCGACTCAGCGAGCACGGCGGGTGCGCCGGAGCTGCTCGAGGACCTGGAGGAGGCGCTGTCCCAGGCGGTCGCCGAGGTGCTCGGGTACCAACGCGCCTACGAGCGCGACGCCGAGCTGCTTCGACCGGTCGACCGGGGCTAGAGCTTCGTCATCTTGTGGAACGGGCTCGTGACCCGCACCTGGTGCGAGCCGAAGTCCACGGCCACGGCCGCTTCCTCCACCCCGACGACGCGACCGAGCCCGTAGGTGTCGTGGGAGACCCGGTCGCCGACCTCGAACTCCTCGATCTCCGGAGTGGGCTCGGGCTTGAAGGGGCTGCTGGCGAGGTGTCGCCGCTTGGCGGCGGAACGTGACTTCATCACCTCCCGTATGCGCCCTCGCGCCACGGATGGACTGGCCCACCCGGTGCCGGACGGCATCGGGGCTCCTAGGTGGCGGCCAGTCGCTTCTCCAGCTCGTCCCTCACCCGGCGGTGGAGCACCTTGCCGATGACGGTCCGCGGCAGCTCCTCGAGGTCGAACACCCTGCGCGGCACCTTGTAGGGGGTCAGCCGCTCGCGGCTCGCCTCGCGGATCCCGTCCTCGTCGAACTCCGCCCCGGGCTCCATCACCACGGCCGCCACCACGTCCTCCCCGCTGTGCTCGGCCGGGATACCCACGACGGCCGCGTCGGCCACGCCCGGGACCTGCCGGAGCGCCTCCTCGACCTCGCTGGGGTAGACGTTGAACCCGCCGGTGATGATCAGGTCCTTGATCCGGTCGACGATCGTGAGGTAGCCGTCGTCGTCCATCACGACCACGTCACCGGTCCGCATCCAGCCGTCCTCGAGGACGACACCGGCCGTCTCCTGGGGCCGGTTCCAGTACTCCCGGAAGACCTGCGGGCCCCGCAGCAGCAGCTCACCGGGCTCGCCGCGTGCCACCTGCTTGTCCGGGTCGTCGCGGTCCACGACCTTGGCCTCGGTCGACGGCAGTGGCACACCGATCGTGCCGGGACGGTTGTCGTCCACGGGGTTCCCGGTCGCCACCGGGGACGTCTCGGTCAGCCCATAGCCCTCGACGAGCACGCCGCCGGTCGCCGTCTCCCACAGCTCGGCCGTCCTCCGCGGTAGTGCCATCGCCCCGGAGAAGGCGTAGCGGATCGACGTGAGGTCGATGTTGCGCTCGCGCGCGGTCTCGGCCAGCTTCGCGTAGATCGGCGGCACCGCCGGCAGGAAGGTGGCCGGCCGCCGTCCCATCGCCTCGAGCATCATGTCCACGTCGAAGCGCGGGAAGAGGACCAGCGTCGCCCCGGCCGCGATCGCGAAGGTCAGGCAGAGCGTCAGCCCGTAGGCGTGGAACAGCGGCAGGACGCCGTAGACGACCTCCTCGCCCTGGCGGATGCCGGGCAGCCAGGCGAGGCCTTGCGCCGCGTTGGCCCGCAGGTTGCGGTGGGTGAGGACGGCGCCCTTGGGGCGCCCGGTCGTGCCGCCGGTGTACTGCAGCAGCGCGATGTCCGTCGCCCGGGGGCGCGGGTAGTCGTGGCGGAGCGCGGGGGTCTGCGACACCAGACGGTCCCACTTCCACAGGCCCGGCGCACCTCCGGTGATCTCCCTGCGTGACTCCCGGGCCTTCGGCACCGGCAGCTGCAGTGCGAGACGCAGCTTCAGCGGCATCGCCGCGGGAAGGCTCACCGCCAGGACCGCTCCGGTGCCGAGGTCGCTGCCGATCTCGTCGGCCATCGAGGCCACCTTGTCCCAGGCGACGATCACCTTGGGGCGGTGGTCGCCGAGCTGGAACTCGAGCTCCTCGTGCGTGTAGAGCGGGTTGTGCTCGACCACGACGGCGCCGAGCCGGAGGACCGCGTAGAAGGCGACGACGTGCTGCGGGCAGTTGGGGAGGATGAGGGCGACCCGGTCTCCTGGGCCGACTCCCAGCCGGCGGAGCACCTCCGCAGCCTGGTCGACCTGCCGGCCGAGCTCGGTGTAGGTCGTGGTGGCGCCGAAGAAGTCCAGGGCGACCTTCGGGCCGAACCGGCGCACCGATGCGTCGAGCAGCTCGACCAGTGACTCCTCGGGGATCTCGACGTCCAGCGGCACGCCGGGCGGGTAGCTAGCGGCCCACGGCCGCTCGTCGCGAACGTTCATGGGAATGCCTCTCGTCTCCTTCCGACGCTAGAGCGGTCGTGTGCCGAGCGTCACGGGGCGAAAGTCCCCGGGAGTGGGAGGGCGGGACCATCGGCTCTGTTCCGTCGCGGCCTGACCGAGGAAGCCTGGAAGCACCGGCATCCCAGGGTTGGAGCGTGCGATGACCAACGACCGGACCCATGACATCGACCGCATCGTCGACGCCGCCGCCGAGGCGGCGAGGGCCTTCCGAGAGCTCGACCAGGAGCAGGTCGACCGGATCGTCGACGCGATGGTGAGAGCAGGGGTGAGAGCTGCGGCCGAGCTCGCCGAGCTCGCCGTCACCGAGACCGGCTTCGGCGTGTTCGAGGACAAGGTCGTGAAGAACTACGTGGCGACCGAGTTCCTGTCGGACTACCTGCGGGACAAGCCCTCCGTCGGAGTCATCGACGAGGACGTGGAGCTCAACATCGTCCATGTCGCAGAGCCGATCGGGGTCGTCCTCGCGATCACGCCCGTGACCAACCCGACCTCGACCGTGCTGTACAAGGCGATCGTCGCCGCGAAGACCCGCAACGCCGTCCTGTTCCGGCCCTCGCCGTACGCCATCCGTTGCTGCGAGCGCGCCGTCGAGATCCTCCGCGGCGCCGCCGAGGCCGCGGGGATGCCTCGCGGGGCGCTCCAGGTCATCCCCGACGCCGCACACGAGGTGACCCACTACCTGTTCAAGCACCCGAAGGTGGACTTCATCTGGGTCACCGGCGGGCCGAAGATCGTCGCGCTCGCCAACGCCGCCGGCAAGCCGGCGCTCAGCGTGGGCCCGGGCAACGCGCCGATCTACATCCACCGGACTGCGGACGTGAAGGGCGCCGTCGTCGACATCCTGATCTCGAAGACCTTCGACGCCTCGGTGATCTGCCCGGCCGAGCAGACCTGCATCGTCGACGACCCGGTGTACGACGACCTGGTCGCCGAGCTCACCCGGATGGGTGCGTACGTGCTGGCACCGGGCGAGGTCGACGCGCTGGCCGAGTTCGCCTTCGGCTGCGGCGACAAGGTGAACATGGAAGCGCTGGGCCAGCAGGCCCCTGAGCTGGCCCGGCGCGCGGGGCTGACCGTGCCCCCGGAGACCAAGATCCTGGTCGCCCCGCTGCCGTCGGATCTCGACGAGCTCGCGGCCCATCCGCTGGTGCAGGAGAAGCTGATGCCGGTCCTCGGGCTCGTGCGCAGTCCCAGTGCCGAGCACGGCATCGCCACCGCCGTCCTGGTCACCGAGCACGGCGGCCTCGGCCACACCTCGGCGATCTACGCCAACGACGACGCCGTCGTCGACGCGTACGCGCGCGCGGTCCGCACCGGACGGATCCTCGTCAACGCGCCGACCGCCGTCGGTGCCCTCGGGGGCGTCTACAACAACCTGACCCCGACCTTCTCGCTCGGCTGCGGCACCTGGGGCGGCTCGACCACCACCGAGAACGTCAACTACCGCCAGCTCCTCAACATCAAGACGGTCTCCCGCCGGCGCACGCCGCCGCAGTGGTTCCGGGTGCCGGCGAACACCTTCTTCAACGCCGGCGCGCTCGAGAACCTCCGTGACATCGACTGCCGCTCGGTCGTCGTGGTCACCGACGCCCTCACCGAGCAGCGGGGTGTGCTCGACCAGCTGCGGAGCAAGCTCCAGGCCGCCCACGTCCAGGTGTTCAACGAGGTCGAGCCCGAGCCCGACGAGGCGCTCATCCGGCGCGGTGTGGACCTGCTCGACCGCGCACGGCCGGACCTCGTCGTCGCCGTCGGAGGCGGCTCGGTGATCGACGCGGCGAAGGCGATGCGGCTCTTCCACGAGCACCCGGAGCTGACCCTGGAGGACCTCACGCTGCCGTTCCTCGACCCCCGCAAGCGCGTCGCGGACTACCCGCGCGACCCGCACAGCGTCCGGCTCGTCGCCATCCCGACCACGTCGGGGACCGGGTCGGAGGTGTCCCCGGCCGCGGTGGTGACCGTGGGCGAGCACAAGGAGACGCTGGTCGACTACTGCCTGGTGCCGGAGGTCGCGATCGTCGACCCGCTGCTGGCCGTCAGCATGCCGCGGTCGGTCACGGTCGACAGCGGCGTCGACGCGCTGACCCATGCGCTCGAGGCGGCCGTGTCGATCTTCGCCTCGCCGTACACCGACGCGTTCTGCGTTCAGGCGGCTCGGCTGATCTTCGACGCCCTGCCCAAGGCCTGCGACGACCCGTCCGACCTCGCGGCCAGGACTGACATGGCGAACGCCGCGACCCTGGCGGGCCTGGCCTTCTCGAACGCGTTCGTGGGCGTCAACCATGCGCTCGCGCATGCGACGGGAGCCAGGTTCGGCATCGCGCACGGGCGGGCGAACGGGATCTTCCTGCCGCACGTCCTGCGCTACAACGCCTCGCTGCCGAGCAAGTTCATGCCTGCCCCCGGCTACTCCGCCTACGTCGCTCCCGACAAGTACGCCCAGCTCGGCCGGGTGGTCTTCGGGGGGCACGGGGCGGAGGAGAACCGCCGGCGCTTGTTCGAGGGTGTCAACGAGCTGCTCGACCGGCTGCACATGCCGCGCACCCTGAAGGACGTCGGTGTCACCGAGGAGGAGTTCCTCAAGGCGCTGCCGGAGCTGGCGATGACGGCGTACTCAGACCTCAGCAACCGTACGAACCCGCGGATGCCGCTGGTCAGTGAGATCACGGAGCTGCTGCGCCTCGGCTTCTACGGAGCCGACCGTGCCGACTGACACCGCCACGAAGACCGTGGAGGTCGCCGCGTCCCTTCACGACGTGCTGGAGACCATCCGGGACGTCGAGAGCCAGCCGGACTGGATTCCCGAGATCCTCGAGGCGGAGCTGCTGGAGGTGTACGACGACGACCTCCCCGCAACCGCCCGGTTCAAGGCAGCCGCGACCGTGGGCACCGACGAGTACACGCTCTCGTACGAGCACGCCGACGACCAGATGAGCTGGACGATGCTGAAGGGCCGCCTGCAGACCGGCCAGGAGGGCCGGTACACCTTGGTCCCGACGGCCCCCGACCGCACCTCGGTGACCTACGAGCTGACGATCCATCACAACCTGCCGCTGCCCGGGTTCATCCGCGGCAGGGTGATCAGGGGGCTGGTGGACAGCACCCTGACCGGCCTGCAGGCGCGGGTCGAGGAGGGCTGACTCCGCTCAGAGAGCAAGGCCGACGTAGAGGAGCACGGCGATCAGCGCAGCCAGGCCGAACCAGATCACGATGTCGGCCCGTGCCTCGACAAGGAGCCGGAGCTGTCTTCCGGCGGCTCCCGTGCCGAGGGCGCGCTCCGCGTCGACGACCCGGGTCACGCCGATCCCGATGGTGACGACGCTGACCGCGCACACCGTGCAGTAGATGCACAGCACGCCGATCGCGAAGGCCGACTGCTGCATGTACCAGGTCAGGAACAGCGCCATGAACACCGTCATGCCGAACAGGGTCGCGGCGAACGAGCGCGAGAGCCGCGTGCCCAGCAGCCCGGCCAGCCCGCCGGCCGCGAGCATCGCGAACACCGGCATGCTGATCAGGGAGTTCGGGATGCCCAGCGCCGAGGACTGCCAGTGCGAGAACACGCTGTTGCAGGACAGGACCGAGTTGATCTCGCAGAACGCGTCGGCGTTGCTGCCCGAGGCGTAGGCGATCCGCTCGACCGTCTGCCAGACCCCGGACACCACGCCGAGCAGACCGCCCACGAGCATGAGCGCGAACCAGACCGGGTCCGGCCGCCGCTCCGCGGGCACGTGAACCGGTGCGGTCTCCCGGACCCTGGTGTGGGTGGCCATGATGTCCCCTCTCGGCGGTCGTCCCGGACCGCTCCTCACCTCGATGCTCCGGGGCGGGCGGGGGCCGCCGTAGGGGCTTCGGTCCCGACCGCCCGGGCCGATCGGCGCAAACGGGGCAGGTAACGGCATATGTCGACACGCTCGCCGACATCCGCAGACGGTCAGAGGGCGGCGAGAGAGGGTGGACCTCGTCAGCCGGCCTTGAAGCGGCGCAGCCTCAGGCTGTTGGTCACCACGAACACCGAGCTGAACGCCATCGCCGCGCCCGCGATCAGCGGGTTGAGGAAGCCGAGCGCTGCCAGCGGGATCGCCGCCACGTTGTAGGCGAAGGCCCAGAACAGGTTGCCCTTGATCGTGCGCAGGGTGGCCCGGGCCAGTCGGATCGCGTCCGGGGCGGCCTTGAGGTCACCGCGGACCAGGGTGAGGTCGCTGGCCTCGATGGCGACGTCGGTGCCTGTGCCCATCGCGAGACCGAGGTCGGCCTGGGCGAGGGCGGCTGCGTCGTTGACCCCGTCGCCGACCATGGCGACGACCGCGCCCTCGGACTGGAGCCGCTTGACCACGTCGACCTTGTCGGCGGGCAGCACCTCGGCGACCACGTCGTCGATGCCCACCTGTGCGGCGACCGCGCGCGCTGCCCGCTCGTTGTCGCCGGTCAGCAGCACGGGGCGCAGGCCGAGCTCGCGCAGCTGGGCGATCGCCTCGGCGGAGCTCCCCTTGATGCTGTCGGAGACGACGATGACCGCGCGGACCTGGCCGTCCCAGCCGACCCACACCGGGGTGCGGCCCTCGGCCTCGGCCGAGGACGCGACGTCCTCCAGCTCGCCGGGGAGCTGCATCGCCCACTCGTCCCGCAACCACGACGCGCGGCCGACGACGACCGCGTGGCCGTCGACGACGCCGGCGACGCCGAGCCCGCCGTGGTTGCTGAAGCCCTCCACGTCGGGCAGGTCGCCGACCTGCTCATTGGCGTAGGCCGCGACGGCCTGGGCGATCGGGTGCTCAGAGGCGTCCTCGAGGGCGCCGGCGATCCGGAGCGTCTCGTCGGCGGACTCGCCCTCGGCGGGGTGCGCGGAGGCGACGCTCATCTTGCCGGTGGTCACGGTGCCGGTCTTGTCGAGCACGATCGTGTCGACGACCCGGGTGCTCTCCAGGATCTGGGGGCCCTTGATCAGGATGCCGAGCTGGGCGCCCCGGCCGGTGCCGACCATGAGCGCGGTCGGTGTGGCCAGGCCCAGCGCGCACGGGCAGGCGATGATCAGGACGGCCACGGCGGCGCTGAAGGACGCGGTCGTCGGGTTCCCGGTCAGCAGCCAGACCGTGAGCGTCAGCAGCGAGAGCGCGATCACGATCGGCACGAAGATGCCCGACACACGGTCGGCGAGGCGCTGGACCTCGGCCTTTCCGGTCTGGGCCTCCTCGACGAGGCGGGCCATCTGGGCGAGCTGGGTGTCCGCGCCGACCCGGGTGGCGCGGACGACGAGCCGCCCGCCGGCGTTGACCGTGGCACCCACGACGTCGTCGCCGGGGCCGACCTCGACCGGGACCGGCTCGCCGGTCAGCATCGAGGCGTCGACCGCCGACGTACCGGAGTCGACGACGCCGTCGGTCGCGATCTTCTCCCCGGGACGTACGACGAAGACGTCGCCGACGGCGAGCTGGCCGACCGGGATGCGCACCTCGGCGCCGTCGCGCAGCACGGCGACCTCCTTCGCGCCCATGTCGAGCAGTGCCCGCAGTGCCGCGCCCGAGGACTTCTTGGCGCGTGCCTCGAGATAGCGGCCGAGCACGATGAACGTGGTCACCGCGGCGGCGACCTCGAGGTAGATGTGCGCGCCGCCCTCGTCGGACGTCGGCAGGAGCGTGAACTCCATCTTCATGCCGGGCATGCCGGCGTGGGTGAAGAAGAGCGCCCACAGCGACCAGAGGTATGCCGCGATCACGCCGACCGACACGAGCGTGTCCATCGTGGTCGCGCCGTGGCGGGCGTTGGTCCACGCCGCGCGGTGGAAGGGCAGGGCGCCCCAGACGACCACGGGCGAGGCCAGGGTCAGCGACAGCCACTGCCAGTTGTCGAACTGCAGCCACGGGATCATCGACATCGCGACGACAGGCACGGTGAGCACCGCCGAGACGACGAGACGCTGCCACCAGCGGGCGGCCTCGTCGTCCCGATCGGCGGACTCCTCCGTGCCGCCGGCCTGCCCGGCCGGAGCCGGTGGGACGGGCAGCGTGGCGCCGTACCCGGTCGCCTCGACGGTGGCGATCAGGTCCTCGGGCTTCACGTCGCCGCTGAAGGTCACCTTCGCCTTCTCGGTGGCGTAGTTGACCGTGGCGGTGACGCCCTCGAGCTTGTTGAGCTTCTTCTCGATCCGGTTGGCGCACGAGGAGCAGGTCATACCACTGATCTCGAGCTCGAGGTCGTTGGCCTTGCCCTCGGTCTGAGTCGGTTGCGTGGTCATGTCTGCCTCTCTGTGGGTGCCCCGCGGGCGAGGCGGTGTGCGCTGGGTGTCGCCGGGTCAGGCGAGCTTGTAGTCGCCGGCCTCTTCGAGAGCCTCGACGACCCGGGCCTCCTCGAGCGGGGCCTCGCTGGTCACGGTGACCGTGGACGTGCCACCGGCTACCAGGTCGACGTTGACGTCGTCGACGCCGTCGAGAGCCTTGAGCTCGCTGGTCACGGCCCCGGCGCAGTGGCCGCAGGTCATCCCGGTGACGTTGAAGGTCTGGGTCGTCATGCTGACTCCTTTGTGTGTGGTGGTGCCGGTCTCAGGACCGGACGAGACGCGCGATGGCCGCGGACGCCTCGGTGATCTTGTCGTCCGCCTCGGTGCCGCCGACGCGGACCGCGTCGCTGACACAGTGGCGGAGGTGCTCGTCGAGGAGCGACAGGGCGACGGTCTCCAGCGCCTTCGTGACCGCGGAGATCTGGGTGAGGATGTCGATGCAGTACGTGTCCTCGTCGACCATCCGCTGGATCCCCCGTACCTGGCCCTCGATGCGCTTGAGCCGGTTCAGGTGCGCGGGCTTCTCGGCGATGTAGCCGGGCTTGGTCTGTGCCATGTCGGGTCCTCCTCGGTGTACCCCCTAGGGGTATTGCAGACTGTATACCTCTAGGGGGTATCACGCAAGGGCCGTCAGCCCCCTTCGACGGTCTCCCAGGTCGCGCCCTGGTCGGTCGAGGAGAACAGCCCGCGGTCGGTGGCGACGTACCACCCGTCGGCGGTGGCGGCGAGCGCCTGCGGCGAGCCCGGAACCATGCCCGCCGGCTCCCAGCGGGCACCGCCGTCGCGGCTGACCCAGACCTCGCCCTGCGGTCCGAGGCCGACGAGCACGTCCTCGGCCGGCCAGTCGAGCAGGCCGACGCTCGGGCCGTCCGGGACAGCCTCCGGTCGACCGCCGGCTTCGAGCGTCATCAGCTCACCACGCGGGTCGGACAGCACGAGGCGCTGCGGGTCGGAGGGGTCGGCCTCAGCGTCGAGGAGGGGCGCGGTCAGCACCTCTGACCAGGTCCGGCGGTCGTCGGTGACCATCAGCGTCTGGGTCACCGAGTTGTACCCGTAGAGCCGGTCACCCGCGAGCTCGAGGACGTGGAAGTCCGCCTCGCCCTCGAGGGAGAGGGACTCCCAGGTCTCCGCGGCGTCGGTGGACTCGACCAGGCCGAGGTGGGGCGGCTTGTCCTCGCGAAGGTCGGGGTGGCCGCTGGCGAGGAAGTGGTCAGGCCCGGCGACGGTGAACGCCATCGTGTCCTGCCAGCGGTCGGCGATGCGCTCGAAGCCGCCGTCGGTCTGCTCGAAGACGCCCATGTGCGAGGCGACGTAGAGCCGGTCGTCGGCCGGGTTCACGCCCAGGCCGTGCACGTGGCCGAACGGGTTCTCCGCCGGGGACGCCGGGTCCTCGCCGCTGACCTGCCCCGTGTCGGTCGACGAGCAGCCGACCGGCAGGAGCAGGAGCAGCGCGGCCCAGCCGAGCCCGCGGGTGCGAGACAGGTGGGTCATCGGCTCAGCCCTCCAGCATGTCCTGCATCTGGCTGATCTCTTCCTCCTGGGCGCTGATGATCTCCTCGGCCAGCTTGACGGCCTGGGCGCTCTCGCCCTCCTCGACCTCGACCTCGGCCATCTCGACCGCGCCCTGGTGGTGCTCGATCATCATCTGCAGCCACAGCTCCTCGAACTCGGACTCCGGGGCGTTCTCGAGCACGGTCATCTCCTCGGCGCTCATCATCCCCGGCATGTCCTCGTCCATCGCGTCGCCGGCGCCGTGCCCCTCCGCGTGGGCGTTGGCGTGGTCGCGGCTGGTCTCGGGCACCGGCTCGTCCCAGGACTCGAGCCAGTCGACCATCCTCTCGATCTCCGGCGCCTGGGCTGCCCGGATCTGCTCGGTCAGCTCGACCATCTCCGGGTCGAGCTCGCGGCCCATCGTCAGGTCGACCATCGACAGGGCCTGGGCATGGTGCTGGATCATGTCGGTGGCGAAGTCGACGTCGGCGTCGTTGAACCCGTCGCCGTCGCCGCCGGCCGGCGACTCCGTCGACGAGCAGCCGGCCAGGGTCAGGGTGAGTGCTGCGGCAGTCGCCGCGAGTGCGCGCGTGTAGCGCATGAGGTTGCTCCTTCGGTCATGGATGCGTGCGTGCCGGATCGAGCCGGGGACGGCATGCCGTCCCCGGTCTGTCAGCAGCGCATCACCGTGAACCGGGGGACCGGCGTCCGGTCCCGCAGGAGCGGTGCCGACGGCAGCGCGAGCCGCGGTGCCATCCGGCCGAGTGCGGAGACCCAGGTGGTACGACGGGCGCCCGCCGCGCCGGCGGCCAGAGCCAGCATGAGCGCGATGCACAGAGCGATCGCCGAGGCGCCGCCCTCGTCGGCGTCGTCCGGATGGGACGCGTGCGGGCCGGTCGTCGTGGCGCCCGGGTCCGCGGCCGCGACGACGGGTGCTGAGGCCGCATGGTGCGCGGCCGTCGTACCGGAGCCGAGCACCAGTCCGTGCATGCCCACGATGCCGAGCACGAGGACTCCGAGCAGCCAGGGCCTCCAGGCGGCCCGAGGCCGTCCGGTGAGCGATCCGATCCCGGTGGACATCGGCCTCAGTGTAGGCATGCTCACCGAGCGGGTGGTGGCACGGCCAGCTAGCCGAGCTCCACCGTCGATAGGTCGCCCGCCTGGTCGAGCAGGGCCTGCTGCTCCTGCGGCGAGGACCAGGGCGTCACGGGGCGGACCATGACCTCGCCGTCGACGGAGATGTCCGTGCGTTCGTTGAAGAAGCAGACCAGGCCGCGCACAGGTTCTGCGTCGTGCAGCGGATCGGGGTAGGTCCAGGCGATGGCGCGACCGGGCTCTCCGGCGCCGGCGACGGAGTAGTAGGAGGCGTTGCCCTTGTAGGCACAGGTGGTCCGGTGCTCGCTCGGCTCGAGCAGGTCCATCCGGACGTCGGCGCGGGGGATGTACCACCGGGTCGGCAGGTGGGTCTCGAGCAAGGCGGTCGCCCTGCGCGTGTCCGCGAGCACCGCACCCTCGAAGGAGACCGCGACGTGCCGGGACGAGCGCAGGGTGTCGATGCGCTTGAAGGGGTCGCGGGGGTGACCGACTGCGGGCCGGTCCTCCTCCAGCCACGTGAAGGGGAGGAAGTCGAGCAGGACGTATCCGGCCAGGTCCGCGTCGTCGGGCCGGAAGGCCGCGTCGGCGAGCAGCTGCCCCGCGACGTTCACGTCCAGGGGGAGGCCCGGACAGGTGTGCATGGCGAAGTCGGCCGGGCCCATCACCGAGGGCAGTCCGTCCGGTGGTCCGGTGACGGGCTCGCGAGACGGGAGGAGCTGGGCTCGCAGCGCGTCCTCGGGGACCGCGTAGACCGGGACCAGGCGCCGCGGTTCCCAGACGAGGAGGGCGTTCGTGGTGTCGCAGACCGTCCGGTCGCCGAGGAGCACCCGCACCCGCTGCCGCAGCTGCTCGAAGCGGAGCTGCGGGACGCTCGCCATCAGGTGGCGACGCATCTTCAGTGCCATTGACCCCAGGCTCCGCCCGGGACGGCCCGGCCGCAAGTCACGAGGCCTCGACGACGCCCATCATCCCTCGGTCCTCGTGGTCGAGGATGTGGCAGTGGTAGACCGTGCGGCCGTCGAACCGGTCGAAGGCGATCCGGACCCTGACGGTGCCGCGAGCCGGCACGTTGACGACGTCCTGCCACACCGGCCGATCGTGCCGCCTGCCGTTCTCTTCGAGGACCTGCATCGGCCACACATGGAGGTGGAAGGGATGGTCCATCGGGCTGTCGTTGTGGATCGTCCACTCCTCGACGGCTCCGCGCCGTACACGCTGGTCGACCCGCTCGTGGTCGAACTCCCGGCCGTCGATGGTGAAGCTCATCATGTCGCCCATGGCACGGCCGGCGCTCATCCCCATGCCCCCCATGCCCATGGCCATGCCGAGCACGAGCTCCCGGCGGCGCGCGACGTCCTCGTCCCGGAGGTCGCGGGGCTCGGCGAAGCTCGGCAGCGGTCCCGTCGCGTCGGGCGCGCCGCCGGTGACCGCCAGGGTGGCCAGCCGGACGGGCCCGCGGTCGCCGGAGGCACGGCCGCCCATCATCCCCATGCCTCCCCGGTCGTACGGGATCGCGCGCAGCACGCCGTCGCTCCGGCCGACGGCCACGAGCAGGTCCGCGCGGTTGCCGGGCGGGAGCAGCACCTGATGACGAGCACCAGCTCGCCCTCGCGGCCCATCATCTGCTCCATCGTCGACGGCCAGATGATCTGTCCGCCGGCGTCGAGGGCAGCTGGTACTCGTAGTCGAACGACGCGCCGGGCGCGACGGAGACGAACACGTTGTCGCCGTCGCCCTTCGGGGAGACGTGGAGCCCGTGGACGTGGAGGTTGGTGTCCTCGTCGAGCGCGTTGACCAGCCGGACCCGAAGCCGGTCACCCGGACGGAGCACCAGCGTCGGTCCGGGGAGGCCGCCGTTGTAGCCCAGCGTCCGCGCTGCGCGCCCCGCCACGTGGTGCGTGCCCGGCGCCGCCTCCAGGGTCACCTCGAGGGCTCCTGCGTCACTGTGCAGGACCTCCGGCTCCCGCAGTGCCTTACCGGTGACCGTGGCCCGCTGCGACCCGTCGCCGCCGAACATCCCGCAGCCGCCCAGCGTGGTGCCCGCGACGGCTGCGACTCCCAGCGACAGCAGGGTCCTCCGGCTGATCGACGTCATGTCCGACTTCATCTCTTCACTCGTTCCGAAAAGCACCGCGGCCGGCGGACCCGAGGGTCGGCCAGCCGCGGCATCACCAGGAAGGCAGCCCCGCTCACACCACCGCGAGCGGGAGCGACCGACCGACCAGGCTCCGTCGTACGACGGGCAGCTCGGCCGCGATGCGGCGCAGCTCGTGGACGGAGTGCGCCTCGGGGTGGGAGATCATCGCCGGCACGCCGGAGTCCCCACCCTCGCGGAGCTCGATGTCGAGCGGGATCTGACCGAGCAGCGGCGCGTCGATGGTCCGGGCGAGCTTCTCGCCGCCCCCGGAGCCGAACAGTGCGGTGGTGTCGTGGCACGTCCCGCAGACCAGCGCGGACATGTTCTCGATGACACCGGCCACGGGCATCCGCATGTTGCGGGCCATCCGGCCGACCCGCTCCGCGACCGTCTGGGCCGCGGGCTGCGGGGTGGTGACCGCGATCAGCGCCGCGTCCGGCACGAGCTCGAGCAGGGACATGGTGATGTCGCCGGTGCCGGGGGGAAGGTCGATGAGCAGCACGTCGAGCTCGCCCCAGTGGACGTCGCCGAGGAACTGCTCGAGCGCCTTGTGCAGCATCGGACCACGCCAGACGACCGGCTCCTCGTCGGCGACGAAGAAGCCGACCGACATCAGTGAGACACCGTGTGCCTCGACGGGCAGCATCAGGCCCTTGATCGCGATCGGCGCGCGTCGTACCCCGAACAGGTGGGGGATGGAGTACCCCCACACGTCTGCGTCGAGGACGCCCACGCGCTGGCCCTGCTGGGCGAGCGCTACGGCGAGGTTGGCGGTGACGGTCGACTTGCCGACACCGCCCTTGCCGCTGGCGACCGCGTAGACCTTCGTCGTCGAGTCCGTGCCGAACCGGTGGCCGCCGCCCTCGGGGTGGTCACCCCGGAGACGCTGCGCGAGCCGCATCCGTTCGTTCTCGCTCATCGCGGCGAAGGAGACCTCGACCCGCTCGACACCGGCGACCTTGCCGACCGCGGTGGTGACGTCGGAGCCGAGGGTCTCCTTCATCGGGCAGGCCGGGGTGGTCAGCCGGACGGTGACCTTCACCCGGCCGGCTCGGTCGACCTCGACGTCCCCGAGCATCCCCGCCTCGGGCAGAGGCAGGTGCAGCTCGGGGTCGATCAC
>DASTPU010000144.1:0-7921 GCA_035762105.1 Nocardioidaceae bacterium | reverse complement strand
ACCTGCGACGGGATCGCGACCACGCCGGCCCTCTCGGGCAGCGCCTTGCAGAACTCCAGCCCGTCGCGGTAGCCGTACCGCGACACGTCGGTGGTGACGAAGTAGGTGCCTTCGGGGACGTAGACGTCCACGTCGAGCCGTCCCAGGCCCTCGCAGAGACTGTCGCGCTTGGCCTGCAGCTCCTTGGCGAGGCTGGTGTAGTAGCCGGCCTCGTGGTCGAGCGCGTGTGCGACGGCCGGCTGGAGCGGCGCGCCGGAGCTGAACGTCAGCCACTGCTTCGCGGCCTCGACGGCCCGGACGAGACTCTCGGGGCCGGTGGCCCAGCCGACCTTCCAGCCGGTGAACGAGAACGTCTTCCCGGCGCTCGACAGGGTGACCGTCCGGTCGAACATGTCCGGCAGGGTGGCCAGGGGCACGTGCTCGTGCTCGTCGTACACCAGGTGCTCGTAGACCTCGTCGGTGACGACGACGAGGTCGTTCTCCCGTGCTACGTCGGCCACCGCAGCGAGCTCCTCGCGGGTGAGCACGGTGCCGGTCGGGTTGTGCGGGGAGTTCAGGAGGAGCACCGTCGTACGCTCGCTCACCGCTGCCCGGAGCTCGTCGACGTCGAGGCGGAAGTCCGGGGCGCGGAGGGTGACCGGTCGCCGCACACCGCCGGCCATCTGGATCATCGCGGTGTAGGAGTCGTAGAACGGCTCGAGGACGACCACCTCGTCACCGGGGTCGACCAGCGCCAGCAGGGCCGCGGCGATGCCCTCCGTCGCGCCGGCGGTGACCAGCACCTGGCGGTCCGGGTCAAGGTCGAGGCCGTAGTGGCGGGCCTGGTGGGCGGCGATCGCCTTCCGCAGCTCGGGGACGCCGATGCCCGGCGCGTACTGGTTGCGGCCACCTCGCAGGGCAGCCACCGCCGCCTCGACCACCGACGACGGCCCGTCACGGTCGGGGAAGCCCTGCCCGAGGTTGAGGGCGCCGGTCCGCACGGCGAGCGCGGACATCTCCGAGAAGATCGTCCCGGGGATCCCTCGCAGGCGCTGCGCCATCCGCTGGTCTGGGTCGATTGCAGGCATACCCGCGACTGTAGCCGGAGCCGTCAGTCATGATGGAGCGGTGAGCCAGGGCACCGGAGCACCTCCCACGGACGAGACCGTCGACGAACGGCCGCCTCGGCATGCCGGCAGGCAGCGCCGCAGGCGCGGGCTCTCGTTCTGGCTCGGGCTGGTCCTCGTGCTCGGGGGCCTTGGCATGCTCGGGTACGTCGCCTGGCAGATGTACGGCACGAACATCGTGTCCCGGCAGACCCAGGAGCGACTGGTCGAGGACCTCGAGAAGGAGTGGTCCGTCGCGCCGGGCACGACGGTCGAGGGCGAGCCCGCGGAGCCCGCCGAGCCGGCTGACGTGCCGCTGGGCGACGCCTCGGCCCTGGTCCGGATCCCCGCCTTCGGTGACGACTACGTCGTGCCGGTGCTCGAGGGCATCGGTGACGAGGAGCTGTCCTCCGGCTACGGCCACTTCCCGGACTCCGCCGACCCCGGCGAGCGCGGCAACTACGCGCTCGCGGCGCACAGGGTCACCCACGGCGAGCCCCTGCGCGACATGCCGGAGCTGCGCCCGGGTGACGAGGTCGTCATCGAGACCCGCAAGGCGATCTACACCTATGTCCTCGACACCAACCCCAACGACCTCATCGTCACCTTCGAGGACATCTGGGTCGTGGACCCGCTGCCGACCAACCCCGACGGCGGGGTCCAGCCGGCGCAGCGTCCCGGGCAGAGGCTGATCACGCTGACCACCTGCTCGGAGCTGTTCCACACCGACAACCGGATGATCGCGTTCGGCCACCTCGTCGACACCGAGAAGAAGCAGGCGGCGGCGGCTGGCTAGAGTCGCTGACCATGAGCGACCGCGACGCACTCCTCGACCAGATCAGGAACAAGGCCGTCGTGCACGGCAGGGTCACGCTGTCCTCCGGCAAGGAAGCCGACTACTACGTCGACCTGCGCCGCGTGACCCTCGACGCGCAGGCGGCCCCGCTCGTGGGCCGGGTGCTTCTCGACCTCACCAAGGGGTGGGAGTACGACGCGGTGGGCGGCCTGACCCTCGGCGCCGACCCGGTCGCGCTCGCGATGCTGCACGCCGCCGCGGCCGAGGGGCGCGAGCTCGACGCGTTCGTCGTACGCAAGGCCGAGAAGACCCACGGCATGCAGCGCCGCATCGAGGGCCCCGACGTCGCCGGCCGGCGGGTGCTCGCCGTCGAGGACACCTCCACCACCGGCGGCTCCGTGCTCACCGCCGTCGAGGCGCTGCGGGAGGCCGGCGCGGAGGTCGTGGGCGTCGCGGTGATCGTGGACCGCGGCACAGGCGCGAAGGAGCGCGTCGAGGCCGAGGGCTGCGACTACGTCTACGCCTACGGACTCGACGACCTCGGCCTCAGCTGACCGGATGTGAGCTACGGACGGTTATCCGCGGCGGGAACCGTCCGCGACTCACTTCCGGAGCGCGGCGCACCCAAGCTCGGGTCGGCCGGGGGGCGAGCCGTCGATCGCGCCGCGACACGCGCCCGGAAGGTGACGGGTCCGCGAGGAGGGGTCAGTCGTCCTCGCCGCGGATGTCCTCGCGCTCGACGCGGGCGCGCTCCTCGGGCTCGTCGTAGCGGGGGTCACGCGTCCTGGACTTCTCCCGCATGAACTCGACCACCATCGGGATCACCGAGACGACCACGATCCCGACCGCGATCAGGTCGATGTTGTCCTTGATGAGCTGGATCGACCCCAGCCAGTACCCGAGCAGCGTGATGCCGGTGCCCCACAGGACCGCCCCGATCGCCGAGTAGGTAGCGAACCGCGTGAACGACATGCGCCCGACACCGGCGGCCATCGTGATGAACGTCCGCACGATCGGCACGAACCTCGCCAGCACGATGGCCCGGTTGCCGTACCGGTCGAAGAACGCGTAGGTCTTGTCGACGTACTCCTGCTTGAACAGCCGGGCGTCCGGCTTGCTGAACAGCGCCGGCCCCACCTTGTGGCCGATGGCGTACCCGCTGAGGTTCCCCAGCCACGCCGCGACGGAGATCGCCGCGCAGGCGACCGCGATCCCCGGCGAGTGCTCCCACCCTCCGGCGATGAACAGGCCGGCGACGAAGAGCAGCGAGTCGCCGGGCAGCAGCGCGAACAGGCCGCACTCGGCGAAGATGATGAAGAGGAGCCCCCAGAACGCGAAGTCGCCCATCGCGTTGAGCAGGTACTCCGGATCGAGCCAGTCGATGCCGAGGAGCCAGGGGTTCACGAGCATCGGCAGGAGTTCGGTCACGCGGGTCAGCCTAACTGCCGCTCCTGAGCCTCGATCCCGGCTGGCCTAGCATCGTCGCCGTGCCGAAGACCCCCGACGAGCCCGTCGAGCCCACCCCCGAGACGCAGCGCCGTGCGCCGTACGACCCCATGCCGCACGGCCCGGCCGAGGTCGGCGTGGGGCCGTGGGAGGGCGACTGGCCGCAGGGGGAGCAGTACGACGCACGCCTCCTCGCCGAGGGGGACCGCCGCAACGTCGTCGACCGGTACCGCTTCTGGACCGTGGAGGCGATCGTCGCCGACCTGGACACGCGCCGGCACGACTTCCACGTCGCGATCGAGAACTGGCAGCACGACTTCAACATCGGCACGATCGTCCGCACCGCGAACGCCTTCCTCGCCAAGGAGGTGCACATCGTCGGCAACCGGCGGTGGAACCGTCGCGGCGCGATGGTCACCGACCGCTACCAGCACATCCGCCACCACCCGACCCCCCAGCACCTCGCGGACCACCTGCACGCCGAGGGCGTGACCCTGCTCGGCATCGACAACCTCCCCGGGTCGCAGCCGCTGGAGACGCTCGAGCTGCCGAGGAAGTGCTGCCTGCTGTTCGGTCAGGAGGGGCCGGGCCTCTCCGAGGAGGCGCGGAAGGTGTGCGACGGGACGTTCTCGATCGCGCAGTTCGGCTCGACCCGCTCGATCAACGCCTCTGCCGCCGCCGCGATCGCGATGCACACATGGGTGCGCCAGCACGCCGACCTGGGCGGCTCCTGGCGCGGCTAGCCAGCGCCCTAGCACTCCACCTCGAGCAGCAGGTCCCCCTGCTCGACGTCGACACCCACCGGGCGGTGGTGCACGGTGGCCGGGTCACAGTCGAGCGCGACGACCGCCGAGACCGCCGAGTGGCCGGAGGCCTCCACGCAGGCGGGGTCCCAACGGACGATCTCGTCACCGGCCTCGACGTGGGAACCCTCCCCGGCGACGAGGTCGAACCCTTCGCCCTGCATCCGCACCGTGTCGATGCCGAGGTGGACCAGGACCCCCTGACCGGTCTCGTCGGTGACGACGTACGCGTGGGGGTGGAGCTTGACCAGCGTGCCCGCGATCGGAGCGAGGGCGGACTGGGGGCCGGGCCTGGGCCGGATGGCCACCCCGGGGCCGACGAGCCCCGCGGCGAAGACCGGGTCCGGAATCTCGTGCACCGTGAGACTGTGCCCCGCCATCGGCGAGACGACTCGCAGCATCAGAGAAGGTCTTCGATCTTGCTGGCCAGGACGTCGGCGTCGGGACCGACCACGACCTGGACGACGGAGCCTGCCTTCATCACCCCGTGGACACCGGCGCTCTTCAGAGCCTGCTCGTCGACGAGGGAGACGTCAGCGACCTCGGTGCGCAGGCGCGTGATGCAGGCTTCGACCTCGACGATGTTCGACCGCCCGCCGAGCCCCTGGACAATCAGCTCCGCTTGGCTCATAACGGCATTCAACCATCCGCATCAAGAGCGGTCCGCAGCACGTACAGTCATCCCTCCGCGGGTCCTTGACAGCGATCGGCTGGGTTGAGGACCGTCACTCTTCAGGGAAGGTCGAGGAGGTCGATGAGCACGGCAGAGGCGGCGGGAGACCGCCCGAAGGACGGGGGCGTGCGACGCCCCGGTCTCGGCGCGCTCCAACGGCTCGGGCGGAGCCTCATGCTGCCGATCGCCGCGCTGCCGGTGGCGGCGCTCCTGTCCCGGCTCGGGCAGCCCGACATGCTCGGCGCAGGCGACAGCGGCCTGGCCCTGGCTTCGCGCTGGCCCTGGCTGGAGCCGGTGGCCGACGTGCTCGCGGCCGCCGGCGGCACGCTCTTCGCCAACCTCGGCCTCCTCTTCGCGGTCGGCGTTGCCATCGGGTTCGCCCGCAAGTCGGACGGGTCCACCGCTCTCGCCGCGGTCGTGGGCTACCTGGTCTTCCAGGCGGTCGAGGAGGCGATGTCGCCGTACGTCCTGCCCGATGCCGAGGTCGCCGACGGGGGAGTCGTGAAGTACGGCGTCTTCGGCGGCATCCTCGTCGGCGTGACCACCGCGCTGCTGTGGCGGCGTTTCCACCGCATAGAGCTTCCGCCGTACGTCGCCTTCTTCGGCGGTCGGCGCTTCGTGCCGATCGTCACCGCGCTCGCGACGCTCGTGCTCGGCGTCCTGCTCTCGTTCATGTACCCGACCTTCGACCGCGGGATCACCGGCTTCGGTGAGTGGGTCGTGCAGCACGACATCGTCGGAGCCGGTGTCTACGGCGTCGCCAACCGGCTGCTGATCCCGTTCGGCCTGCACCACATCCTCAACTCCGTGCCCTGGTTCGTGGTGGGCGAGTACGAGACCGGTGCGGGCGAGGTCGTCCACGGCGACATCGCCCGGTTCTTCGCCGACGACCCGACGGCGGGCACGTTCATGACCGGGTTCTTCCCGATCATGATGTTCGCGCTTCCCGCGGCCGCGCTCGCGATCTACCACGAGGCCCGTCCCGAGCGGCGC
Source organism: Nocardioidaceae bacterium (assembly GCA_035762105.1). GTDB lineage: Bacteria > Actinomycetota > Actinomycetes > Propionibacteriales > Nocardioidaceae > Nocardioides_C. Next base: position 2,125 of record DASTPU010000144.1, on the reverse strand, counting down.
AAGGTGGTCGGGGGCCTGATGCTCACCGCCGGGCTCACGTCGTTCCTCACCGGCGTGACGGAGCCGCTCGAGTTCGCGTTCATGTTCGTGGCCTGGCCGCTCTACCTGATCCACGCGGCGCTGACCGGGACGTCGATGGCGCTGGTCAACGCTCTCGGGATCAAGGACGGGTTCGGGTTCTCGGCCGGGTTCATCGACTACGCCCTCAACTTCACCACCGCCACCAGGCCGCTGTGGCTGGTGCCGATCGGGGTCGGCTATGCGCTTGTCTACTACCTGCTCTTCCGCTTCGCGATCCGGCGGTTCCGGCTGGCGACCCCGGGACGCGAGCCCGCGGAGAACGAGGGGCAGGCGGAGGCGGACGACGCCGCCCGACGACGACAGGGGTGACGCCCCTCGGACCGGGGTCGCTCCCGGGCAGGTGGGCTCCTAGAGTGTTCGGAGCAACGGACAACACAGGTCCGCGACCGTCTGACACAGGAGATCAGTTCGATGCCTATCGCGACCCCCGAGGTCTACGCCGAGATGATCGAGAAGGCGAAGGAGTCCGCGTTTGCCTACCCGGCGATCAACGTGACGTCCTCGCAGACGCTGAACGCCGCCCTCAAGGGCTTCGCCGACGCCGGCAGCGACGGCATCATCCAGATCTCCACCGGTGGCGCGGACTACCTGTCCGGCCCGTCGGTCAAGGACATGGTGACCGGGTCGGTGGCGTTCGCCGCCTACGCCCGTGAGGTCGCGAAGAAGTACCCGGTCAACGTCGCCCTGCACACCGACCACTGCCCGAAGGACAAGCTCGACAACTTCGTGCGCCCGCTGCTCGAGATCTCCGCCGAGCGCGTGAAGAACGGCGAGGACCCGCTGTTCCAGTCGCACATGTGGGACGGCTCCGCGGTGCCGCTCGACGAGAACCTCCAGATCTCCCAGGAGCTCCTCGAGAAGGCCGCCGCCGCGAAGGTGATCCTCGAGATCGAGGTCGGGGTCGTCGGCGGTGAGGAGGACGGCATCGTCGGGGAGATCAACGAGAAGCTCTACACGACCCCCGCGGACGCGCTCGCGACCGTCGAGGCGCTCGGCACCGGCGAGAAGGGCGTCTACCTGACCGCCCTCACCTTCGGCAACGTGCACGGCTCCTACAAGCCCGGCTACGTGAAGCTGCGTCCCGAGATCCTCAAGCACGCCCAGGACGCAGTCATCGAGAAGCTCGGCCTCGACGCGGGCTCGAAGCCGTTCAACCTCGTCTTCCACGGCGGCTCCGGCTCCACCGCCGCGGAGATCGCGGCCGCGTGCGACTACGGCGTCGTGAAGATGAACGTCGACACCGACACGCAGTACGCCTTCACCCGTCCGGTCGTCGAGCACATGCTGAAGAACTACGACGGCGTGCTCAAGATCGACGGCGAGATCGGCAACAAGAAGCTCTACGACCCGCGTTCGTGGGGCAAGGCCGCCGAGGCCGGGATGGCCGCCCGCGTGGTGCAGGCCTGCGAGAACCTCCGCAGCGCCGGCACCTCCGTCTCACAGTAGGACCCGTGCAGCACCGAAGGGGTGGCCGCCGGACCTCCGGCGGCCACCCCTTCGGGGTAGTTCTGCCCCCGTCTGCACAATGGGCGGCATGACCTTCAACGACCTGATGGCCGGCCCCCCGCCCACCCACCTGCCCGAGGACCCAGCCGTCGCCGAGCTCCAGCGCGGTACGGCGGCCGCCGACGTCGTCCGGGCACACCCGGAGTCGCCCGCGGCCTGGGCGACCCTGGCCGAGGCGGCCCTCGAGGACGGCTCGGTCGACGACGTCACCGGCTACGCCTACGCCCGGGTCGGGTACCACCGAAGCCTCGACCTGCTCCGCCGCAACGGTTGGAAGGGACACGGTCCGGTGCCGTGGGAGCACGAGCCGAACCGGGGCTTCCTGCGTGCCCTCGCCGCACTCGCCCGTGCGGCCGAGCGGATCGGGGAGGTGCCCGAGGCCGAGCGCTGCCGGGAGTTCCTGCGCGACTCCAGCCCGACGGCGTACGACACGCTCCTCGCCTGAGTCGTCCGGGAGACATCCACCTCCCGCTGATTCGGGACGGTCGTCCCACAGCGATCGGGCGGGGTAAGGGAGCGCAGACCAGCGGAGCGCCGG
>DASTPU010000143.1:0-6313 GCA_035762105.1 Nocardioidaceae bacterium | reverse complement strand
CGCTTCGGGGCGGGACCCTTGCGCGGCATTAGCTCTTCTCCTTCTTCGCGCCGTAGCGGCTGCGAGCCTGCTTGCGGTTCTTCACGCCCTGCGTGTCGAGCGAACCGCGGATGATCTTGTAGCGGACACCGGGAAGGTCCTTCACACGACCACCGCGCACGAGCACGATCGAGTGCTCCTGCAGGTTGTGGCCGACCCCCGGGATGTAGGCCGTGACCTCGATGCCGCTCGACAGGCGCACACGGGCGACCTTGCGAAGCGCGGAGTTCGGCTTCTTCGGGGTGGTCGTGTAGACACGCGTGCACACGCCGCGTCGCTGGGGCGAACCCTTCAGAGCGGGCGTCTTGTTCTTCGACACCTTGTCCTGGCGGCCCTTACGGACCAACTGCTGGATGGTGGGCACCGCGTGGTTCTCTTTCCTCTTCGGTGATGCTGTCTAGGTCGTGCTGTGCTGGCCGCCTGTCGGCCTCGGCGAGCCGAGTCCCGTCCTCCCGACTCACCCCCGCGGTCGGGCGTGTCGCCCGTTCCCACGTCTCACCGCAGTACCTGCCGCGGCAAAGGAGCGCATCGGTTGAACGCTGCGATCGCAGCCACGTGGCTCGCAGTGGAACCTTCCCTGGTCGGTCTCTGCGGGCGGGTTCCTGTTCGGAGCACACGCGATGGCCTGGGTCGACCCAGGCACGCTGAAAAAGATTACCGGCTCGCCGGAGCAGGGTCAAAACGAGGAGCCCCGCCGTGCGGTATGGGCTCCGACACCACCCGGATGGGGCCCTGGTGAGGCCGGAAAATGGCCGTTTGGTCCGTTTTCGACGGTTTCCGGGACCGCCGCCGCGCTGACCGCCGACCATAGCACCGTGGGGGACCTGGTAGAGCGAGCGGCCGAGCTGGCCGCGGTGCAGGAGACTCTCGGCCGTGCCGCGGCGGGGGCGGGCCGCTCGCTGCTGCTCTCCGGGCCGGCCGGGATCGGCAAGTCCGCGCTGGTCGGACACGCCCGGGACGTCGCCAGGGCGGCCGGCTTCGTCGTGCTCTCGTCGACCCCTACGCCGGTCTCCCCCGCGCTCTCACACGGCGTGGTCCGGGACTGGCTCGGCGCCCGCGCACGGGCGGGCCATCCCGGCATCCGGCCCTTCGACGGGCCGGCCGCAGGGCTCGCCGAGGCGCTCCGCGACGCCGCGCCGACCCATCACGCCTGGAACCTCGCCAGCCTCGACTACGCGGTGACCTGGGCGCTCGAGAGCATCGGCGACGCCCAGCCCCTCCTCCTGGTCGTCGACGACGTGCAGTGGGCCGACCGGGGCTCCCTCCAGCTGCTGGACCTGCTCTCGGCGCGGATCGCGCACATGCCCGCCGCCCTCGTCCTGGGCGCCCGTACCGGTGAGCGGTCGGTGGCGTCCGCGGTCCTCGACCGCCTCGCCGGCCGCGCCGCCCGGTTGGAGCCCGCCCCGCTGTCGGTGGAGGGGGTCGAGCAGGTACGGCGTCGGCACACCGCCGCGGGCCGGGCGACCGCGTCCGCCGACGAGCTGCACCGGCTGACCGGCGGAGTGCCGTTCCTCCTCCACGAGCTGCTGCGTGCCGGGGCGACCGAGGGGGCACCGCGTGGGGTCGTGGAGTCGGTGCGCGAGCGTCTCGACCGGCTCGGCACGCAGGCCGTCGAGGTCGCCCGCACCGTCGCCGTGCTCGCCGACGAGGCGACGCTCGACTCCGTGGCGGAGCTCACCGGCATGACCGTCGCTGCGCTCGCCGGACCGCTGGAGCTGCTGGCCGCGGCCGGCATCGTCGAGGTCGGGACCTGGCGGGCCTCCCCCAGCCACCCTCTCGTGGCGGAGGCGATCCTCTCCGCGCTGCCGCTGCAGGAGCGGTCCGCGCTCCACCGGGCGGCCGCCGACCACCTCGCCGCCGAGGACCGCCCCGCCCAGGTGGTGGCCAGCCACCTCGTGCACACGCTGCCGGGTGAGGACCCCGCGGTGGTCGAGGTCCTGCGCGCGGCGGGCGAGGAGTCGCTGAGGACGGGTGCACCCGACGTCGCCGCCAGGCAGCTGCTCCGGGCAGCGGAGGAGACCCGGCCGGAGACCACCGACCCGCTGCTCGTCGCGCTCGCCGCGTCGGCGCACCTCCAGGCCGGCCACCGCGCCGAGGGGCTCGACCTCTGGGCCGTTGCGCTCGACCGGGCCGAGGAACCGCTCCAGCTCGCGACCATGCTCGCCGACATGGGACGCGTGCAGATGACCATGGGCGAGCGGGCCGCGGCCTCGTCGGCCTACCGGCGAGCCGTCGAGGTGCTCTCCGAGGCCGGCCACGACGCGACGTCCCCGCACATGCGCGGCGTCCTCGTCCGGATGGGCCTCACCTCGGCGATGTACGAAGGCGCGCGCGACGACCTCGTCTCGGCGGTCGCCGCGGCCTACCGGCAGCCGCCCGAGGAGGACACCCACGACGACCGGCTGCTGTTCGCGGTCGCGGCGGCCGACCTCGCCCTCCGGTCCACCCACCGGGACCGCTCCCTGGAGCTGGCGCTCCGCGCCCTGGGCGACGGCTCCCTTCTCGCCGAGGAGACGCCGGAGGGCTACGGCTTCTACGTCACCTCCGGCGTGCTGTCGTGGTGCGACGCGTACGACGAGAACCTCCGCGTGCTCGAGCAGGCGGTGGAGGAGGCCCGTCGGCGCGGGTCCGTGCTCGGTTTCGCCGCTGCGTCGTACTGCCGCGGCCTGGTGAAGATGCGGACCGGCAGGCTGCGGACGGCGCTGGCCGACTTCCAGGCCGCCCTGGACCTCCGGACCGCTGGCTGGACCGACTTCGGGACGCCCGCGATCGCCGGCGCCGCGTTCGCGCATCTGGCGCTCGGCCAGCAGGAGGAAGCGCTCGCGCTCGAGCCCGCGCTGCGCGACGCCGCCGCGCGGGGCGGCTTCGTCAGCGCGCAGCCGATGGTCGCGGCCGGGTTGGTCCGCGCCACGAACGGCGACCACGAGCGCGCCCTCGCCGACTACGCCGCCGCGGCGGACCTGATGGGCGCCAACCCGGACAATGCGTCCATCGTCGAGTGGCGCGAGCTGTCCGCCCGGTCGCTGCACGCGCTCGGCCGTCCTGACGAGGCCGCGGAGCTCGCGGAGGCAGCCGTCGAGCACGCCCGCGCCTGGGGCGCCCCCCGAGCCCTGGGCTTCGCCCTGCGGACCCGCGCCCGGTTCACCGACCGGGACGAGGCGATCGCGCTGCTCCGCGAGGCCGCCGCGCTGTTCTCGGAGTGCGACTGCGTCGACTACCGGGCCCGGGCCTGGGTCGACCTCGCGACGCTGCTGCTCCAGGGCGGCGAGGCAGAGCGCGAGGAGGCCGTGTCGGTGCTCCGCGGTGCGGCCGACCACGCCCGGCGGGAGAGCGCCGAGCCGCTGCTCCACCGGACCGGCCGGCTGCTGGTGCGCGCCGGCGTCGCCGCGACCGACCCCACGGGCCGCCCGGCACCGGCACTCACCGCAGGCGAGCGTCGGGTGACCGAGCTCGCAGCCGGGGGGGCGACCAACCGGGAGATCGCGCAGAAGCTGTTCGTGACCGTCAAGGCGGTCGAGTGGCACCTGTCGAACGCATACCGCAAGCTCGGCATCGCCTCCAGGCGGGACCTGCCCACGGCGATCTACGGCGACCCGGCGAGCAGCAGCTCGGAGATGTGAAGCGCCCGGACGCCGGCGAGGTCGTCGAGCTGGGTGCGGCAGGAGAACCCGTCGGCGAGCACCACCGCGTCGGGCCCGGCCTCACGGACCGCGGGAAGAAGGCTGTGCTCGGCGATCGCCACGGACACCTCGTAGTGGCCCTTCTCGACCCCGAAGTTGCCGGCCAGGCCGCAGCACCCACCGAGCCGGGTGACCTCGGCACCGGCCCTCTCGAGCAGTCGGGCGTCGGCCTCCCACTTCAGCACCGACGCGTGGTGGCAGTGCGGCTGCGCCACGACCGTCGTACCGCTCAGGTCGGGCGGCGACCAGCCGGGCAGTGACTCCAACAGCTCGGCCAGCGTCCGCACGCCGTGCGCGACCTCGGCGGCCTTGGGGTCGTCGGTGAGCTGCAGCAGGTCCTCGCGCAGCGCCGCGAGGCACGACGGCTCGAGGCCGACCACCGGGACCCCCTGCGCCACGTAGGGATGCAGCACGTCGACCGTGTGGCCGACGATGCGGCGCGCGGCGTCGAGCTGGCCGGTGCTGATCCAGGTCAGGCCGCAGCAGGTGCCCTTCCCCACCACCGCCACCCGCAGCCCCGCGCGCTCGAGGAGCGTGACGGCGGCCCGGCCGGGACCGGTGGCGAAGTGCTCGGTGAACGAGTCGGCCCACACCACCACGTCGGGCCGGCCCGGCATCCGGGTCCTCTCCCCGGCCCAGCGGGAGAAGGAGCGTGCGGCGAACGTCGGGATGCCCCGTCGCTGGTCGATCCCGGCTGCCGACTTGGCCAGGCGCTGCACGGCCTTGGAGCGCAACGCCCGGTTGGCGAGCGGTGCGACCGGCCGCGTGAGCCTGGCCCAGCGCGGCAGCATGCCGAGCGCGTAGTGGCTTCGCGGACGGAGCCGGCGGCGGTAGGTCTGGTGCAGCGCCTCGGCCTTGTACGTCGCCATGTCCACACCGGTCGGGCAGTCGGACGAGCAGCCCTTGCAGGCCAGGCACAGGTCGAGCGCCTCGTGGACCTCCGGCGAGCGCCACCCGTCGGTGACCAGCTCGCCGTTGACCATCTCCTGCAGGACCCGCGCCCGGCCACGGGTGGAGTCCTTCTCCTCACGGGTGGCGACGTACGACGGGCACATCACCCCGCCCGTGCCGGTGTTGTCGGCGATGCAGCGCCCGACGCCGGTGCACCGGTGCACCGCGCGGGCCATCGAGCCGCCGTCGTCGACGAGCCGGAGCGTTGTGCGGGGCTCGCGCAGCCGGCGTCCCAGCCGCAGGTCGGCGTCCAGCGGACGCGGCTCGACCAGCACGCCCGGGTTGAGCACGTCCTCGGGGTCGAGTGCCGCCTTGACGTGGGCGAACAGGTCGAGCGCGGCCGGCGAGTACATCGCGGGCAGCAGCTCGGAGCGGGCACGCCCGTCCCCGTGCTCGCCGGACAGGGTGCCGCCGTGACCCGCGACCAGCGCCGCGGCGTCCTCCATGAAGGAGCGGAACCGGCCGCGCCCGGTGTCGCTGCCGTCGAGCTCGAAGTCGATGCGGACGTGGACGCAGCCCTCGCCGAAGTGCCCGTAGGGGACGCCGGAGTAGCCGTAGTCCCGGAGCAGGTCGTCGAAGCCCCGGAGGTACGCCCCGAGACGCTCCGGCGGGACCGCGGCGTCCTCCCAGCCGGCGTGGGCGGGCCGCTCGAGGCTGCGGGCGGCCAGGCCGGCGCCGTCCTCGCGGATCCGCCAGAGGGCGAGCTGCTCGACGACGCCGGTGACCACCCGGTGGTCGGTGGCGCCGGAGGCGGCCGCGACAGCCGTGGCGAGCGCCCGGGCCTCCTCCCCGGTCGATGCGGTGACCTCCGCGAACAGCCAGCCGGCCCCACGCGGCAACGCGGGTACGGCGGACCGCCCGCGGCGCTCGACGACGACGTCGACGATCCGCTCGTCGAGGCCCTCGCACGCGACGAGGGGGTGGTGCAACAGGGCGGGAACGGCGTCCGCGGCCTCGACCATCGACGGGTAGCCGAGCACGGCGAGCGCCCGGAACGGGGCGTCCTCGACGAGGGACACCCGGGCACCCAGGACGAGGCCCAGCGTGCCCTCGCTACCGACCAGCATGCGGTCGAGGCGACGGCCGTTCTCGGGGAGCATGTGCTCGAGCGAGTAGCCCGAGACCTGCCGCCCGAAGCGTCCGAACTCGGTGCGCACCGTGCCGAGGTCCGCGTCGACGACCGCGGCCACCCGCTGTGCGGCCGCCACGTCGTGAGCGCCCTCCCCGAGCAGCAGCCGCTCCCCCGTGCCGGTCAGCACGTCGAGGGTCACCACGTTGTCGACGGTGCGGCCGTAACCGAGGGCACGGGACCCGCAGGCGTTGTTGCCGATCATGCCGCCGACGGTGCAGCGGCTGTGGGTCGACGGGTCGGGACCGAACCTGAGCCCGTGCTTCCTCGCCTGCTGCTGCAGCGTCGCGTGCACCGTGCCGGGCTCCACGAGGGCGGTGCCGCTCTCGGGGTCCAGCTCGAGGACCCGGTTCAGGTGTCGGCTGGTGTCGACGACGATGCCGGCGCCCACGGCGTTGCCGGCGATCGACGTACCGGCGCCCCGCATCGTGAGCGGGACGCGGTGCTCCCGGGCGACCGAGAGCGCCGCGGCGACCTCGTCGGCGTGCCGCGGGTGCACGACGACCTGGGGCAC
>DASTPU010000142.1:0-3531 GCA_035762105.1 Nocardioidaceae bacterium | reverse complement strand
GAGAGGAACCGCCACCATGGCGAAGCTCAGCACCGACGAGCTGCTCGACGCTTTCAAGGAGATGACCCTCCTCGAGCTCAGCGAGTTCGTGAAGCAGTTCGAAGACACCTTCGGCGTCACCGCCGCCGCTCCCGTCGCCGTCGCCGCAGCCCCGGCTGCCGGTGGCGCCGGTGGCGAGGCCGCCGCTGCCGAGGAGAAGGACGAGTTCGACGTCGTTCTCGAGGCCGCCGGCGACAAGAAGATCAACGTCATCAAGGAGGTGCGCGGTCTCACCTCCCTCGGCCTGAAGGAGGCCAAGGAGCTGGTCGAGGCTGCTCCCAAGGCCATCCTCGAGGGCGTCAACAAGGAGACCGCGGAGAAGGCCAAGGACGCCCTCGAGGGCGCCGGCGCCACCGTCACGCTCAAGTGACGTTCCGCTAGCAGCATCCGGCCCCCCGAGGGGCCACTCCGTCACCACGGCGGTCGCTCGCCCTGCATCGCAGGGCAGCGGCCGCCGTGATGCGTCTCCCGGTGCACCCGCTCCCGGCCGGCATGTCCGACATTCCCACGGATCCGGCCCCGCGAGCCGCGTAACCTCCCACGCGTTTACTCGTTGGTAATGCCGGGGAGAAGGTGTCGCAGGGCACAGGCGTGCCGCCTTTGTGGCGCTTGCGACATGAAGTCGAGACGGACAGGGAGGGCGCTTGTGGGCGTCGAGATCAAGGTTGACGGACTCACGAAGTCCTTCGGTAGAGACCTCATCTGGAAGGACGTCTCCCTCACCATCCCGGCCGGGGAGATCTGCGTGATGCTCGGCCCGTCCGGCACCGGCAAGTCGGTGTTCCTCAAGACGATCATCGGGCTGCTCAAGCCCGACACGGGCAGCATCATGATCGAGGGCCTCGACGTCGCGAACTGCTCCGAGAAGGAGCTCTACGAGGTCCGCAAGCTCTTCGGCGTGCTGTTCCAGGACGGCGCGATGTTCGGGTCGATGAACCTCTACGACAACGTCGCCTTCCCGCTGCGCGAGCACACCAAGAAGTCGGAGTCGGAGATCCGCGACATCGTCATGGAGAAGATGGAGCTCGTCGGTCTCCTCGGTGCGGAGATGAAGCTCCCGGGCGAGATCTCCGGCGGCATGCGGAAGCGGGCCGGCCTGGCCCGGGCCCTGGTGCTCGACCCCGAGATCGTGCTGTTCGACGAGCCCGACTCCGGTCTCGACCCGGTGCGTACGGCGTTCCTGAACCAGCTGATCGTCGACCTCAACGCGCAGATCGACGCGACCTTCCTCATCGTCACCCACGACATCAACACCGCGCGCACGGTGCCCGACAACATCGGCCTGCTCTACCACAAGCACCTGGCGATGTTCGGCCCGCGCGAGATGCTCCTGTCCTCCGAGGAGCCGGTGGTCCGCCAGTTCCTGAACGCCCAGCGCGTCGGCCCGATCGGCATGTCCGAGGAGAAGGACGCCGACGAGCTCGAGCAGGAGAAGGACCAGGAGCTGCCCCCGCTGCCGCCGATCCCGCTGCAGCTCGAGCCCTCCAACGGCATGCCGCGGCGCAGCCAGCGGGAGCCCGGTGCCTGGTGTCGTGAGCACGGCGTCACGCCGCCTCCGGGCTCGTTCGAGGAGAACATGTCGATGGCGACCGGGGTCTGACCCATGTCCTCGATCACCTCTGCCAAGGTCCTCGCACCCGTCGGCACCGCAGGCAAGCTCTTCGCCTTCGGTCTCGACGTGACGCGAGCACTGTTCAAGCGGCCGTTCCAGCTGCGGGAGTTCCTGCAGCAGGCGTGGTTCATCGCCTCGGTCACGATCATCCCGACCGCACTCGTCGCGATCCCCTTCGGTGCGGTCATCGCGCTCCAGGTGGGCGGGCTCATCAAGCAGTTCGGTGCGCAGTCCTTCACCGGCTCGGCGTCCGTGCTCGCGGTGGTCCGTGAGGCGGGCCCGATCGCGACCTCGCTGCTGATCGCGGGCGCCGGCGGCTCCGCGATCGCCGCGGACCTCGGTGCCCGCAAGATCCGCGAGGAGCTCGACGCCATGATGGTGCTGGGCATCGACCCGATCCAGCGGCTCGTCGTACCCCGCGTCCTGGCAACCATGCTGGTCGCGGTCTTCCTCAACGGCCTGGTCAGCGTCGTCGGCGTCGCAGGCGGCTACGTCTTCAACGTGGTCCTGCAGGACGGCACACCGGGCGCGTACCTCGCGAGCTTCACCGCGCTCGCGCAGCTGCCGGATCTGTGGCAAGGCATGGCCAAGGCGCTCGTCTTCGGTCTGATCGCGGCGATCGTCGCCTGCTACAAGGGCATGAACGCCGCCGGTGGGCCGAAGGGCGTCGGTGACGCCGTCAACGAGGCGGTCGTCATCACCTTCATGCTCCTGTTCGTCGTCAACTTCGTGATGAGCGCGATCTACTTCCAGCTCGTCCCGCCGAAGACAGGCTGAGGCCCGAGACATGGCAAGCGTCGGAAGCACCCTCAAGTCGGCCTACCAGCGGCCGCTCACGTTCCTGGACACGCTCGGTGCCCAGCTCGCGTTCTACGTCAAGGCGATCGCCTGGACCCCGCGCACGATCAGCAGGTACAAGAAGGAGATCCTGCGTCTCCTGGCCGAGGTCACCCTCGGCTCCGGCGCCCTCGCCGTCATCGGCGGCACCGTGGGCGTCATCACCGCCATGTCGTTCTTCACCGGCACGGAGGTCGGCCTGCAGGGCTACGCCGCGCTGAACCAGATCGGCACGGCGGCCTTCTCCGGCTTCGTGTCCGCGTACTTCAACACCCGTGAGATCGCGCCGCTGGTCGCCGGCATCGCGCTCGCGGCGACGGTCGGCTGCGGCTTCACCGCCCAGCTCGGCGCGATGCGGATCTCCGAGGAGGTCGACGCGCTCGAGGTCATGGCGATCCCGTCGATGCCGTTCCTGGTCACCACCCGGATGATCGCCGGGCTCGTGGCGATCGTCCCGCTCTACGTCGTCGGGCTGCTGTCGTCGTACTTCGCCACGCGGCTGACCGTGACACAGTTCTTCGGCCAGAGCACCGGCACCTACGACCACTACTTCAACCAGTTCCTGCCGCCGGGCGACGTCTTGTGGTCCTTCGGCAAGGTCCTCGTGTTCGCAGTCGTGGTGATCCTGATCCACACCTACCACGGCTACAACGCCTCGGGCGGTCCCGCGGGCGTGGGTATCGCCGTGGGGCACGCCGTGCGCACCTCCATCGTCGCCATCAACGTCATCGACCTGTTCCTCTCGATGGCGATCTGGGGCACCACCACGACCGTCAGGTTGGCGGGGTAGCGCCATGGTCAACCGCCAGTCACGGGCCTTCAAGGCAGCCGTCACGATCGAGCACCGCGTGCTCGGCGTGGCGTTCCTCGCGCTGCTCCTGCTCGCGGTCTGGTTCACGTACGCCGTCTTCAACAAGTCGTTCACCCAGTACGACGAGGTGACGCTGCGCGCATCCAAGACCGGTCTGCAGCTTCCGGACCGCGCCGACGTGAAGCTCCGTGGCGTCATCGTCGGCGAGGTCGTCGACAGCCGCACCAGCGCC
>DASTPU010000141.1:0-7516 GCA_035762105.1 Nocardioidaceae bacterium | reverse complement strand
GGACCTGGTCCAGGAGACCTTCGCCAAGGCGTACGCCGCGTTCCACCAGTACAAGCACGGCACGAACCTCAAGGCGTGGCTGTACCGCATCCTGACGAACACGTTCATCAACTCCTACCGCAAGAAGCAGCGTGAGCCGCTTCAGTCGATGAGCGAGGACATCGAGGACTGGCAGCTGCACCGCGCCGAGTCCCACACCTCCACCGGCCTCAAGTCGGCCGAGATGGAGGCGCTCGAGCACCTGCCCGACAGCGACGTGAAGAGCGCGCTCCAGCAGCTTCCCGAGGACTTCCGCCTCGCGGTCTACCTCGCCGACGTCGAGGGTTTCCCCTACAAGGAGATCGCCGAGATCATGGACACCCCGATCGGCACGGTGATGTCGCGTCTGCACCGAGGCCGCCGTCAGCTGCGGGAGCTCCTCGAGGACTACGTCCGCGACCGCGGACTGCTCCCGGCCGGCCAGGACACCCAGGGAGGTGCCTCGTGAGCGCGTTCGACGCGTCCCACGACGCCCACTGTTCGGAGATCCTCCAGCGGATCTTCTTCTTCATCGACAACGAGCTCGAGCGCGCCGACTGCGACGAGATCCAGCAGCATCTCGACGAGTGCCAGCCCTGCCTGGAGAAGTACAAGCTCGAGAGCACGGTGAAGGCGCTGGTCCAGCGCTCGTGCGCCGAGCATGCCCCGGAGCAGCTGCGCGAGCGTGTGCTCCTGCGGATCCGCCAGGTCCAGGTCGACATCCGCGTCGACCCGAGCTGAGCCACCGAGCCCGACGACGACAAAGACCCCGTGCCGCGAAGGCCGGGGTCTTTCTCGTGTGTGCGCGTCACGCGCAAGAACGCCTGGGCTCAGGCGTTGGGGCGCTTACCGTGGTTGGCGCCCTTCTTCTTGCGGGCGCGGCGCTTGCGGCCGGTCTTACCCATGGTGTCCTCCTCAACGCGGGACCCTCGCCAGGTCGGTCGAGGGTCGTGGGCCATTGTCGCAAAGGAAGGGCCCCGGCTGCCAATCGGCCCCGGCGCGCCCGGCAGGATGAGGGTATGGAGACCGGACAGTCAGCCACTCGTGAGTTCGAGGTCACCGAGGCGGACACGGCCGCGGCACTCGGCTCCGGGGACCTCGCGGTCCTCGGCACGCCGAGGCTCCTCGCCTGGTGCGAGGCCGCCACGTGTGCCGCGATCGATCCTTCTCTCGGCACCGCCAGCACCAGCGTCGGCACCCGGGTCTCGCTCGAGCACCTCGCCGCCAGCCCGGTCGGTGAGCGGCTGCAGGTGGAGGCGACGGTCGCGTACGTCGACGGGCGGCTGGTCCGGTTCACGGTCGCCGCGAGCCACCTCTCCGACGGCAAGGTCGTCGGCACCGGCGAGGTGACGCGCGTCGTCGTCGACCGGGAGCGGTTCCTGTCGCGGGTCAGCCCTCCGCAGGGGGCTTGAGGTCCAGCCGGAAGGCGAGCAGCTCGATCTCCGGGCGAGGCCGCCAGTCCAGCTCAGGGGTACGACGGAAGCCGACGCGCTGGTAGATCCGGTGCGCGGCCTCCTGGGACGGCATGCTGCTGAGGACCACCGCGTCGTACCCGAGCTCCTGAGACCGTTCCAGGCACATCCGCACCATCGCCTCGGCCACGCCGCGGCGCCGCGCGTCGGGGGCGACCGCGAGCATCCGGAACTCGCCCTCGTGCTCGCCGGCCACCTCCTGCCAGGTCGAGCCCTCCGAGCAGTAGGTGACCGTGCCGACCAGGGCGCCGCCCTCGTCGACGGCCACGTACAGCTCGGCCTCGCGGGCACGGGTGGCGGCGTCGCGCAGGTCCTCGGCGTAGGGCGAGTCGGCGGTGACGAACCCGTCGGCCGCGTAGGCGTCGAAGGTCAGCGCCCCGACCGCGGTCAGCTCGTCGTCGTGGGCGGGACGGATCACCAGCGACATCAGACCCCGAAGGTGGCGCGGGGGTAGGCCGCGTCGACGTCGGTGATCACGTTGACGAGGTAGGGCATGCCGGAGGCGAACGCACGGTCGATCGCCGGGCCGATCTGGCGCGGGTCGGTGACCGTCTCGCCGCCGCCGCCCAGCGCCTTGACCACCTCGTCGTACCGCGACTGCGGGGCCAGGTCGGCGACCACGTCGTAGCCGTAGAGCATCTGCATCGGACCCTTCTCCAGGCCCCACGCCGAGTTGTTGCCCACGATCATCACGACGGGCAGCCTGTGCCGGACCAGGGTGTCGACGTCCATCAGCGAGAAGCCCGCCGCGCCGTCACCGAACATCAGCACCACCTGCGACGAGGGCCGCGCGATGCGCGCCGCGATGGCCGCGCCGAGGCCCGCACCCAGGCAGCCGTACGGGCCCGGGTCGAGCCACCCGCCGGGCTGCTTGGGCTCGACGTACTTCCCGGCGAAGGACACGAAGTCACCCCCGTCGCCGATGACGACGGCATCCGGCTCGAGCCGGGGGAGCAGCTCGCCGTAGATGCGCGCGGGGTGGATCGGGTCGCCCTCCGCGGTGAGCAGCGCGTTGTCTCGCTCCACCGCGGCGGCGACACCGGCCTGGAGCTCGCTCACCCACGCCGACCAGTCGGGCTTGCGAAGCTGCTGCTCGAGGGCCGCGTGCACGCCCTCCAGCACGAGGGTGAGGTCGCCGTAGGCCGACGCCGCGAGGTCGGCATGCTGGGAGACCTGCCCCTGGGAGTCGGCGATGTGCACCACCTTGGCCCGAGGCGCGCCGTCCTTGCCGCCGAAGACGCCGTAGCCGAGGCGGAAGTCCAGCGGGGTGCCGACGACGATGGCGAGGTCGCAGGTGCCCAGCGCGGTGCCGCGCGCCTTCGTCATCAGCATCGGGTGGCCGCCGGGAACGATGCCGCGGCCCATGCCGTTGGTGATCGCAGGCAGCCCGGCCTGCTCGACGAGGCGCAGGGCTGCCACCTCCGCGCCGTCGGCCCAGACGTCGGTGCCGAACACGATCACCGGGCGCCTGGCCTGGCCGAGCAGCGCGCCGATCTCGGCGACCGCCTCGGAGTCGGGCTCGACCCGCTGGCGTGGTGCAGGGGCCGGCCGCTCCACGGCGGCTCGGTTGAAGAACTCGTCCATCGGTACGTCGACGAAGGTGGGCCCGCGGTGGGAGGCGGCCGCGAGCGCGAAGGCCTCGTCGACCCCGGAGGCGATGTCGCCGACGGTGTGCAGGGTCCTCGCCGACTTGGTGATCGGCCCGAGGATCGCTGGGTGGTCGAACTCCTGGAGGCTGCCCATGCCCCAGCGGTTCGCGGGGGCGCGTCCGCCGACGACCACGAGCGGCGAGCCGCTGAAGGAGGCCTGGGTGATCGCGCTGACGCCGTTGGTGACGCCCGGGCCGGCGGTGAGGACGGCGAGCCCCGGGACCCGGGTGAGCTTGCCGAGTGCCTCGGCGGCGAACACCGCGGTCTGCTCGTGGCGTACGTCGAGCAGCCGCATCGGCGGGTCGGCGTGCACGGCTCCGTCGTACATCGGGAAGACGTGCGCGCCGGAGAGCGTGAACATCGTGTCGACGCCGTGGGCGGCGGCCACCGCGACGGCGTGCTCGCCACCATGACCGTCGGTGAGCCCCTCGGCGACCTCGGGGCTGACCTCGGCGGCGAGGTCGGATGCGTTGGCTTCGGTGGTCCCTGTGACGTCGGTCATGGCGGGCATGTTACCCGGGGGTACACGTGGCGGACAGGGTGCCGTCCGCCCGCCACGTCCCCGCGTGCTCAGCGCGCGGAAGCCTCGGCCCGCGTCGCGGGGCAGGTGGAGAGTCGGGCCAGCGCGAGCGCGCCCAGCATCAGGCCGACGTCGCGCAGGGCGATGTCGTAGTACTGCCCCATCGTCACCAGGTTGACGACGATCCCGAGCAGCCAGGCGGCCACGACGTAGCCGCCGACGGTCGGGCGGAGCGCCACGAGTACGCCGGCGACGATCTCGACGACGCCCACCGCGATCATCGCCTGGTGTGCCGACCCCGGGACGATGTCGTTGATCCAGGGCGCCAGGTAGCGGTCCCAGTCGGTCAGCACGCCGAAGAACTTGTCGAGGCCGAAGAGTACGGGTGCGAGCGCGAACGCACCGCGCAGGATGAGGAACGCCGCGCGGGCGCCGTGGTCCGTGGTGGCGGAGGGGATGCTCCGTGCGGGGCGGGTCGTGTGAGTCATGAGGGCCTCCAAGGCTCTAAAAGAGAGTAGTATTGACGCTAGAACCGACCAGACTCTTTCGTCAATGACTTTCTCTCTTAGAAGGTGACCGCTGTGGACCAGTTCGCGGAGCAGGTCGCCGGGATCGGCGCACTCGTGGAGCCCGCCCGGCGAGCGCTCTACCTGTACGTCGCCGCCCAGCCGGGCGCCGTGAGCAGGGAGCAGGCCGCACAGGCCCTCGACCTGCCGGTCCACTCGGCCAAGTTCCACCTGGACCGGCTCGTGGCCCAGGGCCTGCTCGAGGTCGAGTACCGCCGGCTCTCGGGCCGGGCAGGGCCGGGAGCCGGACGCCCCTCGAAGCTGTACCGGCGGGCCTCCGCCGAGGTCTCGGTGTCCCTCCCTGAGCGCCGCTACGACCTGGCCGGTGAGGTGCTTGCCGGCGCGGTGGAGCTGTCGATGCGCAGCGGGGCGCCGATCGCGGACGCGGTCCGGGAGGTCGCCGGCGAGCAGGGGCGGAGGATGGCGGTCGGTCGCCACGACCTGGTCGACGCGCTGGGCGAGCACGGGTACGAACCGCGCGCGGACGACGGTGAGATCTGTCTCGTGAACTGCCCGTTCGACCGGTTGGCCTCGCGGCACGTCGAGCTGGTCTGCGGCATGAACCTCGCGCTGGTCGAGGGCGTCATCGACGGGCTCGGCATCGAGGGGGTCGAGGCGGCCCTCGCGCCCCGGCCGGGGTACTGCTGCGTCCGCGTCAGGGACGCGCGCCGGGACTGAGGTAGTCGGGGTTCGACTCCCGCAGCCGGTCCATCACCGTCAGCAGCAGGTCGGAGCGCGTCGCCGGGGGGTGCGGTGCGAGTGCGAGCTGGAGATGCAGCGAGCGCAGGTAGCTCTGCACGTTGCCCGTCACGAGGTAGGGGTCGGTGTCGCCGAGGCCGTGCGCCCGGGCGCTCTGGCCGAGCCGAGCCAGCCACGGCTCGAGCACGTCGAGGGCGACCAGGTCCCGGCGCAGGATCCGCATCGTGGCCCGGGCCAGCCGGTCGGTCTCGCCGTGGTCCAGGAAGTGCTCGGTCGGCAGCAGCAGCCGGTCGGCGATCACGTCGAGCAGCACGGTCAGCTCGAGGCGGCCCATCGCCTCGGAGGCGGCGAGCGTGGCGATCGCGTCCGCGCCGTGCGCCATCGCGTGCGCCCAGCCCTTGCCGGCGACCCAGCCGCGGAGGTCACGCTCGCGTACGAACCAGCTCGCGATCCGGTCGCCCCACGAGACCATCGTGTTCGCGGAGACCAGGTGCTGGGAGTTGTCGCGCTCGATGCACTCGGCGAGCACGAGCACCGAGAAGCTGCGCCGGAAGACGGTGTCGGTGCCGTCCTCGCC
This sequence comes from Nocardioidaceae bacterium, assembly GCA_035762105.1. Taxonomy (GTDB): domain Bacteria; phylum Actinomycetota; class Actinomycetes; order Propionibacteriales; family Nocardioidaceae; genus Nocardioides_C. Next base: position 2,015 of record DASTPU010000141.1, on the reverse strand, counting down.
GAGGCCGACCGCGAGGCCTGCGGCCATGCCGTCCCCGAGCCCTTCGAGGAGCTCGTCGTACACCCCGTCCAGGATCCAGGCGGCCAGCGTCGGGTAGGCGATGCCGTCGCGGACCGAGGGGTCCGGGTCCCCGAGCATCGCGGTCAGCTCGGTCGTCAGGTCGGCGAGGGGACGGTCCTCGGGAACCCTGAGGCCGTTGGCCTTCACCTGTTCCCAGAACGTCGACGACATGGGCTCCATCCTGCCACTGCGTGTGGGCACGCGCCGACCCGGTTCACGCCCTCGCCTACGCTGTCGGCGTGCCCTCGTTGAACGACCTGGTCAGAGCCCATACCGACCTCACGGACGACGACGTGGCATGGCTGAACCTGCTCATGGCCGACTGGCAGATCATCGCCGACCTGTCGTTCGCGGACCTGGTGCTGTGGCTGCCCGACCGCGACGGCAAGGGATTCTGGGCGGGGGCCCAGATGCGGCCCACGACCGGTCCCACGGCCTACGTCGACGACCTGGTCGGCGCCTTCATCCCCCACGGTCGCCGGCCGCTGCTCGACTCGGCCTACGAGCACGAGCGGGTGGCGCGCGAGGGCGATCCCGAGTGGCGCGACGACATCCCGGTCCGCGTGGAGGCGATCCCCGTCCGCCACGGCGACCGGATCGTCGCGGTGGTCGCCCGCAACACCAACCTGCTCGGCGTGCGCACCCCGAGCCGTCTCGAGCTGGCCTACATCCAGACCGCCACCGACCTGACCCAGATGATCAGCAACGGGCACTTCCCGTTCCCGGGTCAGCGCTCGGACCACGTCGACTCGCCCCGGGTCGGTGACGGGTTCGTCCGGATCGACGCCGGCGGGCGGGTCACCTACGCCAGCCCCAACGCGCTGTCGGTGTACCGCAAGCTCGGCCTCACCGGCGACCTCGCGGGCCTGGACCTCGCGGAGATCACGCGGGCGCTCGTGCCGCCGCGGCACCGGCCCGACGAGGAGACGCTCAGCGCGGTGCTCTCGGGCAAGCGGCCGCTGGACACGGAGGTCGGCAACGACGACGCCACCCTGATCGTGCGCGCGATCCCGCTCCGCCCGACGGGGGAGCACATCGGCGCCCTGGTGCTGCTGCGGGACGTGACCGACCTGCGCCGGCGCGACCGCGAGCTGGTCACCAAGGACGCGACGATCCGCGAGATCCACCACCGCGTGAAGAACAACCTGCAGACCGTGGCCGCGCTGCTGCGCCTGCAGGCCCGGCGGATCGGGTCGGACGAGGGGCGTGCCGCGCTCGAGGAGGCGGTACGACGGGTGGGGTCGATCGCCATCGTCCACGAGACGCTGAGCCAGTCCTTCGAGGACGAGGTCGAGTTCGACGACGTGGCCGACCGGCTCCGGCTGATGGTCGCCGACGTGGGGATGGGACGCCACGAGGTGGTGACCTCCCGTCAGGGCAGCTTCGGCCTGATCCCCGCCGAGACCGCGACGCCGCTGGCGATGGTGCTGACCGAGCTCCTCCAGAACGCCCTCGAACACGCCTTCTCCGGCCCCACCGCGGTGGAGCGCCCGGAGATCACGCTGACCGCGCAGCAGCTGGTCGGCCGCCTCCACGTCACCGTGGAGGACAACGGGCGGGGACTGCCCGAGGGCTTCGACCTGGACGCCTCGACCAGCCTCGGCCTGTCGATCGTGCGGACGCTCGTCGAGTCAGAGCTCGACGGCGTCCTCGAGATGGGACCGCGTCCGGGTGGCGGCACCCGCGTCGCGGTCGACGTACCGGTGCGCTGAAGCCGTCCTGGTCAGGCGGTCTTGATCTTGGCCCGGGCGTTGCGACGCTTGAGCGCCCGGCGCTCGTCCTCGCTCATACCGCCCCAGACTCCGTGGTCCTGCCCGGCCTCGAGCGCCCACGCGAGGCACTGCTCGCGCACCTCGCAGCGACGGCAAACCTGCTTGGCCTCCTCGATCTGGAGAATGGCCGGACCGGTGTTGCCGATCGGGAAGAACAGCTCTGGATCCTCATCGAGGCATGCA
>DASTPU010000140.1:0-14926 GCA_035762105.1 Nocardioidaceae bacterium | reverse complement strand
TCAGGCGCACCTCCGGCGTGAGCGCCTCCGGGTGCTTGACGTCCTCAGGGGTCGAGGTCTTGGGTGCTGCCTCCGTGGTCATACCGACCTCCATCGCAGGGGATACTCCGTGCGACGTTAGGCACCCCCTCGATGGCCCGCCAGAGTCTTCCATCCCATTGCGCATAGCCAGTTCGGGTCACCGCGAATGCCGTTGTACGACGGACTTTCCCCACGGGCGGGGACAAGCCGGACAACCCGCGTTCGGCGTTGTTGGGACCTTCGCCCCTGCCGCATCGATGCCCTCCGCCGTACCGTCTGAACACTGCTCACTCCGCGGAGGAGGACCTCGTCATGACCATCGAAATGACCTCCGACCTCGCCCGGGACCACGTCCTTGTCGACCGCTACACCGACATCGTCGGACCGAGCAACGAGATGCTCGGACCGGTCAAGGACGGCGGGCGGATCGAGTACATCACCGTGCCCGGCTGCTGGGGGCCGATGATCACGCCCTCCCTGCGCAGTGGGCACGAGGTGAGCCTGCCGGTGCGCGTCGAGGGAGCCAGGGTCGGCGACGCGGTCGCGCTCTACGTCGAGATCCTGGAGCAGACCTCGCGCGCCACCACGTCCGGCACCCACATGGGTGTCGACGACCGCTTCATCAGCGACCCGTTCGTGGCGAAGATCTGCCCCACGTGCCGCGATGCCGGACGCCACTTCCTGTACCCCGACACGTATCTCGACGGGATCGGCGAGTCGGCGGTGAAGTGCGCGACCTGCCACAGCGAGGTGATCCCGTTCCACATGGTCGAGGGCTACACGATGGTGTTCGACGACGCCAAGGAGCTCGGCGTGACCGTCGCACCGCCGCGTGCCGAGGAGCTCGCCCGCAACGCGCGGGAGTGGGTGGCGCTGACCGATCACTCCACCCAGCACCCGATCGTGGCGCTGGGCCGGGCCGACCTGGTCGGCACCATGACCCGCTGCCGGATCTCGGCCGGCAACCTCGGCTCGATCCCCGCGATCGACCTGCCCAGCTCCCACAACTGCGGTGACTTCGGGGCGTTCCTCGTCGGCGCGGAGCACGAGTTCGCGGTCACCGAGAAGCAGCTCGAGATGCGCACCGACGTGCACATGGACATCGACTCCGTCCGCCAGGGCAGCGTGGTGATCGTCCCGGTCAAGGTGGACGGCGCGGGCATCTACGCCGGCGACGTGCACGCGATGATCGGTGACGGCGAGGTCGCGGTGCACACCACCGACATCGGCGCCCGGATCGTGGTCCGAGTCGACGTGATCAAGGGCCTCGAGCTCGACGGCCCGCTGCTCCTCCCGCCCGCGGAGGACCTGCCGTTCCTGGCCCGGCCCTTCACCGCCGACGAGGTGGCCCGTGGCAAGGCGCTGGCGGCCGCGAACGCCACGACGCTCGAGGGCCCGATGCTCCCCGTGCAGGTCCTGGGGTCAGGTGCGAACCTCAACTCCGCCGTCGACAACGCGGTCTTCCGGGCCGCCAAGCTGTTCGAGATCACCTCCGACGAGGTGCGCAACCGGGCGACCATCTCCGGCGCGGTCGACATCGGCCGCCTGCCCGGCTTCGTCCAGCTGAGCATGCTCGTCCCACGCGACACCCTCGAACGGCTCGGCATCGTCCACCTCGTCGAGGCGCAGTACGGCGAGCCGGCGGGGTGGTGACCCGCATCCACCGACCCACGGCACGAGGGCCCGACCGGAACCCACCGGCGGGCCCTCGTTGCGTCCCGGCGCGACCCGGCGCGACCCCCGCCGAGGCACTAGCGTGTCCCCATGGATCCCCTCCACGACGAGATCCTCGCCGAGGTCGAACAGCTGCACTGGATGCCGCACCAGGAGCGCGCCACGCTGTTCGAGGACCGCGCCGAAGCCCTAGCCCCCGGAGCTCCGGGCCGGGCGGCCTGGCTCGCCCACGCGGGCGAGGCCTGGGAGCTGGCGGGTGACCCCCAGCGGGCGAGGACCTGCTACGAGGCCGCGATCGCGGACTCCGGGGACGCGTACCTCGACCCGCGCGCTCAGCTGCTCGGCGTCGTCCTCGACCTCGGGGAGGTCGCGCGCGCCGAGGAGCTCCTTGCCGACCTCGCCCTGGCCCTGCGCGACGGGCACCGCCACGGCGAGTTCGTGCACGAGACCGTCGGCGAGGCGCTCGAGATGCACGGCCGCCCCGAGGAGGCGCTGCGCTGGTTCGACGCCGGGCTCTCGGCATCCGAGCGGGACTCTCCGGCAGACCTCGACATCGGCTGCCTCAACGGCCGGTTCCGGGTACGACGGGCGCTCGGCATGCCGATGGACAGGTTCGACGAGATCTGCGAGGCACGCCGTGCCGGCTACGTCGACGAGGTCGAGGACAAGGACCTGATCCTCGACGCCCCCGACGACCGGTCGGTCCCCCTGGCGGTCCTGTACTGGCCACCGGGTGAGCTCGAGGCGCTCCTCGAACGGTGGCCCGGCCTGGCCGGGGACTACGGCAGCGACCACGATGCGCACCGGGCACGGGTCGAGCACCGGCTCCGCCACCTCGCCGAGGCCCACTCGTGGCTCGCGGTCGGCCGCGGCCGGGTCGAGGAGCTCGCCGTCTTCGCCGCCGAGCGCGGCGATGATCCGCAGCAGCACATGCCCCGGGGCCTCTACGTCGCCCACCTCGCTCTGGAGGGCCGGACCACGCCGTGGCCTCCCGCACGCGACGAACGATGCTGGTGCGGCTCCGGGCTGACCTACGAGAGCTGCTGCGGTGCCCTGAGGTCGGGTCCCGACGTCGTACCCGGCTGAAGGGTCCATCGGCTCTGGCGCCCGCCCCTGTGCCGTTGTGACGCTTGGGTCGTGGGCAGCGGCCCGAACGCGGTCGCACCCCAGGGGCGGAGGGCAGATGACCGCAGTCCCGCAGACGCGTCCGCCGGCGCTGACCGGACTCACCTCGGACGAGGTCCGCCGGCGGGTCGAGGCCGGGCAGGTCAACCGCGCCGCAGAGCGGCCGAGCAGGACCGTCGGCGAGATCCTGCGCGCGAACATCCTCACCCGCTTCAACGCCCTGCTCGGCGCCCTCCTCGCGGTGATCCTCGTGGTCGGCCCGCTGCAGGACGCACTCTTCGGCTTCGTGATCGTCGCCAACAGCGCGGTCGGCATCATCCAGGAGCTCCGCGCGAAGCGCACGCTCGACCGGCTCTCCGTGCTCAACGCGCCGACCGCGACCGTGGTCCGCGACGGCGCCGGCCATCAGGTGCCCGCGCAGGAGGTGGTGGTCGACGACGTGCTGCTCGTGGGCCCCGGCGACCAGCTCGTCGTCGACGGGCGGGTGCTCGACGCCGACGGGCTCGAGGTCGACGAGTCCTTGCTGACCGGTGAGGCCGACCCCGTGCCCAAGCGGGTCGGCGACGAGGTGCTGTCGGGCAGCTTCGTCGTCGCGGGGACGGGAGGGTTCCGTGCCGACCGGGTGGGCGAGGCGGCCTACGCCGTGGCGCTGGCGGCGGAGGCGCGGAGGTTCACGCTCGTGAACTCCGAGATCCGCAACAGCCTGAACCGGTTGCTTCAGGTGGTCACCTGGGTGCTCGTGCCCACGGCCGCGCTCCTGGTGACGACCCAGCTGCTGCTCGAGGACGCCGCGCCGGACGAGGCGATCCGCGGATCGGTGGCGGGCGTCGTGGGTATGGTGCCCGAGGGGCTGGTCCTGCTCACCAGCGTCGCGTTCGCGGTCGGCGTCGTCCGCCTCGGCGGCCGCGGGGTCCTCGTCCAGGAGCTCCCCGCACTCGAGGGCCTGGCACGGGTCGACATCGTCGGCATCGACAAGACGGGGACGTTGACCGAGGGGACCATGGCCTTCGGCGCGCTCTTCCCCGTCGCGGGGTGCACCGCGCCGGGAGCCGCCGAGGCCCTGGGCGCCCTGGCCCACGCCGACGAGCGCCCCAACGCGAGCATGCGTGCGCTGGCTGCCGAGTTCTCCGGGCCGGCGGGCTGGGAGGTCACCGACCGGGTCCCGTTCTCGTCGGCGAGGAAGTGGAGTGCCACCTCCTTCGCCGGCCGGGGATCGTGGCTGCTCGGCGCGCCGGAGACGCTGCTCCCGTCCTCCTCACCCGTCCTGGTCGAGGCCGCCGCGCATGCCGCCTCCGGCGGCCGGGTGCTGCTCCTGGCGCGTACCGAGCGGCTCGAGGCCGAGCCCTCTCCGGACGACGTGGAGCCGTGCGCGCTGGTCGTCCTCTCCGAGCGGATCCGGCCGGACGCGGCGGAGACGCTGCGCTACTTCGACGACCAGGGCGTGCACGTCAAGGTGATCTCCGGCGACAGCCCGCGCACGGTCGGTGCGGTCGCGAACGCTCTCGGCCTGCCCGGCGCCGAGCATCCCGTCGACGCCCGAACGCTCACGGCCGACCTCGTCGGGCTGGGCGCCGTGATGGAGGAGTCCTCGGTGTTCGGGCGGGTCACGCCGCACCAGAAGCGCGACATGGTCCGTTCCCTCCAGCAGCGCGGTCACGTGGTCGCGATGACCGGCGACGGTGTCAACGACGTCCTCGCCCTGAAGGAGGCCGACATCGGCGTGGCCATGGGCGGCGGAGCACAGGCGGCTCGTGGCGTGGCCCAGCTGGTGCTCATGCAGAGCCGGTTCGACGTACTCCCCCACGTCGTCGCGGAGGGCCGCCGGATCATCGGCAACATCGAACGCGTCGCGCACCTGTTCCTGACCAAGACCGTGTACGTCGCGGTGCTGGCGCTCGCGGTCGGGGTGGCCCAGCTGCCGTTCCCGTTCTACCCGCGGCACCTGACCATCGTGAGCACGCTGACCATCGGCGTCCCGGCCTTCTTCCTGGCGCTGGCGCCGAACACGGCGCGAGCACGGCCGGACTTCCTGCGCCGGGTGCTGCGCTTCGCCATCCCCGCCGGGATGATCGCGGCCTCGGCGACGTTCGCCGCATACGCGGTGACGACGTACGAGACCGACCTCGGCGTCCCGGCGGCGCGGACGACGGCGACCCTCGTGCTCTTCTCGGTCGGCATGGTCGTCCTCACCCTGCTCGCGCTGCCGCTGACCCGGCTCCGGGTCCTTCTCCTCGCCGCGCTGGTCGGCGTCTTCGCCGCTCTCAACGCGGTCCCCGGGGCGCGCGAGCTCTTCGCGCTGAGCACCCTGCCCCTGGTCGTCTGGTTGAGCGCTGCCCTGCTGGTTGCGGTGGCCGCCGTGCTCCTCACCGTGGTGTGGCGCTTCTCCGCCCGCCCCTGAGCCGCCCGCCCGTGAGCCGCCCGGTCAGCAGTCGGGCTGCGGTGCCGGACGGCGGTCCACGTCGTCCCGCAGCCACACCGGGAACCCGCACACCTCGCCCACCACGCGGTAGCGCCGGTCGAGCAGGTCACGGAGCGAGCCGGCCTCGTCGATGTTCCAGGAGTTGACGGGGACCAGCTCCACCACCCACAGCGGCGACGACGGGCCGGACAGCGTCGCCCGCAACCGTGACTGGTCGGGGTCCAGCGTGCGCATGGGGAGGCTCCACAGGTGCGGGTACGGCGACCTCATGTCCGCTGCCTCGAGGACCGCGGCATTGCCGTAGAGCACCACCGCCGTGTCCCCGACCTGCCCCGACGCAGCAAGCCATTCACCGGTGCGCTGGTGGAACCACACCCACGGCGTGGTCGCGTAGACCACGGCCACCAGCACGGCGCCGACGATCGCGGAGCCGACTGCGATCCGCGCCGCGCCCTGCATCGGACGTGGGTCCCCGAGCCGTCCACCCACCACGACGGCGAGAGCGAGCACTCCCACGGGAGCCAGCTGGAGCAGGTAGTGCGGCCAGTAGCTCCCGCCGGCGACGATCGCGGTCATGCCGAAGGCCGTCGTCGCGCTGATCGCCCACTCCAGCGGTGTCCAGGCGACGACCCGGGGGCCCACCTGGCGGAACCACAGGACCACCACCAGGAGCACGCCGCTGACCAGCCCCAGCACCACCAGGGCCGCCGCGCGGCGAAGCGGGGCCTCGAGGCTGTCGGACAGGATCACCCCGAACGCCTCACCCCGGAACAACGCGAGGTCTCGCCAGAGGCTCAGCGGCTCGATACCTGCGGCGAGTGCCCACAGCCACAGCAGCACGTGCGGTGTGAGCGCACCCGCTGCCCCCGCGAGGCTGACGGTGAGCCCCCGCTCGTCCAGCCTCCTGTCGCGCACCGCCCGGGCCACGACGAGCACGGCGATGAACAGCAGCGCGTCGAGGAAGTTCTGCTTGAGCAGCGGGGCGGCGCCGGCGAAGGCACCGGCCGCGTAGGCCAGGCCGAGACGGCCCCCCGAGGTGGTCGCTCTCCACGCTGACAGCGCCAGCGCGAGACCCACCATCACGAACACCGCGGCGAACAGCGCGCCGTCGGCCTGGTCGGCCGCCATCGCAGGTGTGCAGATGAAGGCTGCAGCCACGGCTGGCCCCCAGCGCGCCCCGACCTCACCCCCCACGTGGAAGGCGGCACGTGCCGCGGCGAGCACGAAGACCACGGCGAACGGGATCGTCAGCAACCGGATCATCGGGTCCCAGTCGGTGAGCGCCGCGACCTTGAAGATCACCATCAGCAGCGGCGGCCGGTCGACGTAGTAGTCGCCGTACATGAACTCGCCGCCGAGGTGCGCCTGACGAGCGATGTAGAGGTAGCCGGCCTCGTCGGAGCGCAGCGGCTCCAGCACGTAGGTGCCCCGGACCAGGACCACGGCCAGGCACAGCCAGCCGAGCAGCCGGGACGGCATCGCCCTCCCCCGCCGCACGGGCACAGCCTCCCGAGACCTGAGCAAGGTCACGTCTCCATCAAACCCCGCGGCTGCCGCCGCGCGCCTGGGCTTTTGGGACCGCGGGCGATGGTCCGAACGCCCCAGTCCCGGAGGGTCGTTCGGCTCATCCTGTCCGCGTTCGCCTGCCGTACATTCGTCTCATGGCAGCCCTTGCTGGGGTGGTTTTCCTCGTGCATCTCGGCTACCTGGTCTATGCCACCGTGGGTGGCTTCCTCGCGCTCCGCAGCCTTGTGTGGCTGTGGCCGCACATCCTCTCGACCGTCTGGTCCGTGGCGGTCACCCTGACTCCGCTGAACTGCCCGCTGACCGCACTCGAGAAGTGGCTGATCCGCATGGACGGGCGGGTGCCGTACGACGACAGCTTCACCGCCTTCTACCTGCGGGACTCGCTGTACCCGGCGCGGTACGAGGTCGCGATCTGGGTCGGCATGATCGCGGTCGCGCTCCTGTCGTACGTCGTCGTCATCGCGGCCTGGCGTCAACGGCACGCGGAGCCACGTCAGCGGGGCGGCACCGCTGCGCCGGTCGGCCAGGCCATCGGCTCCGTCAGCCCCCCGGCCCTGCCGGGCCCACCGGCCGGACCGACTGGTCCGGCTCAGTCGGCAAGGCCGTGACGGAACGCCCAGGCCGTCGCCTCCGCGCGTCCCCGCACCCCCAGCTTCCGGTAGATCGCCATCGAGTGGTGCATCACCGTCTTCGGCGCCATCCCCAGGCGGCGACTGATCTCCTTGTTGGTCGCGCCGGTGATCAGCTCCTCGAGCACCTCGAGCTCGCGCGGGGTCAGGTACTCCGGCTCGCTCCCCCGCTGCGCGGGCACGAGCGGGGCGCCCCGTGACACCGTGCCGGCGATCCGGTCCGTGTAGGTCAGGAGATCCGACAAGGCGTTGGCATGCATGTCGTGCTCGCCGCGCCGCGCGTGGGCCTCGAACTCGTCCTCACCCAACGAGGACCGCAGGAGGTCGACCTTCGCGACGTACCGGTCCATCCAGCTCGACGGCATCCCCGGGCGGAGCTGGTCCAGCCTGCTCCGCACCATGCCGTGGAAGCGCGCGGCCTCCCCCAGGTCCTCCTGCTCCACCGCGACGAGGACGACGAGCATGACGGCGAACGGCAGCACCTGCCAGGACGCCTGCCGGTGCGCGAGCCGCAGGCACTCGGCCAGCCGAGCGGACGCCGTCCGCAGGTCGCCCTCGCGGAGCGCGAGGCCCGCCGCGGACCTCAGCAGGAACGGCTCGTACCTCGCGTCGTCTAGGCGGCGCGCGGTCGCCAGCAGGTCGTCGACCGGGGGCAGCCGCGCCATCAGCGGTGCCGACGTCTCCTCCGGAAGGCCGACGAGCAGCAGGCTCAGCAGGATCTGTGCTCGGGGGTCGCCGGACGACTCCGCCTTGCGCAGCCCCCGCAGGGCGAGGTCGACCGCCTCCTCGAGCCGACCGGCCTGGCTCGCCACCATCCCTGCCCACGCGTAGAACCGCGCCATCCACCGGTCGTCACCGCTGGCCTCGGCCAGCGGCACACCCTCCCTGGCGGCAGCCGCGGCGCCCATGACGTCACCGGTCGCCGGCAGGCTCTGCATCGTGAAGGCGAGGCCGAGCAGCACCGCGTCCTTGTCGCCGCTCGACCGCGCGCGGCGCACGCCCCTCTCGAGCGCCGCCTTCACGTCCTCGCCAGCGTCGGGTCCGTCCAGCTGGGCGACGAGCCGGGCCTGCCACAGCTCCGCCCTGGCGACCAGCGCGTCGTCACTGTCCACGTTCACCGCACGGCGCAACAGGCTGGTCAGCGCCGGCCGCACGAACCCGTCGTAGCCACGGCGGAGCACGAAGGGCGCCAGCGCGGTCGCCAGCTGCAGACCCCGCTCGACGTCACCACGTCCCAGGAGCCGGCGCAGCGTCGCACGCAGGTCCGCCTCCGCCCGGGCCAGCTCGGACTGGGCGACGTCGTTCTCCGCGATCTCGACCGCGATGCTGCGGGTGAGAGCGAACTCGATGACCGCCTGCGTGTGGGCGTCCTCCGCCCTGGCCTGCTCGCCCTCCTCCAGCAGCCGCTCGCCGGCGAAGTCACGAAGCAGGTCCACGAGCACGAAGGCGGGCTCCCCGGGTCCGGGGTGCGGGTCCGCGAGCCGGTAGTCGACCAGCGTCGACACCCCGTCCAGCACGCGTGACTGGCGTCGGTGACCACCACCTTCGACGCCACCGTCGACATCACCCTCGACGCCACCCTCGACGCCACCCTCGACATCACCGTCGCCGTCCGGTACGACGGTCGCCAGCATGTCGAGGGTCGCCGGCGCCGCGAACACCGACATCCGACGCAGCAGCCGCGCCGACTCGGGGTCCAACGCGGTGTAGGACCACTGCAACGCCGTGGTGAGGCTGAGATGCCGCGGGTCGTCGGAGCTCCGGGTGTGCTGGAGGGTGAACTCGTGCCCGTCGTCGAGGTACTCCACCATCGCGGCGGGTGACTGGTCGCCGACACGGCTGGCCATGATCTCGATGCCGAGCGGTAGCCCGTGCACCCGCCGGCAGAGCTCGGCGATCGTCGTCAGGTCGGCGTCCTCGGTCCGGAACCTCCGGTCGACCTCGGCGGCCGCCCTGCAGAACAACCGGATAGCCGGGCTCCCGGTCAGCTCCTCGAGGGACGCCGCCGGTGCCGGCACGGGGAACGGGTCCAGCCCGACGACGTGCTCCCCCTCGACCTGCAGCGGGCGCAGGCTGGTCGCCAGCACTCGCGCCCCGGGACCGAGCTCGAGCAGCTGTGCCACCGGGTGCGGGGTCCCCACCAGCGGCTCACAGCGGTCGAGCAGGAGCAGGTGCGGTCCCTCCGTGAGGGCGCCGGCCAGGCGCGCGGCGAGTGCTCCACCGCCCGCGGGCATGCCCAGCGCCTGCGCGACCGACGACATGAGCTCGGTGAAGCCGCGGGCACAGTCGACGTGCACGGTCGTGGCGCGCCACCCGTGTCCGGCGACCAGCCGGTGCTTGAGCTCGCGGGCGGTCCAGGTCTTCCCGACGCCGGGCGGACCGGTGAAGGTCACGAGGCGCGCCGTCCCACCGGCGAGCACCTCGCCCGCCTGTCTCAGCTCCCGCTCACGCCCCGACCTGTCGGCCGGCTCCCCCCTCGAGTCACGTGTCTGGGCCTCGATCCCCACGCCCATCGCTCGATGCTATGGAGCGCCGGACAAGGCGATCCATAGTCAGATGGGGCGGGCCCCTGGGTGGTGCAGCGCTTTCGTCCCGTTTCGCCAGACGGCCTTTCGCCCTCATCGGGCACATGCCCGATGCGCGGTCCCCCGACCGGACCTAGCGTCGTCAGCAGGAACCGCCAACGGCCACCGCCGTGTCGGCGACAGATGTCTCGGGGCGAGAAGTCCACCCACCCAGTTGACGAGGCACCCATGGACCAGTTCATGTACGTCGCGGATCCGGGCCGACTGCTGCGGATGCACAACAGCGTCTACCTCGAGCAGGTCGGCCGAGCCGAGTGGCGCAGTGCCCGGCCGGTTCAGCCCGAGCGCGAGGAACCCGCAGCCGTGCCGGTCGGAGAGTCCCTGCACTTCGAACCCACTCGGCGGACCCGGGCGGCGGCCAGGGGCCCCCGGCTGCTTTGGCGACACAGCGTCCACTGGCGCCATCACACGGGTCCGGTCCGATGAGCGCCGCGTCCTATCTCGCCTACTGGGTCACGAGGGACCGGCCACCCGCGGCCGCCCCTGTCGCCACGCGTCCTCGGGTCCCGAGGCAGCGCACGTGGACCGAGGGTCGCTGGCGCGCCTACTTCCACTCCGATCAGGCCGTCAGCATTCCTCGGCAGCGCGTGCCCCTGCACGACCGTAAGGGCAGCGACACCCCGGCTCTCGTCTGAACCGGCCACCTCGCCCGCCTCGTGCTTGTCCCTGTGGCTGTCCCCGTTGTTGTCCCCCTTGGCTGTGGTCGCCGTCGGCCGGCTCAGTCGGGCGAACCGGCCAGCCAGTGCGGCGCAGCGGTGAGGTCGAGGTACGTCGACCGGGCTGGGCCGGCCCACGTAGGTGTGCCCGCCGGCTGGCCGCGGTACAGGCCTCGCGCCGCGGCCACGACGCGGTCGTACTGCGTCGGCCAGGCGATGCTCTCCGCGATCTGCTCGAGCACGAGTCGCTCCCGCGACAGCGCCCGGTCGACCAGGTCGAGGGCAGGAAGGGCATGGAGCTTGCTGCTGTTGCAGCGTCCGCAGGCGAGCACGAGGTTCGCCAGCCCGTCGATGCCGATGCGGCTCCAGGGCAGGACGTGGTCGACCGGGCTGCCCTGGACCAGCCTGGTGCCGCAGTAGAAGCACGTGGGCCCGAAGGCCTCCCCCAACGCCGCCCTTGCCGGCGCCAGTGATATCCGGTCCCGCCCGAACAGGTGACCTGCGACGTCGGGCACATCCGCTGCGAGATGCCGGTTCATCCGTCGTACGTCCTCGACCCAGAGGATCTCCAACGCGGGTTTGAGGAGTCCCGACAGCCGGGCCAGCCCGGTGGCGACGCCGGGGAAGAGCGTGATGGCGCCTCCGTGCTCGTCGAGGGTCCGGGCGCCGACGTGGTCGTGCATCCAGCGGTCGTCGTACAGGAACGGCTCGCCCGCACCGCCCGGAAGCCTCTGGAGCCGGTGGATCGGCTGCTGCACCAGGGTGATCGCGACGTCGTCGACGGCGTCGGCATAGGCCTTCGGTTGCCGCAGCATCGCGACGTCGAGGGAGATGCCGGAGGCGTCCGCGCCCGAGACACGGCGCAGGTCGCCCACGGCGCGCAGGATCCGGGCGACCGGCTGCGTGGACTGGCGCAGCTCGTGGCCCTCGAACGGCAGCACCTGGCGCCAGTAGATCTCGATCACCCGTCGCGCCAGGTCCTGGACCGGCACGGCGAGCTCCGCGGCCGGGTCGTCGGGGAGGTTCTCGACACAGTGGTCGATGAGGGCGGTGAGCGTGGCGAGCTTGTACGTCGCGGTCCGCGCGCCGGTCTCGAGGATCGCGACGATCCGTTGACCGAGGGCGAGAGGGTCCTGTGCGCCGTTCATCGAGTCGATGCCTATCACGGGTACCGTGCCGACCACAGGACATCGAGGCGAGCGGTGGGTGAGGCGAGATGGGCAAGCTGGTGCGCGACCGGATCCCGGAGGTCATCGAGGGACGCGGCGGCCAGGCGGTGTCACACGTGCTCGAGGACGACGACGCCTACCGTGCGGCGCTCCTCGACAAGCTCGTCGAGGAGGCGGAGGAGGTCCGCGACGCGCCGGTCGAGGCGTTGCTCGACGAGGCGGCGGACGTCTACGAGGTGCTCCTGGCGCTCGCGGTCAGCCAGGGCTGGACGAGTGAGCAGATCGCCCGGCGCGCCGAGGAGAAGCGCGCCGAGCGAGGTGGCTTCGCCGGCCGGGTCTGGCTCGACTCCTGGGAGTGATCCGCCGGCCGGCTCGGCTCAGCTGAGGTGCTCGCGCTCCGCGGCCTCGGCGAGGGAGTCGCGGATCGCGTCCACCATGACGGTGATGTCCTCCTCGGTCGCCACGAGCGGCGGGGCGAGGCGGATGGTGGAGCCGTGGGTGTCCTTGGCGAGCACGCCGCGCTTCATGAGGGCTTCGCAGAGCTGACGCCCGCTGAGCAGGGTCGGGTCTACGTCGACACCGGCCCACAAGCCGCGCGAACGGACCGCGAGGACGCCGTGGCCGACGAGGGACTGGAGCCCCTCGGCCATGAACGCTCCGAGCTTGGTCGCGCGCTCCTGGAACTCACCGGTCTGCAGCAGCGCGACGACCTCGCGGCCGATCGCCGCCGCGAGCGGGTTGCCGCCGAAGGTCGAGCCGTGTGAGCCCGGGGTGATCACGTCCATGATCACGTTGTTGGCCGCGATCGCGGACACGGGGTAGAGCCCGCCGCCGAGCGCCTTGCCCATGATGTAGATGTCGGGAACGACGTCCTCGTGGTCGCACGCGAACGTCCTGCCGGTGCGGGCGAGGCCGGACTGGATCTCGTCGGCGACCATCAGGATGTTCTTCTCGTGGCAGATCGCGCGGACGTCACGGAGGTAGCCCTCCGGCGGGATGACGACGCCGCCCTCGCCCTGGATCGGCTCGAGGAGGACGGCGACCGTGCTGTCGTCGACGGCCTCGCGCAGCGCCTGGGCGTCGCCGTACGGGATCACCACGAAGCCGGGCGTGAACGGCGCGTAGTCCTTGCGGGCGTCTACGTCGGTCGAGAAGCTCACGATCGTCGTGGTGCGGCCGTGGAAGTTGCCGTCCATGACGATGATCGTGGCGGCGTTCTCGTGCACGCCCTTGACCTCGTAGCCCCAGCGGCGGCTGACCTTGATCGCGGTCTCCACGGCCTCGGCGCCGCTGTTCATCGGCAGGATCGCTTCCTTGCCGGTGAGCTCGGCGAGGTCGTGGGCGAACGGGCCGAGCTGGTCGTTGTAGAACGCCCGGCTGGTCAGCGTGAGCTTGTCGATCTGCTCGTGCGCCACTGCGCGGAGTCGCGGGTGCCCGTGCCCGAAGTTCAGCGCGGAGTAGCCGGCCAGGCAGTCGAGGTAGCGGTTGCCGTCGACGTCGGTCACCCAGGCGCCGTCGGCAGAGCTGACCACGACCGGCAGCGGATGGTAGTTGTGCGCCGCCCAGCGCTCGGTCATCTCGATGTGCTCGGCGTTCGCCACGCCAGGAGCCAGGTCAAGGTCATGCACAGTCATGGCGCCCATGGTGTCATTTCTTTTGCGAAAAGCCGACTCGGCCGATCGGAGGGTCACCCGGTTCGCTTCACGCGAGAGAATTTCCTGCCCGCTAGGCTGCGGCCGGTATCGCGTTGGCCGTGCGCCCATCTCGGGAGGAAGACGTCCTGTGAAACCACTCCAGCACCTGACGGTCGAGGACCTGCGCCGTCGCACCAGTGCCAAGTGGACCGTCCACCCCGACGACGTCCTTCCGCTCTGGGTGGCGGAGATGGACGTCCCTCTGGCCGGGCCGGTGCGGCGCGCCCTCGTCGAAGCCGCCGAGCTCGGTGACACCGGGTTCGCCCGCGCGGACACCTATGCGCCGGCCATGCGGGAGTTCGCCCGGGCTCGCTGGGGCTGGGACTTCGACCTCGACCAGTCCCGGCTCGTGCCCGATGTGATGCGCGGTGTGGTGGAAGTGCTGCGGCTCTTCACGTCTCAGGGCGATCCGGTGGTGGTCAACTCGCCGGTGTACCCGCCCTTCTACGCCTTCCTGACCCATGACGGGCGCCGGGTGGTCGAGTCGCCTCTGTCCCCGGACGGACGCATCGACCTCGACGTCCTGGCGCGCACGTTCGCGGTCCTCACCCGCGACGGCGGGCGTGCGTCGTACCTCCTCTGCAGTCCCCACAACCCCACCGGCACGGTGCACACACGCGACGAGCTCGGCGAGGTGGCCCGGCTGGCTCGGCAGTACGGCGTCCGCGTGATCGCCGACGAGATCCACGCCCCGCTGGTGTACTCCGGCAGCAGCCACACGCCCTACCTCTCCGTGCCCGGAACCGACGACGCGTTCGCGCTGCTCTCGGCCTCCAAGGCCTGGAACCTGGCGGGCGCCAAGGCAGCCCTCGCTGTTGCCGGCGACTCGGCCGTCCCGGATCTTCATCGGATGCCCGAAGAGGTCGGGCACGGCGCGACCCATCTCGGCGTGCTCTCCCACGTCGCCGCCCTTCGTGGCGGCATTCCCTGGCTGGACGACCTGCTTGCCGACCTCGACTCCAACCGTCGCCTCCTCGCCGACCTGCTCGACGAGCACCTGCCCGAGGTCGGCTACCGAGTCCCCGAGGGGACCTACCTGGCCTGGCTCGACTGCACGCCGCTGGGCGTCGAGGACCCGGGCGAGCACTTCCTCGAACGAGCGCGCGTGGCGCTTCTCCGCGGCGCCGACTTCGGCACTGGAGGCGAGGGGTACGTCCGGCTGAACTTCGCGACCAGGCCGGACATCCTCGAGGAGGCAGTGCGACGGATGGCAGCGGCGGTCCCGGGATAGCCCCGCACGGTCGACGCCGTCAGCTGCGGGTGGTGCGGCGGAGTCGGATCTTGCCGTTGGGGAGCCGGGTCGCGGTCCACTTGGTGCTGTGGAGCAGGTGGTGGTGGTAGGCGCAGGGGCTGATCCCGTCGGCGAGGTTGGTGTGGCCGCCGTCTGCCCAGGCGGTGGTGTGGTGGGCGTGGGTCCAGGCCGAGGG
>DASTPU010000139.1:0-10614 GCA_035762105.1 Nocardioidaceae bacterium | reverse complement strand
CGTCACGACCAGGAGAAGCTGCTCCACGGCTACGAGACCGGTGTCATCATGCGCTCCCCCGAGGGCGAGTACACCGAGCGTCACCTGCCGATCAGCGAGGCCGAGGCCTACACGATCACCGCTCGTGACCGTGACGAGGTGTTCGAGCTGACCTCGGGCGAGGACGCGAACGGCATCCCCGCCCCGGGCAGCCGCAAGAACCGCCTCCGCGCACGTCTGTCGAGGGCCTACTTCGGACACAGCGTGCAGAAGCCGACCCGTGAGGAGCTCGAGGCTGCCCGGCACCACGCCCAGCACGAGCTCGAGGTCCACGCGGGCGAGGCACACGCCGCTGACGGCCACCAGTTCGACGGCCGCCACGACATCCACGGCGAGGAGCTGCGCAACAAGCAGCACTGACCCGCACGAGTCGGAGAGGGCCCCGGACCACATCGGTCCGGGGCCCTCTGCCTTGCCGGTACGGCGGACGCGGTCCACCTGTCCCCGGGAGCGGCGACGACATGCCTATACGGTCTAGTCCTAACGTCCCAAACAATCGGTGTTCTGTGCCCTCCGACGGCGATCGGACGTACCGTCCAAGGATGCGGGGGCCGAGGGGACAAGCACCGACCACCCTGCCTCCCGACAACGGGGCACGGTGGTCCCCAGGCCCGCCCGGGCGGGCACAGCCCCACCGTGGCGGGGCGGCTTCACCGTCCTACGGGTCCTCCCCCGAGTCACCGCGCAGCCGCGTGGCCCTCGTCGAGGACCACGCGGTCCTCGCCGACGCCCTCCGCCTGATCCTGGCCGACTCGGGCCTCGAGGTGGTGGCGGTCCCGCTCACCGCCGGAGAGACCACCGCCACCCTCGTCCAGGACGTCCTGCGTGCCCGTGCCGAAGTGGTTCTGCTCGACCTCCAGCTCGGGCCGGCCGGTGACGGCGGCCGCGTGATCGAGCCGCTCACGGCCCACGGTCAGCGCGTCGTCGTGCTCACCGGGGTCAGCGACCCGGTGCGCTGGGGCGAGTGCCTCGCGAAGGGCGCGGTGACCGTGCTGCTCAAGAGCGGCCAGCTGGACCCCATCGTGACGATCATCCACCGGGTGGCCCAAGGCCTGCCGGTCCTCCCGCCGGCGCGGCGGGAGGAGCTCGTGCAGCTGTGGAACGCCACGGCCAACGCGGCCGGCACGCGTCAGAAGCGGTTGTCCTACCTCACCCCCCGCGAGGCGGAGGTGCTCCGCCAGCTCGTCCACGGCAAGCGCGTGGCGGAGGTGGCGCGCGAGGCGTACGTCTCAGAGGCGACCGTACGCACCCAGGTGAAGTCGATCCTGGCAAAGCTCGGGGTCTCCTCGCAGCTGGCGGCGGTGGCCATGGCGCGCGACGCGGGGTGGGGAAGCCCGCGTGAGCCGCCCTGACCGACTCGTCAGCCGCTTCTTCGGGTTGCCGGTCTCATGGGGACGCGACCTGCGCGACCCGAAGTGCCCGACTCCAGGTGCCGGGTGCAGCTGACGAGCCATCCATCCATGCTCCGCTTGCCGGCGTGACGGGTCATCCCTCAGGTTGGCGAGAGCGCGCACCTACCGAGGCAGCTGATGAGAGAGCCATTCATTCCGAACCCTCGACGTTCCCCCGAGACAGAGCTCGAAGAGATGCGGGCGCTCTGTCATGACCTGCGGCAGTACGTCAGCGCCTGCCTGCTCCTGGCCACGCCGCCGGCGCATCTCCCGACCCTGGTCAGCGCGAGCCATCGGCTCGGCCTCATCCGCGAGGCGCTGAGCGAGGCTGCCGATCTCCTCGACACCGCGGCCGGGAAGGGCGCGACGCCGCACGAGCCCCTGGACCTGGTCGAGCTGGTCCACGGGTGCGTGACCATGGTCGAGGCGACGGGGAAGGTCCGCTTCGTCAGCGAGGCCCGGGAGACGCCCGTGGTGAACGGCGACCCCCAGCTGCTCCGGCGGGCCGTCAACAACCTGGTCGACAACGCCTCCCGTGCCGCCGGCGACACCGGCGAGGTCGTCGTGCGCGTAGGCGTCGACCAGCAGGACGCGTGGGTCGAGGTCAGCGACGACGGTCCCGGGTTCGGCAGGATCTCGCACGGGACCGGCCGGGGCCTCACCGTGGTCTCCGAGGCGGCCCGTGGGCACGGCGGACGCCTCGAGATCCTCAACGGCCGCGAGAAGGGCACCCTGGTCCGGCTCGAGCTGCCGCGGGACCGGACACCGGCCGGGTGGACACCCAGCCGGGCGGGTCAGAGTGCAGAGCCCTCGGCGTACTCCTGGAACGACGCGTTCCAGTCGCCGTAGCCGTTGTACAGCGTCATCTGCCGGTCACTGCCGGTCACCTCGACCACGTCGCCGCGCTTGGTGATGTCGAACAGCCACGCGGCGTTCTGGGTCGCCATCCCGACGCACCCGTGGCTCACGTTGGCCACACCCTGCGAGCCGGAGGACCACGGCGCGGCGTGCAGGAACTCCCCGGAGTAGGTCACCCGCATCGCGTACTCGACGTCGAGCCGGTAGTACTCCGGGTCGCTCTCCGGGATGCCGAGCGTGGCCGCGTCCATCACCTTGTCGCGGACCTTCTCGATGATCACCTTGGTGCCGGACCGGGTGATGAAGCCCGGCTTGCCGGCGCTGATCGGCATGGTGCGCGCCAGCGACCCGTTGACGAAGACGTCCATCTTGTGCGCCGCGACGTTCACCTTGCTGACCACCGAGTCGCCGATCTCGAAGGAGATCTTCCGGCTGACCTGGCCGTAGACGCCGTTGCCGGCCGCGACGGAGTTGATGTCCGCGTCGACGGTCACCTCGGTGCCGGGCTTCCAGTAGGTCCTGGGCCGCCAGTGCACCTCGCGGTTGGACACCCAGTGCCAGGAGCCCTTCTGGTTCGGCGAGCTCTCCACCGACAGGTGGCGCTCGATGCCGGCCCGGTCGGTGACGGGTACGTCGAACTGCACGATCACCGGCATCCCCACGCCGACGGTCTCGCCCTGCAACGGCGCGATCGAGGGGAACGTCTGACGCTCCAGCGGGAGGGCCTCGGTCCGGAACGACGAGCGGTGCGTCGTACGCATCCCGTCGGCGTCCACGGCGACCGCACGGACGCGGTAGCGCAGCCCCGGCTCGAGCCGGTCGGAGGCCGTCCAGGACGCGCCCTGGCCCGTGACCTCGCCCCGGAGCCTCTCCCCCGGCGCCCGGACGACCACGCGCTCGAGCGTGCCGTCCTCGGCGGTCACCTCGACGACCTCGTCCACCTTCACCGGCGCGCGGCCGACGTTCGTGGACACGGTGGCCGACGGAGTCGGTGTCGGGGACGCGCTGGGGGCCGCCTCGGGTTCGTTGCCGGCGGCCCGGGTCGTGCCGTCGTCCGCCGTACATCCGGCCAGGACGAGCGCGGAGACAGCAGTGAGTACGGCGCCGGTGCGGCGCGCGCGGGCAGGCGAGAAGTGCCTCGTCATACGGTGGGATCCCCCGGAATCGGTCGGTGAGCTCCTTCCACGGTAACAACGAGACCCTCAGGATCCGAAAAAGAGAGGCGGTGGCGCTCCCCACAGAGGGGGAACGCCACCGCCTTGACCAGACCAGAGGGTCAGTGCGCGTGCTCACCGCGGTAGTACTCGAAGACCCACCCGCTCACGGCGATGGAGGCGAGCCCCACGCCGATCGCGAACAGCCACCACGCGGTGTAGACGAGGCCGTAGATGATCACGGCGCAGGCCAGCGCGACCCAGAGCGGCCACCAGCTGTAGGGCGGGAAGAAGCCCAGCTCACCGGCGCCGTCGGCGATCTCGCCCTCGTGCCGGTCCTCCGGACGCGGGTCCATCTTCGAGGCGTGGAAGCCCAGGTAGAACGTGACCAGCAGGGTCAGCAGCGCCGTCATGATGAGCGCGGCGGTGCCGGTCGGGTCCTTCGCGATGAACCAGTAGGCCGGGGCGACCAGGGCGAAGAAGACGAAGTTGATCCCGAAGATGTAGGTCTCGATCTTCATCAGCGGCCATCCTCGTCACGGTGCTTGTCGGCGTCGCGGGCGGCGTCCTCGACGGACTGGCCCATCTGCTGCTCCAGGTGGCCCCGGCGTCCGGTGACGTCAGGGGCGTCCACGTTGTCCTCCTCGTGGCGCAGCGCCTCGTTCTCCATCATCTCCAGCGCGGCGATCTCCGGGTGGTGGAGGTCGAACGCCGGGGACTCGGAACGGATCCGCGGGAGCCGCACGAAGTTGTGGCGCGGCGGCGGGGAGGACGTGGCCCACTCCAGCGACCGGCCCCAGCCCCACGGGTCGTCGCCGACCTCGACGTACGGCTTGCGGGCCGAGACGTAGACGTTCCACAGGAACGGGAACATCGAGGCGGCGAGCAGGAACGCACCGACGGTGGACACCTGGTTCAGCAGCGTGAAGCCGTCCTCGGGCAGGTAGTCGGCGTAGCGGCGGGGCATGCCCTCGACGCCGAGCCAGTGCTGCACCAGGAACGTGGTGTGGAAGCCGATGAACAGCAGCCAGAAGTGGACCTTGCCGAGCTGCTCGTCGAGCATCCGGCCGGTCATCTTCGGCCACCAGAAGTAGAACCCGGCGAACATCGCGAACACCACGGTGCCGAAGACCACGTAGTGGAAGTGCGCGACCACGAAGTAGGAGTCGGACACGTGGAAGTCCAGCGGCGGCGAGGCCAGGATGACGCCCGTCAGACCACCGAAGAGGAAGGTGGTCAGGAAGCCCATCACCCACAGCATCGGAGTGTCGAAGGACAGCGAGCCGCCCCACATCGTGCCGATCCAGTTGAAGAACTTCACGCCGGTCGGGACCGCGATCAGGAAGGTCATGCCGGAGAAGAACGGCAGGTCCACCGCGCCGGTGACGAACATGTGGTGCGCCCAGACCGCCACCGACAGGGCCGCGATGGCCAGGGTGGCCGCCACGAGGCCGATGTAGCCGAACACCGGCTTGCGGGCGAAGACCGGGATCACCTCGGTCACGATGCCGAAGAACGGCAGCGCGATGATGTACACCTCGGGGTGCCCGAAGAACCAGAACAGGTGCTGCCACAGGATCGGGCCGCCGCTCGACGGGTCGTACACGTGAGCGCCGAGCAGCCGGTCCGCGGCGAGCATCAGCAGCGCGCCGGCGAGGATCGGGAACACGATGATCACCAGCAGGCTCGTGACCAGGGTGTTCCAGGTGAAGATCGACATCCGGAACATCGTCAGGCCGGGCGCACGCATCGTGATGATCGTGGTGATGAAGTTGACCGCACCGAGGATCGTGCCGAAACCGCTGAAGGTCAGGCCGAGGATCCACAGGTCACCACCGACACCGGGCGAGTTCACCTCGTTGGACAGCGGCGTGTAGGCGAACCAGCCGAAGGAGGCCGCGCCGTCGGGGGTCAGGAAGCCGGAGGCCGCGATCAGGCCGCCGAACAGGAACAGCCAGTAGCTGAACATGTTCAGGCGCGGGAACGCCACGTCGGGCGCGCCGATCTGCAGCGGCATGATCACGTTGGCGAAGCCGAAGAACAGCGGCGTCGCGAACAGCAGCAGCATGATCGTGCCGTGCATCGTGAACAGCTGGTTGTAGGTCTCGTCGTTCACGACCTGCTGGCCGGGGAACGCGAGCTCCGACCGGATGACCAGCGCCATGATGCCGCCGAGGATGAACCACACGAACGAGGTGCCGAGGTAGAGCTTGCCGATCAGCTTGTGGTCGGTCGTGGTCAGTACCCGGACGATCTGCTGCCCAAGGGGCTTGGGCTCGGCGTAGGCGCCGCGCGCCTGGAAAGTTGCGCCGCTCACTCCTGGTCTCCCAACTGTGACGTCTCGTCGTCGTGGACCTGGTCCTCGAGGCCCGCCTGGGTGCGTGCGTCGACACCGCCGAGGACGAGGCCGACGTTGCCCTGCTCCTCGAGGTCGCGGAGGTGCTGGTCGTACTCCTCGCGGCTGACGATCTCGGTGTTGAAGAGCATCCGCGAGTGGTAGGTGCCGCACAGCTCGGCGCACTTGCCGGCGTAGGTGCCCTCACGCGTGGGCGTGAAGGAGAAGCTGTTGTCCCGGCCCGGGATGACGTCCATCTTCATGAGGAACGCGGGGACCCAGAACGAGTGGATGACGTCGGGTGAGGAGAGCTCGACGGTGACGGTCTCGTCGACGGGGAGGACCAGCGTGGGCATCTCCGCGGGGGTGCCGGCCGTGTAGACGTTCTGGCCGCCGACGGCCTCCTCCTCCATGTAGTTGAAGGACCACGACCACTTCTGCCCCACGACCTTGATCGTGTGGTCGGTCTGGCCGTTCTCGGCCGCCTCGGCCAGGACGGCGTCCTGCGTCCGCACCGTGAAGAAGAAGAAGACGATCACGATGATCACGGGCACGATCGTGTACAGGATCTCGATCGGCAGGTTGTAGCGCGTCTGCACCGGGATCTCGTCGTCGTTGCGGCGGCGGAACTTGAACGCCGCGTAGAACATCAGGCCCCACACGAAGACACCGACGATCATGGCCGCCAGCCAGCCGTACCGCCACAGGTCGTCGATGAACGGCGCCCGGTCGGTGGCGGGCTCGGGCATCGCGAGCCGCGTGATCTGGTCCTGGTCCTCGGTCGAGCAGGCGCCCAGCACCAGCAAGCCTGTGGGCACCAAGAGCATGGTGCCGACGCGCGTGCGCAACTTCTGGGCACGCTTGGGGAGTTGCAGACCCACGAACGAGCCTCTCTCTCAAATACGACGGTCGACACCGAACCCTACTACTGAGGCAACCTGCGTTTGCGCGGAGGTCGCCGGTAAGTTCGCTGTGTGAGCAAAACAAGCGGACAAACGGGGTCCGCGGCCGTGGGGTACCTCGACTCGGCCTCCTCCGAGCCCCTCCATCCGGCCGCCCGCGAGGCCCTTGTCGCCGCGCTCGACGCCGGGTACGCCGACCCGCTCCGGCTGCACCACCGGGGCCGGGACGCCCGGCTGATCCTGGACAACGCCCGGGCCGCCGTCGCCGCCTGCCTGGGCGTGCGGGAGGACGAGGTGACGTTCACCGCCTCGGGCACCGCCGCGGTCCACCTCGGTGTGCTCGGCCTCCTCGAGGGCCGCACCCGGGTGAGCCGGCGCCTGGTGCACTCCGCGGTGGAGCACTCCGCGGTCATCCAGGCGGGGCGCTGGTGGGCCGCCCGCTCCGGCGGTACGGCGGACGTGGTCGGCGTCGACTCCGAGGGCCGCGTGTCCCCCGATGCAGTGGCGTCCGTCCTCGCCGACGCGCCGACCGGCGTCCTCGCGGTCCAGTCGGCCAACCACGAGGTGGGCACGGTCCAGCCCCTCGACGAGATCGTCGCGGCGGCCGGGGACGTGCCGGTCTTCGTGGACTTCGCCGCCTCCGCCGGCCGCCTGGACCTGCCGGCCGGCTGGGCCGCGGCCGCCGCCTCGGCGCACAAGTGGGGCGGGCCGTCCGGGGTCGGCGTCCTCCTGGTCCGCAAGGGCGCCCGCTGGCGGGCCCCCTTCCCCGTCGACGACCGCACCGACCCCCGGGTGAGCGGCTTCGAGAACGTCCCGGCCGCCCTCGCCGCCGCCGCCGCGCTCCAGGCCCGGCTGGCCGAGCGCGACGAGCTCAACGCCCGGCAGTTCCGGCTGGTCGAGCGGATCCGCTCCACCGTCGCGGCCGCGGTGCCCGACGTCGAGGTGGTCGGCGACCCGATCTCGCGGCTGCCCCACGTGGTGACGTTCTCCTGCCTCTACCTCGACGGCGAGGCGCTCGTGACCGAGCTGGACCGCGAGGGCTTCGGGGTCGCGTCGGGGTCCGCGTGCACCGCCTCGACCCTCACCCCGTCGCACGTGCTGGAGGCGATGGGCGCGCTGACCCACGGCAACGTCCGGGTCTCGCTGACCCGGGACACCACCGAGGAGGAGGTCGACCGGTTCCTCGCGGTGCTCCCCGGGGTGGTCGCCCGGCTCCGCGAGCGCGCGGGCGTGCGATGACCGACGTCACCCTCGAGCTCGACTGCCGGGACCTGCGCTGCCCGATGCCGGTGATCCGGCTGTCCCAGCGCATCGCCGAGGTCGCCGTCGGCGAGGTGGTCGGGGTGGTCGCCCGTGACGTGGCCGCGCGGTCCGACGTACCGGCGTGGTGCCGGATGCGTGAGCAGGAGTACCTCGGCGAGGACACCGCCCCCGACGGCACCCCCCGCTACCTCGTCCGCCGCCTCCACTGACTGCGCGCCCCCCATGACCCGACGGAGTCTGGCGGGTGGGAGAACCGGCACGGACACTCGACAGATGGACCAGCAGACCGCCGCGCTGGAACGCGCCCACCAGCTCGCCCTCGACTGGCTCGCCTCGCTCGAGGACCGGCCGGTTCCCGCCCAGGCAGGCGTCGAGGAGGTGACCCGGGCCCTCGGCACGGAGCTGCCCGAAGGCCCGACCGAGGCCGCCGACGTCGTCGAGGCGTTGGCGAAGGCCTGCGAGAGCGGCCTGGTCGCCAGCCCGTCCGGCCGGTTCTTCGGCTTCGTCATCGGCGGGACCCATCCGGCCGGGCTCGCGGCCGACTGGCTGGTCAGCGCCTGGGACCAGAACAGCGGCCTGCGCAGGCTCACCCCGGCCCACAGCGCGGTCGAGGACGTCGCCGGCGCCTGGCTGCTCGACCTGCTCGGGCTCCCGGAGGAGAGCGCCGTCGGGTTCGTCACCGGGGCCACCATGTCCAACTTCGCCTGCCTGGCGGCCGCACGTGACGCCGTCCTCCGTCAGGCCGGCTGGGACGTCGCAGCCGACGGCCTGAACGGTGGCCCGTGGGTGCGGGTGCTCGTCGGCGAGGAGCGGCACGACACCGTCGACCTGGCGCTGCGCTTCCTCGGGCTCGGCGCCCCGGAAGTCGTCGCCGTCGACGACCAGGGCCGGTTGGACGCCGACGCGCTCCGTGCGGCGCTCGACGAAG
The DNA here is from genome assembly GCA_035762105.1 of Nocardioidaceae bacterium. Lineage (GTDB taxonomy): Bacteria > Actinomycetota > Actinomycetes > Propionibacteriales > Nocardioidaceae > Nocardioides_C. Next base: position 1,744 of record DASTPU010000139.1, on the reverse strand, counting down.
GGCCGGAGGGGCCGACCGTCGTCGTGCTCCAGGCCGGGAACGTCCACTCCGGGGCGTTCGACCCCTTCCCTGCCGCCGTCGCCGTGGCCCACGAGCACGGTGCCTGGGTCCACGTCGACGGCGCCTTCGGGCTGTGGGCCGCCGTCTCCCCGTCGTACCGCCATCTCGTGGCCGGGGTCGACGGCGCGGACTCCTGGACCACCGACGCGCACAAGACGCTGAACGTGCCCTACGACTGCGGGCTCGCCATCGTGCGCGACCGCGCGGCGCTGAAGGCGGCGATGGGGATGCACGGCGCGTACCTCATCCACGACGAGCACGGCGAGCCGCTGGACAAGGTGCCGGAGATCTCCCGCCGCGGGCGCGCGTTCCCGGTGTGGGCGGTGCTGCGCGCGCTGGGCCGGTCGGGCGTCGTCGAGCTCGTGGACCGGCTGTGCCGCCACGCCTCGGCCTTCGCTGCCGGGATCGCCGCCATGCCCGGCGCCACGGTGCTCAACGACGTCGTGTTCACGCAGGTGTGCGCGTCGTTCGGCGACGACGAGCGGACCGAGGAGGTCGTGCGCCGGATCCTGGCCGACGGCACCGCCTGGATGTCCGGCTCACGCTGGCACGACCGGAGCGTGCTGCGGATCTCGGTGAGCAACTGGTCGACGACCGACCGCGAGGTGGAGCGCAGCCTGGAGGCGGTCCACAGGGTGGTCGCGGACCTCTAGGTCACTGAGGAGGTCGCGCCGGCGCGGCCCGGGCCACGCTCTTCGCGGTCAGGCACGGCCTCGTCGGAGCGGACGACCGGATGGGTAGGTCTGCCGATGCGGCCGCGCTGCTGCCGGGACCACGCTGGTGCTCCCACGACGAGAGGAGCCCATCATGACCAGCACCACCCTCGACAGCACGCGGATCGACGTACCGTCCTCCGACGGCACCCGCATCGCGGTCTTCGTGTCCGGGACCGGACGCCCGCTGGTGCTCGTGCCGGGCACGACCTCGGACCACACCACCTGGCGGCTGGTCACCCCGCTGCTGAACCGGGAGCTGGCGGTCTGGGCGGTCGACCGGCGCGGACGCGGCGCCAGCGGCGACCATCCCGACTACACCCTCGGCAAGGAGTACGACGACGTGGCGGCCGTGGTCGAGCGGGCCGCAGCGGCCTTCGGTGGACCGGTCGACCTGCTGGGCCACTCCTACGGCGGCAACGTGTCGTTCGGGGCCGCCTCCCGGACGTCGAACCTGCGCCGGCTCGTGCTCTACGAGGGCTGGCCGGCCCCGAACGCCGCCCACCGCACGGTCGACCCGGACCGACTGGCCGAGATGGACCGGCTGCTCGAGGCCGGGCGCGACGAGGAGATGCTGGTCGAGTTCTACCGCCACGTGATGAAGGGCAGCGAGGACGAGATCGCGCTGATCAGGAGCGCCCCCACCTGGCCGGCCCGCGTCGCCGCCGCCCGGACGGTTCCCCGGGAGTGCCGGGCCTTCGGGGGGCAGGGCCTCGACCCCACGATGGCGGCGAGGGTCAGGGTCCCGGTGCTGCTGCTGGTCGGCAGCGACAGCCCCGAGGACATCAAGGCGGACCCCGACGTGGTGGCCGCGGCGCTGCCGAACGCCAGGATCCACGAGCTGCCGGGTCAGCAGCACATCGCCCAGCTGACCGCACCGGAGCTGCTCACCCGGACGGTGCTGGACTTCCTGCGCGGCGGACCCGTCGACGCCGGTGCCCCGCAAGGCGCCCCGCAAGGCGCCCCGCAAG
>DASTPU010000138.1:0-3111 GCA_035762105.1 Nocardioidaceae bacterium | reverse complement strand
GTGCTGGAGGCCTCCCCGTCCGGGTACTCGTCGGCGAAGTCGTCGTCGACCCGCACGAGGCCGAGCTTGGCCGGGGAAGGGCGAGCGCGCTTCCCCGACCGACGTCGATATGGCTCAGGCAACGGTGAAGATGTCGATCTGTGGCTGCCCGGCGACTCCGGCACTCGCCATGCCCGTCTCGGGCTCCGGGTCGCCGGCGAAACCGGCCGCCTGCTCGGCCGTGGGGAAGTCGTGGGTGACGAGGACGTCGTTCCTGTTGTCCGCGTGCTGCCACACCCGGGCGTCGGTGCAGCCGTGCCGGCCGCGGAGCCCTTCGAGACTGTCGTAGACGGGCCTCCAGGTGGCGTAGTCGTTGACCTGGTGACGAACCACAAGTGTTGCGGACATCTCCTGCTCCTCTCACACCCGAAGCGAGCTGCTTCGTGGGTCAGACGCTACTCTTGATTTATCTCAGAGACAAGTAATTCAGATCCGAGATAAAATTGGGCTCCAGACTCACCCGTCCAACGCGCCTTACCGTTCGTAGAGCCGCTCGATCTCGTGCTGGAACTGACGCGCCACCGCACCCCGCCGCACCTTGAGGCTCGGGGTGAGCTGGCCGGCCTCCTCGGTCCAGTCGACGGGCAGGATCCGGAACTTGCGGATGCCCTCGGCCTGGGAGACCGACCGGTTCGCGTCGGCGACGGCTGACTCGATCTCGGCGAACAGGTCCGCGTCGTCGGTGAGGTCGGCGACGACGGTGGACTTGCCGCGCTGCTCGGCCCACACCGCGACGGCGTCGGGGTCGATGGTGACCAGCGCGCCGACGAACGGCCTGCCGTCGCCGACGAGCATGCACTGGCTGACCAGGTAGTGCGCGCGGAGCCGGTCCTCCAGAGCGGCGGGGGCGACGTTCTTGCCGCTGGCGGTGACGATGACCTCCTTGCGGCGGCCGGTGACGGTCACGAAGCCCTCGTCGTCGATCTCGCCGAGGTCGCCGGTGTGGCACCAGCCGTCGGCGTCGAGGACCTCGGCGGTCGCGGGGTCGTTCTGCCAGTAGCCGGAGAACACCTGGCCGCCCTTGACCAGCAGCTCGCCGTCGTCGGCGACCCGGACCGTGACGCCGGGCAGCGGCCGGCCGACTGTGCCGATCTTGGTCAGCTCAGGGGTGTTCGCGGTGATCGCACCGGTGGTCTCCGTCAGGCCGTAGCCCTCGAGCACGGTCAGGCCGACGCCGCGGAAGAAGTGGCCGAGCCGATCGCCGAGGGGAGCGCCACCGGAGATGGCGTACGTGCAGCGGCCGCCGAGCATGTCGCGCAGGGGCTGGTAGACACGCCGGTCGTACAGGCTGTGGTAGGCGCGGACCGCGAAGCCGGGATGTCCGGTGTCGAGCGCGCGGCTGTAGGCGATGGCGGTGTCCGCGGCGCGGTCGAAGGCCCGGCCCTTGCCACTGATGACGGCGTTCTGCGAGGCGGTGTTGAAGACCTTCTCGAAGACCCGGGGCACACCGAGGACGAAGGTCGGCTGGAAGGTCTGCAGGTCGTCCAGGAGGCGTGAGGCCTGCGAGGAGTGGCCGAGCCGGATCCGTCCCTTGACCGCGCCGATCTGGATGATCCGGGCGAAGACATGGGCCAGCGGCAGGAACAACAGCGTCGCGCCGTCCTCGGCCTCGAACAGCTCCGGCAGCGCGTCCAGGGCGACCGCGACCTCGACCATGAAGTTGCCGTGGGTGAGCATGCAGCCCTTGGGGCGTCCGGTGGTGCCGGAGGTGTAGAGCAGCGTCGCGAGCGAGTCGGGGGAGAGGGCCGCCCGCCGCTCCTCGAGGCGACGCTCCGAGACCTCCCGACCGGCGGTGACGAGCGCGTCGAGGGAGTCCATCGCCCATACGTGCTCGAGCAGAGGAAGGCCCCCACGCACCTCGGCGACCCGGTCGACGTGCAGGGCGTCCTCGGCGAAGACCGCGCGGGCACCGGAGTCGGCGAGGATCCACTCGATCTGCTCGGCCGAGGAGGTCTCGTAGAGCGGCACCGTCACCGCGCCGGCGAACCAGACCGCGTAGTCGACGAGCGTCCACTCGTAGCGGGTCCGCGACAGCAGGCCGACCCGGTCACCGGGCTCGATGCCCGAGGCGACCAGCCCCTTGGCGACCGCGCGCACCTGGTCGAGGAACCCCTTGGCGGTGACGTCCTCCCAGCCGTCGGCGGTGCGACGGCTGAAGGCCACCGCGTCCGGCGCCTCGTCGGCGTTGCGGACCACGTCGTCGGCGAGGCTGCCGGTCGTCGGGATGTCGACGGTCAGCGGGGTGGAGTACCCGAGCAACGGTCAGCGCTCCTCTCAGGCCCAGCCCTTGGCGCGCTCGACGGCGTCGCGCCAGCGGCGGTGGGCGGCGTCGGCCTCGTCACGGTCCCCCGCGGGCTCGAACTTCCGGTCGAGGTGCCAGGTCTGGCGCAGCTCGTCGGTCGACTTCCACACGCCGGTGCCGAGGCCGGCGAGGAACGCCGCGCCCAGGGCGGTGGTCTCCACGATCTTCGGGCGCTCGACGGGTACGCCGAGCTGGTCGGCCTGGATCTGGCAGAGCAGGTCGTTCGCCGAGGCGCCGCCGTCCACCATCAGCGCGGACATCGACGTGCGCTCCGGGAGGGTCTCGATCACGTCGCGGACCTCGAAGGCGATCGCCTCCAGCGTTGCCCGGACGATGTGGGCGCGCGTCGTACCTCTCGTGATGCCGATGATCATGCCGCGGGCGTGCGGGTCCCAGTCCGGGGCACCGAGCCCGGTGAGGGCGGGCACGAACACCACGCCCTGCGCGTCCGGCACGGTGCGCGCGATCGCCTCGGTCTCCGGGGCGGCGCCGATGATCTGCAGGCCGTCGCGCAGCCACTGCACCGCCGCGCCGGTCACGAAGATCGCGCCCTCGAGCGCGTAGGTCATCTCGCCCTCGGGGGAGCGCCACGCGGCCGTCGACAGCAGGCCGGCGTCCGACCGCACCACGTCGGAGCCGGTGTTGGTGAGGATGAATGACCCGGTGCCGTAGGTGCACTTGCTGTCGCCGACCTCGAAGCAGGTCTGCCCGAACAGCGCGGACTGCTGGTCGCCGGCGATGCCCGCGATCGGCTGCTCCAGGCCGGCGAA
>DASTPU010000137.1:0-8864 GCA_035762105.1 Nocardioidaceae bacterium | reverse complement strand
GCGGCGCTGGCTCGCGAGGGCTACGCCGACGTCCACGTGGAGCTCGTGCTGTCGCCGGCGTGGACGACGGACTGGATGAGCGAGGAGGGCCGCCGCAAGCTCGAGGAGTACGGCGTGGCGCCGCCCGCGCCCCGTGAGCCGGGGGAGCCGGTGCCCCTCGTGCTGTCGCTGCGCTGCCCACAGTGCGGTTCGCCCGACACCCGGGAGCTGAGCCGGTTCGGGTCCACGGCGTGCAAGTCGCTGTGGGTGTGCAACTCCTGCCGGGAGCCGTTCGACCACTTCAAGACGATCTAGGAGACCCAGCGCCTTGAGCAGCACCCACGCGGTGTTCCACCCCCTCACGGTCGCCGCCATCGAGCCGCTGACCGAGGACTCGGTCGCGATCACCTTCGACGTGCCCGAGGAGCTGAGGGACGACTACGCCTACACCCACGGCCAGCACATCACCGTGCGCACGCAGCTCGCCGACGACGACGTGCGACGCAACTACTCGATCTGCTCGCCGGTCTCCGCCGGGGTGCTGCGGATCGCCGTGAAGCGGCTGCCGGGCGGCGCGTTCTCCGAACACGCGCTGGAGCAGCTCCAGGTGGGCGACGTGATCGACGTGATGACCCCTTCGGGGCGGTTCTTCACCGAGCTGGACCCCGCCCACGAGAAGAGCTACGTGTGCATCGCCGCCGGCTCCGGGATCACGCCGGTCCTGTCGATCGTGGCCACCACGCTCGAGGTCGAGCCGCGCTCGCGCGTGACCCTGCTCTACGCCAACCGCACCCACGCCTCGGTGATGTTCCTCGAGGAGGTCGAGGACCTCAAGGACCGCTACCCCGAACGGTTCCAGCTGATCCACATCCTGTCGCGGGAGCCGCAGGAGGTCGAGCTGTTCTCGGGGCGGCTCGACGTCCCGCGGATGCAGCGGCTGCTCGACTCGGTGATCCCGCCGGCCGACGTGGACGAGTGGTTCCTCTGCGGGCCCTACGAGATGGTGTCCACGCTGCGCAAGCAGCTCATCGCGGAGGGCGTGTCGAAGCGTGCGGTCCACGCCGAGGTGTTCCACGTCGAGCCGGGCCCGCCCGTCCGCCGTACACCCGTGGAGTCGGCGACCGCCGCGACCGGCAGCGAGGTGACCATCTCGCTGGACGGGCGCCGGTCGACCTTCCCGCTCGCGACCGACGGGCCCTCGGTGCTCGAGGCGGCGCTGACGGTCCGCGCCGACGCGCCGTTTGCGTGCAAGGGCGGCGTGTGCGGCACCTGCCGGGCCAAGGTCGTCGAGGGCACCGTCGAGATGGACACCAACTGGGCGCTCGAGCCGGACGAGTTGGAGCGCGGCTACGTCCTCACCTGCCAGTCCCACCCGACGTCGGACAAGGTCGTCCTCGACTACGACGCGTGACCTCGCGCACCTCTGTCCGGATGGGGACGTCCGGCACTGGCAGCGCGCCTTCTGCGGGCGCAGGCTTGCTGTGAGAAAGAGGAGGTGTTCGATGAGACTGACACTCCGTGACCTGGTGGCGACGCTGCTCGTGCTCGCCATCGCGATCCCTTACGTCGGCTACCTGATCAACGGCTCGATGCCGTACATCGAGGACGCGCGCGGGATGTCCGCCGTTGGCCTGCTGCTCGGTGCGGTCGCCTTCCTCGTGATGAGGAGCGGTGACGAGCTGGACCGTGCGGGCAAGGCGGAGGCCGGCATAGCACTGGGCTCGCTGGCGCTCGGCCTGGTCGCCCTCGCGTTCGCCGAGACCGCGGCGGGCGAGGCGCTGCTGGCGGTGTTCATGGTGTCGATCCTGGTCGTGTGGGCGGTCGAGCTGATCGACCACGCCGGTGTCACGCACTGGCACGAGGCACAGCCGCACCGCGCATAGCCATCGCGCCCCACGGCGCCCGGTGACGTTCGCGTCGCCGGGCGCCGTCGTGTCCTGGGTCGCCTGCAGGACGTAACCGGCTCGCGTGCCCGTCGTTGGAACAAGGAGCGCGGCGCACCCCGCGTCCGTCGACGAAAGGGAACACATGCGAATCCTCACCCGCTTCGGGGCAGTCCTCGCCGGCGCAGGCCTCCTCGCCGCCTCGTCCGGCCTCGGCCCTGCCCAGGCGATAGTCGGCGGCGAGCAGGTGGCCGACGGTGAGCACGCCTTCATGGCGTCCATCCAGACCGCGGGCTCCGAGGGGACCGACGGCCACTTCTGCGGCGGCTCGGTGATCTCGGCGGAGTGGGTGCTCACCGCGGCACACTGCATGGTGGACACCAAGCCCGAGGAGATCCAGGTCGCGGTCGGCCGGACGAACCTCGACGACACCTCCGGAGGGCAGACGCTGACCGCCGACCGGGTCGTGGTGCACCCCGACTACGAGGACACGGACACCTTCGACGCCGCGCTCATCCACGTCACCACGCCGATCCAGGCGCCGGCGATCGACCTCGTCCCGCTCGGCGACGACACCCTCGAGGCCGACGGCGCTCCGCTGACCGTCTCCGGCTGGGGCACCGAGTTCTTCGGCTCGCCGTTCATCCCGGCACAGATGAAGGCCGTCGACGTCGAGGCGGTGGCCGACGACAGCTGCACGACGAACGGCCTCATGGGCTTCCAGGCCGACTCCGAGATGTGCGCGGAGACCCTCGGCGGCGACTCCTGCCAGGGTGACTCGGGCGGCCCGCTGTTCGGCACGCTCGCGGATGGTCGTCAGGTCCAGGTCGGCATCGTGTCCTACGGCCTCGGCTGTGCGACGCCGGAGTTCCCTGGTGTTTACGGCGAGGTGAACAACCCGTCGATCCACGACTTCATCACCTCGACGACGGCCGCGGGCGCGACATCGGGGCAGGTCACCGAGCCGGTGCGCGGCAAGGGCCGCACCAGGTAGGCCGCACTCCTCAGGGCCCCGGGGTTGCCGTCCGCGTCAGGCGAGGCGTCACTCGAAGGGCGCGGTGTCGCCGGCGCCCTTCCGGACGATCTCTGGGTAGCCCGCCGAGAAGTCGATCACCGTGGTCGGCTCCCGGCCGGCGTCCCCGGAGTCGATGACCGCGTCGACCTGGTGGTCCAGACGTTCCTTGATCTCCCAGCCGTCGACCATCGGCTCCTCGTCACCGGGCAGCAGCAGCGTCGTGGTCACGATCGGCTCGCCGAGCTCGTCCAGCATCGCCTGCGCGACCTTGTGCTCGGGGATCCGGACGCCCACGGTGCGCTTCTTCGGGTGCAGCAGCTTGCGGGGCACCTCGGACGTGGCGGGGAGGATGAACGTGTAGGCGCCGGGGGTGGCCGCCTTCACTGCGCGGAAGACGTTGTTGTCGATGTGCACCAGCTGCCCGAGCTGCGAGAAGTCCTTGCAGAGCAGCGTGAAGTGGTGCTTGTCGTCGAGGCCCCGGATCTGCCGCATCCGGGAGAGCCCCTCCTGGTTGGCCATCTGGCAGCCGAGAGCGAACCCGGAGTCCGTGGGGTAGGCGACCACGCCGCCCTCCTGCATGATCCGGACCACCTGGGAGATCGAGCGGGGCTGCGGGTTCGCCGGGTGCACGTCGAAGTAGGTCGCCATGTCCCGAGACTGCCACAGGCTCACCGGGCGTGCGCGCGAAGCGCCTCCAGGACCAGCCCGGCGCACTCCGCCGCAGGCAGCACCGACGTGTCGACCTCGACGTCGTACTCACACCACCGGTGGACGACGTCGTGCTGGGCCGCCGCCTGGCCGATCGTACGGTCGCGCCGGTCGTGCTCGCGTTGCTCGACCACGTCGAGCGGGCAGCGCACCCCGACGAGGAGCACAGGGTAGGGAGCCCACAGGTGCAGGCACTCCTCGAGCCAGGAGGCCTCGAGGATCACATGGTCGACGATGACGTCGAGGCCCGCAGCGGCCAGGCTCGCCGCGGTCCGGTGCATCCCGCTCATCAGGCGCTGCCCGAGCGGGCCCGTCTCGATCGTGAAGGACCCGTCGTCGCGGTCGGTGCGGGGCACGTAGCGGAACACCTCGGACCACAGCGGTTGCCTCAGGTAGCGCCCCGGCAGCGAGAAGACGAACCGGTCGATCCCGATCTCGGTCCACGGGTCGGGCAGGGCGTCCTGCAGGGCTCGTGCCAGCGTGGACTTGCCTGAGCTCGAGGTGCCGTTGAGCAGGATGATCCGACCCCGTCCGTCCGGGCTGTCCCTCACCGCAGTCCCTCCTCGTCGAGCGGACCCCCTGCGGTCCGGGCTCTGGCGAGAGCATAGGGCGGGCCGTCGGTGCCGCTGCGGAATCTGCCGGACCGCGGCCGACCTGCCCGGTGTCGGGGAGCCCGCGGTGTAACTTGGGCGCGTGCAGCAGTACCTCGACCTCCTCCAGCGCATCCTCGACGAGGGCGTGGAGAAGGGTGACCGCACCGGCACCGGCACCCGGTCCGTCTTCGGCCACCAGATGCGCTTCGACCTCCGCGAGGGCTTCCCGCTGGTCACCACCAAGAGGGTCCACACCCGCTCGGTGTTCGCCGAGCTTCTGTGGTTCCTCCGTGGGGACACCAACGTCAAGTGGCTCCAGGACCGCGGCGTCACCATCTGGGACGAGTGGGCCGACGAGAACGGCGACCTCGGCCCCGTCTACGGCTACCAGTGGCGCTCCTGGCCGGCTCCGGACGGCCGCCACATCGACCAGATCGCCGACGTCATCGCTGCCCTGAAGGCCGACCCGAACTCCCGCCGCCACATCGTCTCCGCGTGGAACGTCGCCGACATCCCGCAGATGGCGCTCGCGCCGTGCCACGCGTTCTTCCAGTTCTACGTCGCACCCTCGCCCGACGACGGGCCAGGCCGGCTCAGCTGCCAGCTCTACCAGCGCTCGGCCGACGTCTTCCTCGGCGTGCCGTTCAACATCGCCTCCTACGCCCTGCTGACCCACATGGTCGCCCAGGTGACCGGGCTCGAGGTCGGCGACTTCGTGCACACGCTGGGCGACGCGCACCTGTACCTCAACCACCTCGAGCAGGCCCGGCTCCAGCTGACCCGCGACCCCCGGCCGCTGCCGACGCTGCGGCTCGACCCGTCCGTCACGGAGATCGACGCCTTCGAGCTCGAGCACCTCAGCGTCGAGGGATACGACCCGCACCCGGGCATCAAGGCCCCGATCGCGGTATGACCCCTCCCGACCCCTCGCTCGCGGCCCAGGGTCCGGTCGCGGCCGACCCTTCGGGCGAGGTCGGTACGACGGGCGCGGGGCGCGCGTCAGGCAAGCGGGTCGTGCTGGTCGCGGCGGTCGCCGACAACGGCGTGATCGGCCGGGACGGGGACATCCCTTGGCGCATCCCCGAGGACATGAGGCACTTCCGCGAGGTCACCACGGGCAACACCGTGGTGATGGGACGGGTCACCTACCAGAGCATCGGCCGTCCCCTGCCGAACCGCACCAACATCGTGATCACGCGGGACCCTCGCTGGCACGCCGAGGGAGTCACCGTGGTGCACAGCCTCGACGAGGCGCTCGCTGCCGCCGGGTCGGCGCCGGGTGACGTGATGGTCATGGGCGGTGCCCAGATCTACGAGGCCACGATGCTGCTGGCCGACGTACAGATCCTCACCGAGGTGCACCAGACGCCCGAGGGCGACACGTACTACCCCGACTTCGACCGTGCCGAGTGGCAGGAGACGCGGCGTGAGCCGCACGAGGGGTACGACTTCGTCTGGCTCGAGCGGCGCTGACCGGACCGCCGAGGGTCCGTGGGCGCGCGGCCCCCATGGGTACCGATAACCTGAACCCCATGAGCTCGAGCCCCCTCGCACCGGCCCCCTTCGGCCGGGTCCTGACCGCGATGGTCACCGCGTTCGCCGACGACGGTTCCGTCGACCTCGACGCGACGGCCCGGGTCGCCGTACATCTCGCGGACAACGGACACGACGGAGTCGTCGTCTCCGGCACGACCGGAGAGGCGCCCACCACCACGGTGGAGGAGGACGGCCGGATCCTCCGTGCGGTGGTCGACGCGGTGGGTGACCGGGTGAAGGTCGTCGCCGGTGTCGGCACCAACAACACCGCGCACTCGATCGAGCTCGCCGAGCAGGCCGCCAAGGCGGGTGCACACGGCGCGCTGCTGGTGACGCCGTACTACAACAAGCCGACCCAGGAGGGCATCGCGGCGCACTTCGAGGCGGTCGCGAACGCCTCCGACCTGCCGGTGATGCTCTACGACATCCCGGGCCGCGCGGCCGTCCAGGTCGCCGAGGACACCTACAAGCGCGTCGCCGAGCACGAGCGGATCGTGGCCGTGAAGGACGCGGTCGGCAACCTCTTCCGCGGCGTGCGGATCATGGAGGAGACGGGCCTCGCGTTCTACTCCGGCGACGACGTGATGAACCTCGGCTGGCTCACCCACGGCGGCTGCGGAGTCGTCTCGGTGGTCGGCCACGTGGCGGGCAACGAGTACGCCGCGATGGTGCGCGCCGTGGAGGCCGGTGAGGTCGGCGAGGCCTTCGCCATCTACCGCAAGGTCGCCCCTCTGGTCGACGTGATCATGAACCGTGCGCCCGGCGCCATGATGGCCAAGGCCGCCATGCAGCTGATGGGCGTGCTCGACAACCGCAACATGAGGCTCCCGCTCGTGCCGGCCTCCGACGACCTCGTCGAGAGCCTGCGCACCGAGCTGGTCAACGCCGGCCTCCTCTCCCACTGACACCTGCATGAAGGGCACCGCATGAGCCACCCCCATCCCGAACTCTCCGCCCCAGGGCCCCTCGCCGAGAACGGCCTGAGGGTCATCCCGCTGGGAGGGCTGGGCGAGATCGGCAGGAACATGACCGTCTTCGAGTACGACGGTCGCCTGCTGATCGTGGACTGTGGGGTGCTGTTCCCTGAGGAGAACCACCCCGGCGTCGACCTGATCCTTCCCGACTTCGAGCCGATCCGTGACCGGCTCGACCAGGTCGAGGCCCTCGTCCTCACCCACGGCCACGAGGACCACGTCGGGGCGGTCCCGTACCTGCTGCGCGAGCGCGGGGACATCCCGCTCGTGGGCTCGCAGCTGACGCTCGGGTTCGTGTCCGGCAAGCTCCGCGAGCACCGTCTCAAGGAGACCGTGCAGCACGTCGTGAAGGAGGGGGACACCCTCACCCTCGGGCCGTTCGAGCTCGAGTTCGTCGCGGTCAACCACTCGATCCCCGACGGCCTCGCGGTCGCGATCCGGACCGGCGCCGGTCTGGTCCTGCACACCGGTGACTTCAAGATGGACCAGGTGCCGCTCGACGGGCGGATCACCGACCTGCGCGCCTTCGCGCGCCTCGGCGAGCAGGGCGTCGACCTTTTCATGGTCGACTCGACCAACGCCGAGGTGCCGGGCTTCACCACCTCCGAGCGCGACATCGCACCGGTCCTCGACCGGGTCTTCCACCAGAGCAAGCAGCGGATCATCGTCGCCTGCTTCGCCTCCCACGTGCACCGCGTGCAGCAGGTGATGGACGCGGCGGTGGCGCACGGCCGCAAGGTCGCGTACGTCGGACGCTCGATGGTGCGCAACATGGGCGTCGCCCGCGAGCTCGGGTACCTCAACGTGCCGCCGAACACCCTGGTCGACCAGAAGGAGCTCGCCGACTACGCCCCCGACAAGGTCGTGCTGATCTCGACCGGGTCCCAGGGCGAGCCGCTGTCGGCGCTCTCGCGCATCGCGCAGCGCAACCACAGCTTCGTGCACCTCGAGGAAGGCGACACGGTCGTCCTCGCCTCGTCGCTGATCCCGGGCAACGAGAACGCCATCTACCGGGTCATCAACGGCCTCTCCCGGTGGGGAGCGAACGTCGTGCACAAGGGCAACGCGCTCGTGCACGTCTCCGGCCACGCCTCGGCCGGCGAGCTGCTCTACTGCTACAACATCGTCAAGCCCAGCAACGTCCTTCCCGTGCACGGCGAGATCCGGCACATGCGGGCGAACGCCGACCTGGCCCGGCAGACCGGCGTGCCGAACGTCGTCATCGCCGAGGACGGAGTCGTGGTCGACCTCGTCGACGGCAAGGCCGGCGTCGCCGGGAAGGTCAACGTCGGCTACGTGTTCGTCGACGGCTCCTCGGTCGGTGACCTCACCGAGTCGGAGCTGAAGGACCGCCGCATCCTCGGCGAGGAGGGTTTCATCTCCGTCATCGTCGTCGTCGACTCGGTGACCGGGAAGGTGTCCGGCGGCCCGGAGATCCACGCACGCGGCTTCATCGAGGGGGAGTACACCTTCGACGAGATCGCGCCCGCGGTCATCGACGCGCTCGACAAGGCCATGGCCGAGGGAGTCGACGACAACTACCAGCTGCAGCAGACGATCCGCCGGGTCGTCGGGCGGTGGGTGAGCAGCAAGCACCGCCGTCGGCCGATGATCGTGCCGGTGGTCATCGAGGCCTGAGGTGGCGCGACCGTACCGGGCCAACCCGCTGTTCCGGAGTGCGCTGCTCCAGCGCGGCGTGGCCCTGGTCGCCGTCGTCGCCTTGGCCGGGACGGGCATCGGGTTCGGCTACCTGGCGCTGGGCGGACAGGGAACACCTCTGGCCGGCACGTCCGCGGGGCTCACGAAGGAGTGCACGTACGACTACGCGCGCGGGGGAGTCGTGGCGGAGGCGCGTCTGCAAAGCGTCAACGACGGCGAGGTGACGTACCGCCTGGAGTTCTCCGTGTGGAAGTCGGGCGTCGACGAGCCCGCGGCTGAGGAGACGGTTGCGGTCGACACCCCGGACGGCCGGAGCAGTCGGCTGGTCAGTGCCTTCATCGGGATGGACCAGATGATGTGGGACTCCGAGGGATACCGGGCCTGCATGTTGGACTTCGTCGGTTACACAGGCTGACACACGGGACCCGCCTGGGGCCGGCGCGAGCCGCTTTTCGTCCACATGGGTATGGGGTGCGTGGGTGTCCACGGTCTTCGAACTGGTGTTCGAGTCTGGGGT
>DASTPU010000136.1:0-17205 GCA_035762105.1 Nocardioidaceae bacterium | reverse complement strand
CCGGCACGTCCCGTTCCAGGAGCACCTCCCCACCGCGGGGCCGAGCTGTGTCGCCTGACCCCTTCGTCCACCTGCACGTCGCCTCCGGGTACTCCCTCCAGTACGGCGCCTCGCATCCCCACGTGCTCGTCCAGCGTGCGGTCGAGCACGAGATGGACACCTTGGCGCTGACCGACCGCGACGGCGTGTACGGCGCGGTGCGGTTCGCCAAGGCCTGCATGCAGGCCGGCATCCGGCCGGTGCTCGGCGTCGACCTCGCCGTCGCACCCACCGGCGTCCTGTCCGAGGTGCTCGCCCGGGACGACACCGACCCTGGCGCGCGGCCCGGCTCCCGGGGAGGGGCGTCCCGGGGCGGGGCGTCGCGGACACCGGCGCGCGGCGGCAGCTTCCGCGACCCCCGGCTGCCGCGGGCGACGTTCCTGGCCGGCAGCAAGCAGGGGTGGGCGGCGGTGTGCCGGCTGGTCTCCGCGACCCACCTGGCGGGAGAGCGCGGCACACCGGTCACCACGCTGGAGCTGGTCGCCGAGCACCTCGGCGGTCTCCCCGGCGGCTCCGACGTGCTCGTGCTGCTCGGGCCCGGCTCCGAGCTCGGCCGGGCCGCGACGCTGCGCCGGGACGACCTCGCCCGCGCCGTCCTGCGGCCCTGGCTCGAGGTGGTGGACCGCTCCTCGCTCCTGGTCGAGGTGGTCTCCCACCGGCTGCCCGGGCACGGCCCGGGCTCCTCGCCCCATGCCGCGCGGATGCTCGCGATCTCCCGGTCCGAGCGCCTCGGCGCGGTGCTCACGAACGCCGTCCGGTACGCCGACCGCGGCGACGCCCCGACCACCGACGTGCTCGACGCGGCCCGGCGGCTCGTCCCGCTCGACCTGCGCCACGTCGACCGGGGCAACGCCGAGGGGTTCTTGAAGTCCGGCAAGGAGATGGCCGACGTGGCCGAGGAGATCTGCCGGTTCTCCGGGGTCGGCGACAGCGCCCGTGCCGCCCGCGAGCTGGTGGCCCACACGCGTGCGGTGGCCGACCGGTGCGTGGTCGACCCGCGCGGCGACCTCGGCCTCGGCGAGGTGCACTTCCCCGAGTTCGGAGCCTCCGCGGCCGAGGCGCAGGTGATGCTGCGCGCCCGGTGCGAGGCGGGGATCGCCCGTCGCTACGGCGACGCCCCTCGTCAGCGGATCTGGAAGCGTCTCGACGACGAGCTGCAGATCATCGGGCGGCTCGGCTACGCCTCCTACTTCCTCACCGTCGCCGACGTCACCGACCTGATCAAGGAGATGGGCGTCCGGTCCGCGGCCCGCGGCTCGGGCGCGGGCAGCCTGGTGAACTACCTGCTCGGCATCTCCGGGGTCGACCCGCTGCGCCACGGCCTGCTGATGGAGCGGTTCCTGTCCCCGCTGCGCCAGGCGCTGCCCGACATCGACATCGACGTGGAGTCCGCCCGCCGGCTGGAGGTGTACGAGAAGATCCTCGACCGCTACGGCGGCGAGCGGTGCGTGGCGGTGTCGATGATGGACACCTACCGGGTCCGGCACGCGGTGCGCGACGTCGGCGCCGCGCTGGGCATGCCGGCCGGTGAGGTCGACGCGATGGCCAAGGCGTTCCCGCACATCCGTGCCCGCGACGCCCGGGCGGCGCTGCGCGAGCTCCCGGAGCTGCGCGCGTCCGGTCTCGGCGAGCAGAGGCTCGACCTGATGTTCCGCCTCGTCGAGAAGCTCGACGGGCTGCCCCGGCACATCGCGGTGCATCCCTGCGGCGTGCTGCTCTCCGACGCCACCCTGCTCGACCGGACCCCGGTGGAGGCCAGCTACGCCGGGTTCCCGATGAGCCAGTTCGACAAGGACGACGTCGAGGACCTCGGCCTCCTCAAGCTCGACGTGCTCGGCATCCGGATGCAGTCGGCGATGGCCCACGCCCTGCGCGAGATCGAGCGCGTCGACGGGATCGAGGTGGACATCGACGACGAGAGCCAGGTGCCGCTCGACGACCCGGCCACGTTCGAGCTGATCGGCCGTGCCAAGACGCTCGGCTGCTTCCAGATCGAGTCACCCGGCCAGCGCGAGCTCGTCGGCCGGTCGGGGATCACCACGTTCGAGGAGATCATCACCGACATCTCGCTGTTCCGGCCCGGGCCGGTCAAGAGCGACATGGTCACGCCGTACCTCAACGCCCGGCAGGGCTGGTCGATGCCGCAGTACCTCCACGAGGACCTGCGCCCGATCCTCGAGCAGACCTCGGGCGTGGTGGTCTTCCACGAGCAGGTCATCGAGATCATCGCCCAGCTCACCGGCTGCACGCTCGCCGAGGCCGACGAGGCCCGCCGCGCGCTCGGCGATGTCGACGGGATGGCGCAGGCCAAGCTGTGGTTCTTCCCGCGCGCCCTCGGTCGCGGGTACTCCCAGCGCCTCACCGAGCAGGTCTGGAAGGTGCTCGAGGCGTTCGCGTCGTTCGGCTTCTGCAAGGCCCACGCGGCCGCGTTCGCGCTGCCGACCTACCAGTCGTCCTGGCTCAAGGCGCACTACCCGGCGCACTTCCTCGCCGGCGTCCTCACCCACGACCCGGGGATGTACCCCAAGCGGCTGATCCTCGACGACGCGCGCCAGTTCGGCATCGCGGTGCTCGGCCTCGACGTGAACGCGTCCGAGAAGGAGTACGTCGTCGAGAGGGTGGGGCCGTACGACGAACCACCACCGGAGGTGCTCGGACAGGCCCCTCGGCAGGCACCGGCGCCGGGCCTGCCCGACGGCCGCGCCTACGGCATCCGGCTCGCGCTCTCGGAGGTGAAGGGCATCAACGACGGGGAGGTGGAGCGGATCATCGCGGCCCGGCCCTACCACTCACTCACCGACTTCTGGCACCGCGCACGCGTCTCCCGGCCGGTCGCGGAGAAGCTCGTGCTCGCCGGCGGGTTCGACTCGGTCTACGGCATCGGCTCACCACTCGGGGTGCGCCGCCGGGCCAAGGTCACCCGCCGGGACCTGCTGCTCCAGGTCGCCGACCTCGACCGGCAGACCCGGGCAGCGGAGCGGGCCGGTCGGGGCCGCGGACGCGGGCTGTCCGCCCTGTCGGCAGCAGCCCGTCGTGTGAGCACGGACCGCCCGACCGGCACCGGACACGGCTCGGGCCACGGCTCGGGCCACGGCTCGGGGCAGCCCTCTGCCGCCGAGGTCCGGGCAGCCGAGGCCGCGGGCCGCAACAGCAGCGACCCCCTCCGCCGTGAGGCCGCCGCGCCCGGGGTGTGGGAGAAGGCGTCCCGCCAGTCCCGGGCGACACCGGCGCCCCGTCCGGTGACCTCGGTCCAGCTCGCCCTCGACCTCGGGGACACCACCGAGGAGGCCAGCGGTCTGCCCGAGATGAACGACTCCGAGCGGGTCCGCGCCGAGCTCGAGATCCTCGGCCTCGACGTGAGCCGCCACGTCGTGGACTTCTACGTCCCGCTCCTCGAGGAGCTCGGCGTGACCCGGTCCCGTGACCTGCTGCGACAGCGGAGCCGCTCGGAGCTCCTCGTCGGAGGGGTGAAGGTCGCCACCCAGACCCCGCCGATCAGGTCGGGGCGCCGGGTCATCTTCGTCACCCTCGACGACGCCACCGGCCCGGTCGACGCCACGTTCTTCGAGGACGCCCAGGGTCCCTACGCCGCGACGGTGTTCCACTCCTGGCTGCTCGTCGTGCGAGGGGTGCTCCGTCGCACCGGACCCCGCGGCGTCTCGCTGCGGGCCACCGGCTGCTGGGAGCTGCCGACCCTTCACCAGATCTGGAAGGAGGAGGGGATCGACGCGGTGCGGGCGTTCATGGCCGAGGTCCCCGAGGGGTTCGGCGGGGTCGGCTCGGTCGGCGAGGATGCCGTGGTCGGGGCGGCCGAGAGCCGGTCCACCCGACCGGTCATGGCGGACCCGCCGGCCGCCCGCCAGCAGGGTACGGGTACCGCGGGCGGGATGGGCCGCCGCCGGGTGCTGGTGCACTCGAGCGGCTTCAAGCTCTCGCCGTACGCCGACGTCAAGCCCGCGGGCGAGGACGCCAAGAGCGCACCTCGCAAGCTGTGGCACAGCAGCCCCGGGAGTGCCGGATGACCACGACCGGTGTGCTCTCACTAGGGTGGGCACCATGCCAGGACACAACACCCCGCCCCGGGCCCACGGGCGCGAAGCGGCGCGCACCGCGGTCGTCTGGGAGGCCCTGCAGGAGGTGCTGGCCGACCGCGCCGACGGTGCCGCAGAGGGCGCGACGGTCATCGACATCGGCGGCGGCACCGGCGGGTTCGCGGTCCGGGTGGCCGAGCTCGGTCACCGGGTCACCGTCATCGACCCCAGCCCCGACGCGCTGGCGACCCTGGGCCGTCGTGCCGAGGAGAGCGGTGTGGCGGACCTGGTCACCGCCCGTCAGGGTGACCTGGACTCCCTTCCCCAGCTGGTCGACCCCGGCAGCGTCGACGTCGTGCTCTGCCACGGCGTCCTCGAGATCGTCGAGGACCCGATGGCCGCCCTCGGCACCCTGGCCGGTGTGCTCCGTCCCGGTGGCGTGCTCAGCCTCCTGGTCGCGCAGCGCCACGCCGCCGTCGTGGCCCGCGCCATGGCGGGGCACTTCAACCAGGCCAAGCTGCTGCTCGACGACCCCGCCGCGGTCGGGAGCGCCCGCAGGTACACCCCGGTCGAGGTGGCCGCGCTCCTGGACGAGAGCGGCTTCGACACCACGGCCATGCACGCCGTCCGGGTCTTCGTCGACCACGTGCCGAGCTCGCTGGTCGACCTCGAGCCAGGGGCCGCTGCCGCGCTCGTCGAGCTCGAGCGCGCGGTGGCGGACCGGCCCGAGTACCTCCCGCTGGGCACCCAGCTGCACGTCCTCGCCACGCGCCGCTGACCGTTCCCCCCACATCCGTCCGCCCCGCGTGACCTACGGGTCACGCTTCCCCTACCGATATCGGGGGGCAGGGCGGTGGGTGCGATGAGTGCCGGGCACGACGATCACCGTGCCCTCGCCGCCGCGTCGAGGGACTGCCCGATCCTGCACGTCGACATGGACGCCTTCTACGCGTCCGTGGCGGTCCGCGACCGTCCCGACCTGCAGTCGGTGCCGGTGTTCGTGGGCGGTGGTCACCGCGGGGTGGTGCTGTCGGCGAACTACCTCGCCCGGGAGTACGGCGTCCGCTCGGCCATGCCGGGCACCCGAGCCCGCCGGCTGTGCCCGCAGGCGGTGGTCCTCCCCCCCGACTTCGAGACCTACAGCCGGGTGTCGTCGGCGGTCATGGAGACCTTCCGGCAGGTGACCCCGCTCGTCGAGGCGCTGTCACTCGACGAGGCGTTCCTCGACGTCTCTGGTGCCGGCCGCCGGATGGGCACCCCCTACGACATCGCCGAGCACCTGCGCGCCCGGATCTTCGACGAGCAGGGCATCACCTGCTCGGTCGGGGTGGCCGGCACGCTGGCGGTGGCGAAGATGGCGAGCCGCCGTGCCAAGCCCGACGGGGTGTGCGTCGTACCCTCGGGGTCGGTGACCACCTTCCTGCACCCGCTCGACGTCGGGGAGCTGTGGGGAGTGGGGGAGAAGACCGCCGCGATGCTGCACCGGCTCGGGCTGATGACCGTGGGCGACGTCGCGCACACCCCCCTCGCCACCCTCCAGCGCGCGGTGGGACCGGCGCTCGGGACCCAGCTGCACCGGCTGGCATGGGGCCGCGACAGCAGGGTGGTGACCGCCCGGCGGGGGCCCGACGAGCCCGACAAGAGCATGGGCGCCGACGAGACGTTCGGCCGCGACACCGACGACCACGAGGTGATCCGGCGCGAGCTGCTCAGGCTGTCGGCGAAGGTGACCGCCCGGATGCGGCTCGCGCAGGTGGCCGGACGCACCGTGACGTTGCGGGTCCGGTTCGCCGACTTCACCACGATCACCCGGTCGAAGACCCTGCCCGAGGCGACCGACGTGACCCAGGAGGTGTACCGCACGGCGGCGGACCTGTTCGCCGCGCTCGGCCTGCAACGGGCACGGGTCCGCCTGGTCGGGGTCCGGGTCGAGGGGCTGATGCCGCGGGCCGGTGTCCACCACCAGCTCGTCCTCGGCGAGCGCGAGCACGGCTGGTCCGACGCCGACCGTGCCGTGGACCGCGCCACCTTGCGGTTCGGGACGGCGGCGGTCAGACCGGCTACCCTCCTCGGAGGGGGGCGCGCCTAGGAGCACGCCGTCGGGGGAAGGGATCGCTGCATGGACGCAGGCGAGGGGCGCCGGCACGACGACCCTCCCTGGGTCCCCGTGCCGGGGATGTCGCCGGCGGAGCAGGCCGAGATGTTCGGCAGCATCGCCATGAGCTCGCCCACCGGCGTCGTCGCCTCGGACGAGCACGCAGCGATCATCTGGGTGAACCCGGTGGCCGAGGCGATGTTCGGCTGGTCCCGTGATGAGCTGCTCGGCCGGCCCTTCACCGTCCTGCTCCCCCCGGAGGAGCGGGAGCACATCCTCGAGGTCCGCTCCCGCATCCTCAGCGGTGAGCTGACCACACCGTTCCTGAGCAAGGGACTGCGCAAGAACGGTGTGGTCTTCGACGTCTCCGCCACCCCCGGTGTCCGTCGGGACCAGGAGGGCCGTCCGCTCGGCACGAACATGGCGCTCCGTGACGTCACCGAGGAGCTGCGGACCCAGCGCGAGCTCGCCGAAGCCCTCGCCCGCTCCCGGGCAAGGTTCGACCAGTCGGCCAGGCCGCAGGCACTGCTCGACATCGAGGGCCGGTTCGTCGAGGTCAACGACGCCGGCTGTGAGCTGCTCGGCTGGCGGCGCGAGGAGGTGATCGGCCGCGACGCCACCGAGATCATCCACCCGAGCGACCCGGAGCTGGTGCGCGACAGGCTCGACCGGCTCCGCCGTGGCGACCTGCGGGCGGCGAGCTACGAGACCGCGGGCCTGCGCAGGGACGGGACACGGGTCCCGCTGCAGATCGACATCACCGCGGTGCGAGACCAGGACGGCCGCGCCTACGAGTTCGCTGCCTACGCCCGCGACCTCACCGAGCTCCAGGAGGCCCGGCGCCGGCTGGTCAGCCAGGAGGCGTTCTTCCGCGGCCTCAACCGGGAGTCCTCGGACGCGACCCTCGTCGCCGACGCGGACGGGCACGTCAAGTACCTCACCCCGCCGACGGCCCAGATCCTGGGCTACGAGCCTTCCGACCTCCTCAACGTGCTGGGTCAGAAGATGGCGCACCCCGACGACATCGCGCGCACCACGGACCAGCGACAGCGGGTACGTACCGTCCCCGGTGCGCGTGAGCGCTTCGCCCTGCGGCTGCGGCAGCCGACCGGAGACTGGCGCTGGTTCGACGTGACGGTCACCAACTGCCTGGAGGACCCGGACCTCGGCGGCCTCGTCGTGAACCTGCGCGACATCTCGGCCGAGGTGGAGGCGCAGCAGGCGCTCGCCGGGTCCGAGGCCCGCTACCGCGCGATCCTCCAGACCGCCGAGGAGGGCATCATCGCGGTGTCGCTCGACGGCGAGATCCTCTTCGTCAACGAGCGGCTCACCGAGATCCTCGACCTGAGCCTGGAGCAGGTGTACGCCCTCGGCCGGGAAGGCGTGTTCACCACCGGCGAGCGGGGCGCCGCTGCCCGGCGCCTCGTCGCCCGCGGGCCGGCCGAGGAGCCGGAGCGCTTCGACCTCGACTACGACCATCCCCGCGGCGGCAAGCGGGTGCTCGCGATCTCGGCGAACACCCTCTGCGGGGACGACGGCACGCTGCTCGGCACTCTCGCCATGGTCTCCGACGTCACCGAGCAGCGCTCCGCGGAGGCCCGGCTACGGCACCAGGCGTTGCACGACGCCCTCACCGGCCTTCCCAACCGGTTCCTGCTCGCCGACCGGCTGAGCACTGCGCACGCGCGCCAGGAGCGCACCGGCGGCCGGGGCGTCGCCGTGCTCTTCCTGGACCTCGACGACTTCAAGCGCGTCAACGACGCCCACGGGCACGAGCTCGGCGACAAGGTGCTCGCCGAGGTCGCGCACCGGCTGGCCGCGTCGGTGCGGGCAAGCGACACCGTCGCCCGGCTGGGCGGCGACGAGTTCGCGGTCATCTGCGAGGACGCCGACGCGGTCAGCGCCGGGCAGGTCGCCTCACGGATCCAGAAGGGGCTCGAGGCACCCCTCGAGGTCGACGGCGAGACGTTCGTCGTGCGCGCCAGCGTGGGGATCGCCCTCTCGCCGCCCCAGCCGGTCGCCGAGCTGCTGCGGCTGGCCGACCGGGCCATGTACCAGGCGAAGCTGTCGCCCGACAAGAGCATCCACGTCAGCGACGAGCTCGGGTAGCCGCCGCGGCGGACGACGCTCCAGGCGTCGCGAACCCCCGGCGGGGGGCCGGCCGGGGGCTCGCGAGGCCCGTCACGGGGGGATGAGACGGGCCGACCCGCAGCCGGGGGGATGGCCGCGAGGGGGATGGGGTGGCACCTGACCGCGCGGGCGCCCTCGTCCCTCCCAGTGACAGCGAGCGCTCGGGGCAGTCATGAAGATGATCGGAGCCGGGACGGCGGAACTTGAGAGGTCCACCCGGTTTTCTTCACGTGATCTTGACGGCTTGGACGGCAACCCTCCGCGTTCCCGAACTAGGGTGGCAGCATCGGGAAGCACGGCGGCCGGCAGCGGCTGAAGCCCAAGGGGGGCCATGAGCACCATCGAGCCAGGCACCGGGCGCGAGGGCGTGCCCCGTCTGGTCGACCCGCTCCCGGTGGGGCTCCCCGACCTGACTCTCCTCCAGCTCCGTGCGTACCGGCGCAAGCTCGCCGACGAGGAGGACCGGGTCTCGTACTGGCGGCGCCTGGTGCACGCCCGCCTCGACCTGCTGCAGGCGGAGTCCTCGCACGAGGGCCCGCTCAGTCTCGAGAAGCTCGCGCGGGTGCTCGGCGACACCGGCGCGGGGCGCACCCGCAACGCGCTGGTCCGGGTCCGCGCGGCCGAGCCGCTGCCCGAGCTCCCGGTGCTCGAAGAGATGTGGGTGAGCGAGGTCGACCCCCAGGACCCGGCGGCGGTCGAGGCCGCGGTCGAGCGTCTGCGTACGGCGGAGCGGCAGCTGACGTCGTACCGCACCGCTCTCCACCAGCGGATCGACGAGGCCACCGGTGAGCTGATCGAGCGCTACCGGGCGAACCCGTCCAGCGCCCTGGTCGCGCTCAGGAGGGATCGTCCGTGAAGGACTCCAGCGTCGAGGAGGTCTGGTCGCGCTACCGCGCCGAGCCGACCCTCGAGCTGCGCAACCGCCTGGTGATGCAGTACTCCCCGCTGGTGAAGTACGTCGCCGGCCGTCTCCGCACGCGGTTGCCCGACAGCGTCGACTACGCCGACCTCGTCTCCGACGGGATCATCGGGCTGATGGAGGCCATCGACCGGTTCGACCCGAGCCGGGGGCTGACCTTCCAGACCTTCGCGGTGCCCCGGATCAGGGGCGCGATGGTGGACGCGCTGCGAGCGCTGGACTGGGTCCCGCGATCGGTGCGGGAGCGGGTGCGGCAGGTGGAGGAGGCCCAGCGGGTCCTGGAGGCCAGGCTCGGCAGGATCCCCGACGACCCCGAGATCGCGGCCGAGGTGGGCATCTCGGTGCCGACGCTGCGCGACCTCTACGCGAAGGTCGCGTTCACCAGCGTCGGGACGCTCGAGGACCTCGAGCTCGCCGACGACCTCTCGGCCGCGGCCACCCACGAGATCGAGGACGACGAGGCCAAGGCCGCGTTGCTCCGGGTGGTCGGCGAGCTGCCCGAGCGCGACCAGGTGCTGATCGCGCTCTACTACTTCGAGGGGCTGACGCTCTCGGAGATCGGGCGGGTGCTCGGCGTCTCCGAGTCCCGCGTGTCCCAGCTGCACAGCCGCGCGACGCTGGTCCTGCGCACGAAGCTGTCCGCGATCGACGCGGTCTGACGCAGGGTCAGTCCCAGGCGCCGTAGACGTGGACGAACAGGCGCTTGTCCGAGGTGAGGTTCCACAGCTGGCGGGCGTCCTCGACCCAGAAGTTGACGCAGCCGTGGCTGTGGCCGACGTAGGGGTTCATCATGTTGCGCGACCCGTGCAGGGCCTGGCCGCCGGAGAAGAACTGGGAGTACGGCATCGGGGCGTTGTCGAACGTGCGGCTGCGGTGCTTCTCGCTGCGCCACTGCACCTCGAAGTCACCGACGCGCGTCTGGGCGTCGTAGCTGCCGCCGCGCACCAGCCACGAGTTGTGGAGCCGCCCGTCGTGGTAGAGGCTGGCCTGGTGCCGCTTGCGGTCGTAGCAGACGTGCCATCCGGGGTTCTCGCAGCTGTCCGGGACGCTCTTCTTGCCGAAGGTGCTGCGCCGGATCAGGGGGCGCCAGGTCTTCACGTTCACCCGGCCCGTCACCCGGAGGCCCGCCTTCCGCTGGAAGGCCTTGACCGCCTCCTCGGTCCGCGGGCCGAACGTGCCGTTGGGTCGGGCGTCGAGGAACCCGAGCCGGCTGAGCCGGATCTGCACCTCGTAGACGTGCTCGATGTTGTACTGGTCGACGTCCACGTCGCCGCGCTGCACCGGCTCGCGGGTGAACGGCCTCGTCATGTCGGGGCCGGCCTGGGCCGGCGCCGCGGTCACCGCGGTGAGCCCCAGGCCCAGCATCAGGGCGGTCATCGTCGAGCCCAGGATGCGGGCGAGGGGTGCGTGGGTCATCGTCTGTCCTCCGTACGCCCCGGTCGTGGCCCCGGAGGCTCGGGACAGGATATTGGCCCCCGAGACGTGCCCCCGGTCGGGGTGTCCCGGTCACCCTTTCACGGCAACCGGGTCCCGGGCCATCGAAATTTTGCGAGGTCGCCTACCGGTTGCCCGGATGCCTGCCTAGACTTGAGGTAGGTCATCGTCAGCGGGAGGAAATCGTGCCGCTCTCCGAAGAAGAGCTGCGTCTGCTCGAGCAGATGGAGCGTGCCCTCGTCGCCGAGGACCCGAAGTTCGTGTCGGCTCTCCGCGGTACCGCTCGGCGCCGCGATGCCCGCCGTCGGTCGTTGATCGCCGGGGGCGTCTTCGTAGCCGGCGTCATCGTGCTCATGACCGGTGCCATCATGGCCCAGACCCTGGTCGCCGTCATCGGTTTCGTGGTGATGCTCGGGTCGGCCGTCGTCGCCCTGACCTACTGGCGAAACCAGGGAGCACCGGCCGCCCAGCCTCAGGCAGGCGGGGGAGAGGCGCCGACCGCGGGCTTCGGTCTCAGCGTCGTCGAGGGCGGGAAGAAGCAGAAGAAGCGCGCGCCGCGGTCGCGGCAGCACAGCAACCAGTCGATGATGCAGCGCTTCGAGGAGCGGTGGCGTCGTCGCCGCGGCTCCAACGGGTTCTGACCGCCGGCACCTCAGCGGTCCAGCGCGATCGCTCTCCTGCGCGCGGTTCGCCGCGCCACACGTTGCTCTCACAGTGGCCGCTGTCCTCCGGGGCGGTGGCCGCGGTCATGTCCGGCCGCGGTCATGCCCGGCCGCGGGCTGCCGGTCGCCCGTGCGGGTCAGACCGCCCGGTCCACCCCGGCCTCGGCGACCTGCGCCCCGTCCGGGGTCCTCGTCGGCAGCACCGAGCGCCACGCGCCGTTGCGGACCAGCGACGCCGGCAGCCACACCGCGGCACGGCGGTGCTTCTTCACAGCCCCCGCCATGAGCGCTGCGACGCAGGTCTCCACGTCCGCGTGCACCGCCTCGACGGGGCGACCGCGCTCGCTGTCGAGGCCGCGTGAGTACCTCGCCCGCTCGACGTCGGTGACCAGGCGGTCCAGGGCCGCGGCCGCCTCGGGGTTCGCCCCGGCGCCCCGGACACCGCCTCGGACGAAGCCCTCGCGTTGCTGCACTCCGGTCCTCCCGAACGCCGTGGCGATGCCCCTCGCGCGGGTGCGGAGGGTCACCGAGTCGTCCCAGGGCAGGCGCAGGTCGAGGTTCACGTCCCGCAGCTCGCGCCACCCGGCCTCCGCAGCCTCCCGGGGAGTGGTCGCCGCTGCCCACCGCCGACGTCGGACGACGCTGCGGAGCAGCCAGGGTGCGAAGAGGAGCGCGACGAAGGCGAGGACCAGGGGGAGCCGGCGACCGATGGCACCGCCGGTGGATCCCTGGTCGTCCGAACCCGCCGCCGCCGCGTCGCCGCGCAGGCGCTCCTCGTTGCGGTTGTTCGCGTTGGCGCTCGGCGCGGCGCTGTTGGGTACGCCCTCGGGCTCCGGCGCCTGGAAGCTGCCGGTGGTGTAACCGGGGACGCTGGGGGCTCGGTCGCCGGGCGTCGGCTCGAACCGGACCCACCCTGCGCCGCTGAAGTACATCTCCGGCCAGGCGTGCAGGTCCCAGGCGCTGTAGACGTACTCGCCGTCCTCCCGGTCGGGCTCGAGGAAGCCCACCGCGACGCGTGACGGGATGCCGAGCGTGCGCCCCATGAGCGCCATCGAGGCCGCGAACTGCTCGCAGTAGCCGATCCGCCCGTCCTCGGCGTCCAGGAACGCCACGAGGTCGTCGGCACCCGTGCCGGGCTCGGGCCTGAGGGAGTACTGGAAGCCGCCGTCCCTGCGGAACCAGTCCTGCAGGCGCACCGCCTTCTCGTACCTGCTGTCCAGGCCGTCGGTCACCCGGCGGGCCAGCCTCTCGACCGACTCGGGCAGGTCCTCGGGCAGCTCGGTGAACGGGGTGAAGACCGACTCCGGTGCGGGGGAGGCGTCGACCAGCTCCGCTCCGTCGAAGTCCGGCTCGAGGGCCGACAGGGAGTACTCCAGCCCGGCGGTGTCCTGGCCTTCGACGGCGCTGACGAAGTCGAGCGTGTCCTCGTCGTAGCGCCAGTCACCGGGTACGTCGATCGAGGTCGCCGGGTACGGCGCCGGCAGCCAGAGCGAGTCGAAGGCCTCCTCGACGCTGATCTCGTAGTCGACCTGGCGACGGGGCACGGCGGAGTCGAGGCCGGGTGGACGCGGGAGCAGCCCGTCGGCCTTCTGCTCCGGCGGGATGTCGCGGTCCGACGGCTTCCATGCCCGGCCGTCGTAGATGTCGAGAACCGAGATGCGGAGGTAGGTCGGGTCGGCGTTCTCGGTCCGGATCCGGAGCAGGTCGACGTCGCGGCCGCGGACCAGGTCGCGCCGCAGGTTCACCATCGGGTTCGAGATGGTGACCGCGTCGCCGCCTCCCTCACCGCCCGGTCCGCTGCCGGGGAGGAAGTTGCCGCTGAGCGTGGGGATCACCAGCGGCGAGACGACGGCGAGCGCGGTGGCGGTCAGCCCGAGCCGGCGGGCGGAGCCGCGCAGCGACGTGCTCATCACCATGCCGCCGGAGGTGTCGACCACGGCACCGCGGCGCGGCACCTGGCGGCCCCACTGCTCGAGCCGACGACTCTCGTCGGTCGCGATCATGGCCAGGAAGCCGACGGCGCCCGCTGCGAACACCCACCACGGGACGCCCTCGTCGAGGATCGAGACCGGCGCGGTGTAGACGGCCAGCAGCGGCAGGCCGGCGACCGGAACGCGCCGCAGGCCGTTGGCGAGGAAGTCGACGAGGATCGCAACGATCGAGCCGACGCCGACCAGGACGGCGAAGATCTGCGGCACCGAGGAGGGCACCGGCGCGGCGTAGCTCTGCGCGGCCGCGACGCCCTGACCGAGCAGCGCCAGGACGGCGTCGATCGAGGCGGTCGTGGGCAGCCAGCCGCCGAGTGCCTCCTCGGGGGCCCACAGGTGCGTGAGCCACAGTGCCACGACGGCGACCTGGACGACGAGGACCACGACGCTCGGCACGCGGAACGCACGCAGGGCGATGCCGGTCGCGGCGACGAGGAGGACCGAGGCGAGGGCGGGGTCGAGGTAGCCGCTCGGGTCGGCGACGAAGCCGCGCCAGGCCCAGAGCGCCACCCAGGAGGTGAACGCGGCGAGCAGCGAGGGGACAACCGAGCCGGGCCACTCCAGGTGCGGCCGTCTCATCGGGTGCTCCCGTGCGGCACGCCCTCGGAGGCGCGGCGCCCGGCGAGGCCGGTCGTGAGCCCGAGCTCCTGCCAGACGCCGGCCAGGGGCTGCGCGGGGCCGGCGGCCACGCTCTGCCATCCCTGGGCGCGCAGGAAGCTGGAGGCGCTGTGGTCGATCCCGTCCGCGGGGCGCTGCTCACCGGCCCACGCGCCGACGTCGAGGGCGATGGCCATCGCCGTGGCCGCGGTGTGCCGCATCCGGGCGAACGCCGCCTTGTCGTGGTCGCCGAGCGCTCCCACGACCGCGACGAGGAGACCCGAGTGGCCGGGGTCCTGGAGCCAGCGGGTGTCCAGGTCGGGCCGCTCGGCGGGCGTCACGACGGCGAGCGACTCGAGGAGCGGCGCGGTCTCGCCGGCGGTGCCGCCCCGCTCGTGCCAGGAGCCGCCCTGCTCGTCGCCGGAGGCGGTGACCAGGCGGACCACGAACCCGCGCTGCACGAGGTGCACCGCAACCGACGCGGCGGCGGAGACCGCGTGCTCGAGGGACGACGCGGCGCCGCGACCACGGTGCGCGAGGTGACGGTTGTCGAGGAAGAGGGTGGCCCGGGACTGCCAGGGCTGCTCCTCGCGGCGGACCATGAGCTCGCCGACGTGGGCGCTGCTGCGCCAGTGCACCCGCCGCAGGTCGTCGCCGCGACGGTACTCCCGGACGGTCACGTCCTCCGCGCTGCCGCTGGCGAAGGCCCGCGGCCGGTTGTCGCCGGAACCGGTCCAGGCGCCGGAGAGCGGGATCGCGGGCAGGGGGACGACCCGCGGCACCACGACGAGCGACGTGGTGGAGGTGAAGGTGCGGTTGAGCTCGACGAGCCCGAACGGGTCGCTGAGGCGTACGGCGAGGGGGCCGATCGTGTAGCGGCCCCGGACGTCGGAGCGTACGACGTACCCCACGGAGCGCTTGCGACCCGGGCCCATCCGGTCCACGACGAAGCGGGGACGTGTGCCGAGGACGTAGGGCAGCTGGTCCTCGAGCAGCAGCAGGCCGGTCGGAACCTTGCCGTCGTTGGTCAGGTCGAGGTGGACGCGGGCCTCGCTACCGGCCGCGACCTGGACCGGGTTGACCGACCGGACGAGTCCGAGCCGGTACCTGCTGCGGCCGACCACGAACGCGGTGAGCAGCGGCAGCATCAGCAGCAGCGTGCCGACGCGGACCAGGTCGTCCTGGCCGAGCACGATCGCACAGGCGAGGGCGGTGATCCCCGCGGCGACGAAGGCGCGACCGCGGGTGGTCATCGCGGAGAGTGCCTCACGCATGGCTGGCTCCTCAGCCGCGCCGGCGGCTCTCCGGCATCGGGACGCCGGCGAGGATCTGGCCGAGGGCTGCCTCGGTGGTGCGGCCGCTCATCGACGCCTCGACGGTCGGGAGGAGACGGTGCGCGAGAACCTGGACGGCCAGACCGAGCACGTCGTCGGGGATGACGTAGTCGCGGCCGTCCATCGCGGCTGACGCCTTGGCGGCGCGGACGAGGTGGAGGGTGGCTCGCGGCGAGGCGCCGAGGACGAGCTCGGAGGAGCGGCGGGTGGCCGTGGTGATGGCGACGGCGTACCGCTGCACCTGCTCGGCGACGTAGACGTTGTTGACGATGTCGATCAGCTTGCGGATCTCGGCCGAGTCCGCGACCGGCTCGAGGTCCTCGAGAGGGTTGCGGCGCGTGTGCGAGTCGAGCATCGCGATCTCGGCGGCCTCGACGGGGTAGCCCATCGAGACCCGTGCCATGAACCGGTCGCGCTGCGCCTCGGGGAGGGCGTAGGTGCCCTCCATCTCGATCGGGTTCTGCGTCGCGATCACCATGAACGGCTGGTCGAGGTGGTAGGTCTTCCCGTCGACCGTGACCTGGCGTTCCTCCATGCACTCCAGCAGCGCGGACTGGGTCTTGGGCGAGGCGCGGTTTATCTCGTCGCCGACGACGATGTTCGCGAAGATGCCGCCCGGACGGAACTCGAAGGCCCGGGTGTCCTGGTTGAACACCGAGACGCCGGTGACGTCGGAGGGCAGCAGGTCGGGGGTGAACTGGATCCGTCGGACGGTGCAGTCGATGGACCGGGCGAGGGTCTTGCTCAGCATCGTCTTGCCGACGCCGGGCACGTCCTCGATGAGCAGGTGGCCCTCGGCGAGCAGGACCACGAGCGCCGCGCGCGCGACCTCGGGCTTGCCCTCGATCACCTTCTCGATGCTGGCTCGGATGCGGCCGGTCACCTTCGCGAGGGTGTCGAGGTCCGCGGAGCTCGTCCCGCCCCCGAAGTCGACGTCCTCTGACACTGAGCTCACGCTTCTTCCTCCCATCGGCCGCCGCTCCCGTGGAGGACGCGGGGATGGCCCCACCCAGGGACCCGCTGTGGCCGAACTCACCTCAATACAACCCCATCGCTCAAAGCCCTGTCATCGGCTTTGGTACGCGGGTCCGGGGTTCGTCACCGCATCGTGATGCTTCGTCCCGCTTGTCCGGGATCCTGCTCACCCCCGGGCCGCTGCCTCGCCGGAACAGCCCACGCGTGCGACCCCGTGCGCCGTCGGCCCCTCCACCGGTCCCCACCGGACGCCCCACTTCCCTCCACCGCCCGCCCCACCCCGCTCCACGGCGCGCCCCACTTCTCTCCCCGGCAGCGCCGGCCCGTCCGCCGTACCCGAGCCGGCACGCCGCTGACCTGCGGGTTCGCCCCTCTGGTGCCGTCGGAGGAGGCAGCGCGGCGGTCACGGGAGCGTGGAGCCCGAGGCGGGGGGTGTAACGCGTAAAAACCTCGGGGAGTTGCGCGTTTCTGGTTTGAAGTGGAGTGAAGTGGGTTATGGTGGAGCGCAGTGGAGGAGAGGAAGCCTCAGGGGGAAGCCGGGGGACCGGGTGAACCCAGATCGAGACCTGGGAGGTGCCGATGTTCTTCGGCACCTACACGCCCAGGCTCGACGACAAGGGCCGCCTGTTCCTCCCGGCGAAGTTCAGGGACGAGCTGTCGGAGGGTCTAGTGGTCACACGCGGACAGGAGCGCTGCCTCTACGTGTGGTCCATGGAGGAGTTCGGGAAGATCACCGACCGCCTCAAGGACGCACCGCTGACCAACAAGGCAGCTCGCGACTACGTCCGCATGTTCTTCGCCGGCGCCTCCGACGAGACACCTGACAAGCAGGGGCGGGTCACGATCCCGCCGATGCTGCGGGAGTACGCCTCCCTGTCCAAGGACTGCATCGTCATCGGCGCGATGAACCGGATCGAGATCTGGGACGCCGCGTCGTGGCAGACCTACTCCGACGAGCAGGAGCAGGCCTTCGCCGACCAGAGCGAGGAGGTGCTCCCAGG
>DASTPU010000135.1:0-5618 GCA_035762105.1 Nocardioidaceae bacterium | reverse complement strand
CTTCAAGAGCGACCGCGACCCGATCCCGGTCGAGGAGGTCGAGCCGGTCTCCGAGATCGTCAAGCGGTTCTCGACCGGCGCGATGTCGTACGGCTCGATCAGCAAGGAGGCGCACGAGACCCTCGCGATCGCCATGAACCGGCTGGGCGGCAAGTCCAACACCGGTGAGGGCGGCGAGGACCCGGACCGCCTCTACGACGCCGAGCGCCGCTCGTCGATCAAGCAGGTTGCCTCGGGCCGCTTCGGTGTCACGTCGGAGTACCTCACGAACTCCGACGACATCCAGATCAAGATGGCCCAGGGTGCAAAGCCCGGCGAGGGCGGCCAGCTGCCCGGCCACAAGGTCTACCCCTGGGTGGCGAAGACCCGGCACAGCACGCCGGGCGTGGGCCTGATCTCCCCGCCGCCGCACCACGACATCTACTCGATCGAGGATCTCGCCCAGCTGATCCACGACCTGAAGAACTCCAACCCCTCGGCGCGCATCCACGTGAAGCTCGTCGCCGAGGTCGGCGTCGGCACGGTCGCGGCGGGTGTGTCCAAGGCACACGCCGACGTGGTGCTGATCTCGGGGCACGACGGCGGCACCGGCGCCTCGCCGCTGACGTCCCTCAAGCACGCCGGCGGCCCGTGGGAGCTCGGCCTCGCCGAGACCCAGCAGACCCTGCTCCTCAACGGCCTGCGCGACCGGATCGTCGTGCAGACCGACGGTCAGCTGAAGACCGGACGCGACGTGGTCGTCGCGGCGCTGCTCGGCGCCGAGGAGTTCGGCTTCGCGACCGCTCCGCTCGTCGTCTCGGGCTGCATCATGATGCGGGTCTGCCACCTCGACACCTGCCCCGTCGGTGTCGCGACGCAGAACCCGGTGCTCCGCGAGCGCTACACGGGCAAGCCGGAGTTCGTCGTGAACTTCTTCGAGTACATCGCGCAGGAGGTGCGCGAGTACCTCGCCGCCTTGGGCTTCCGGACGCTCGACGAGGCGATCGGCCACGCGGAGTACCTCGACGTGGCCAAGGCGGTCGACCACTGGAAGGCCGCCGGCCTCGACCTGAGCCCGATCCTGCACGTGCCGGCGCTGCCCGAGGGCACGCCGCGCCGCAACACGCAGGGCCAGGACCACGGCCTCGACAAGGCGCTCGACAACGAGCTCGTGAAGCTCGCGGCCGACGCGCTGGAGCGTGGTGAGCCGGTGCGAGCCCAGGTGGAGATCCGCAACGTCAACCGCACGGTCGGCACGATCCTCGGCCACGAGGTCACCAAGCGCTTCAAGGGCGAGGGCCTGCCGGACGGCACGATCGACATCACGTTCACCGGCTCGGCCGGTCAGTCGTTCGGCGCCTTCGTCCCGCGCGGCATCACGCTGCGGCTCGAGGGCGACGCCAACGACTACGTCGGCAAGGGCCTCTCGGGCGGGCGGATCGTGGTCCGCCCGGACCGCTCCGCGCAGTTCCCCGCGGAGGACCAGATCATCGCCGGCAACGTGATCGGCTACGGCGCCACGTCCGGCGAGATCTTCTTGCGTGGCCAGGTCGGCGAGCGCTTCTGCGTCCGCAACTCCGGCGTCCTCGCGGTCGTCGAGGGCGTGGGCGACCACGGCTGCGAGTACATGACGGGCGGGACGGTCGTCGTACTCGGTCCGACCGGGCGCAACTTCGCAGCCGGCATGTCCGGCGGTGTGGCCTTCGTGCTCGACCTCGACGAGGGGCGCGTCAACCCCGAGCTCGTCGAGCTGCGTCCGGTCGGGGGAGACGCCGAGAAGGACCTCGAGAACGCCGTCCGCCGGCACCTCGAGGAGACCGAGTCCCCCGTCGCAGCGCGGTTGCTCGAGGACTGGCCGGCGTCCCTGGCCCGGTTCACCGAGGTCATGCCCAGCGACTTCAAGCGGGTGCTCGAGGCGAAGGCCGAGGCGCTCGAGGAAGGCCTCACCGAGGACGAGGCCACGACCAAGATGATGGAGGCTCTCCATGGCTGACCCGAGAGGTTTCCTCAAGCACGGCCGCGAGGTCGCCTCCCGCCGTCCGGTGGAGGAGCGCGTCCACGACTGGAACGAGGTCTACCCCGGCGGGGCGGGCCGCTCGCTGCTGCCGATCATCAAGACCCAGGCCGGGCGCTGCATGGACTGCGGCATCCCGTTCTGCCACCAGGGCTGCCCGCTGGGCAACATCATCCCGGAGTGGAACGACCTTGTCTGGCGTGACGACTGGGAGGGCGCGGTCGAGCGTCTCCACGCGACGAACAACTTCCCGGAGTTCACCGGGCGGCTGTGCCCGGCGCCGTGCGAGACCGCGTGCGTGCTCGGCATCAACCAGGACCCGGTGACGATCAAGAACGTCGAGGTCGCCATCGCCGACCGGGGCTGGGACGACGGGTACGTCCGACCGCAGCCGCCCGAGTGGCTCACCGGCAAGACCGTCGCCGTGATCGGCTCCGGACCGGCCGGCCTGGCCGCGGCACAGCAGCTGACCCGGGCGGGGCACACCGTGGCGGTGTACGAGCGCGCGGACCGGATCGGCGGCCTGCTGCGCTACGGCATCCCCGAGTTCAAGATGGAGAAGAAGTACCTCGACCGGCGGCTCGACCAGATGAAGCGCGAGGGCACCGTGTTCCGCGCCGGCGTCGACGTCGGCACGACGATGACCGGCAAGCAGCTCCGCGACCGGTACGACGCAGTCGTGCTCGCCCTGGGCAGCACGGTGGCACGTGACCTCCCAGCCCCCGGCCGTGACCTCGTCGGTATCCACCAGGCGATGGAGTTCCTGCCGCAGGCCAACCGGGTCGCGCTCGGCGACCACGTCGAGGGCCAGATCGTGGCCACCGACAAGCACGTCGTGATCATCGGTGGCGGTGACACCGGCGCCGACTGCCTCGGCACGTCGCACCGGCAGGGCGCGAGGTCGGTCACCCAGCTCGAGATCATGCCGCGTCCCAGCGACGAGCGTCCTTCCGGCCAGCCCTGGCCGACCTACCCGATGACCTACCGGGTCTCCTCGGCACACGAGGAGGGCGGCGAGCGTGTGTACTCCGTGTCCACCAAGGAGTTCCTCGGTGACGAGCAGGGCAACGTGCGCGCGCTGCGCCTGGTCGAGGTGGAGATGCGTGACGGGCGGTTCGAGGAGGTCGAGGGCAGCGAGCACGAGATCCCGGCCGACCTGGTGCTGTTCGCGATGGGCTTCACCGGCCCACAGCCCGAGGGCCTCGTCGAGCAGCTCGGCGTCGACCTCGACGGGCGAGGCAACGTGGCCCGCGACCGCGACTACATGTCGTCGGTGGACGGCGTCTTCGTCGCCGGCGACGCCGGGCGCGGCCAGTCGCTGATCGTGTGGGCGATCGCCGAGGGGCGCGCCGCGGCCGCCGCGGTGGACAAGTACCTCACCGGTACCACGACGTTGCCGTCGCCGATCCCGCCGACCGAGCGCCCGCTGGTCGTCTGACCGGCGGCCGATTACCAAGGTATGTAGGGAATCTGCCGCTTCCCATGGGGAGTTCCCCAAGGGAAGCGGCAGATTCCCAGGGTCCCCTGGTAAACCGCCGCCCGAGCCACCTGGCTTGGACGGGGTTGGAACGATCCATTCCGGGCCGCTAGGGTCGACGCCGTGCGTAGAGCAAAGATCGTCTGCACCCTCGGCCCTGCAACCTCCTCGCCCGAGCGCATCCGCGAGCTCGTCGAGGCCGGCATGGACGTCGCCCGGCTGAACTTCAGCCACGGCTCCCACGCCGACCACGAGCGCGCGTACGCGCGCGTGCGCCAGGCCTCGGACGCCACCGGTCGCGGCGTCGGCATCCTCGCCGACCTGCAGGGGCCGAAGATCCGGCTCGGCCGGTTCGCCGAGGGCCCCGTCGAGCTGCACGAGGGCGCGACGTTCACGATCACCACCCGCGACGTCCCCGGCGACGTGTCGATGTGCTCGACGACGTACGACGGACTCCCGGGCGACGTGAAGGTCGGCGACCCGATCCTCATCGACGACGGCAAGGTCCGGCTGGAGGTGACCGCCGTCGAGGGGAAGGACGTCGAGACGCGGGTCGTCGTTCCGGGGACGGTCAGCGACAACAAGGGCATCAACCTCCCGGGCGTGGCCGTGTCCGTGCCGGCGCTGTCGGAGAAGGACAAGGAGGACCTGCGCTTCGCGCTGCACCTGACGGTCGACTTCGTCGCGCTGTCGTTCGTGCGCTCAGCCAAGGACGTCGACGACGTGCGCGCGATCATGGAGGAGGAGGGCATCTTCATCCCGGTCATCGCGAAGATCGAGAAGCCTCAGGCGGTCGACAACCTCGACGAGATCATCGCCGCCTTCGACGGCGTCATGGTCGCCCGTGGTGACCTCGGCGTCGAGTGCCCGCTGGAGGACGTGCCGATGATCCAGGCCCGGATCGTCGAGGTGGCACGTCGCAACGCCAAGCCGGTGATCGTCGCGACGCAGATGCTCGAGTCGATGATCACCGCTCCGCGACCCACCCGTGCCGAGGCGTCCGACGTGGCCAACGCGGTGCTCGACGGCTCCGACGCGGTGATGCTGTCCGGCGAGACCAGCGTGGGGGACTACCCGATCGAGACCGTCAAGACGATGGCAAGCATCGTCGAGTCCACCGAGCGTCACGGCCTGCACCGGATGGCCAAGATCGACTGGGACCCGCAGACCAGAGGCGGGGTCATCACCAAGGCCGCGCGCGAGGTGGCCGAGCGCATGGGCGCGAAGTACCTCGTAGCCTTCACCCAGAGTGGCGACTCCGCACGTCGCCTCGCGCGCCTGCGCAGCGCGATCCCGGTCCTCGCCTTCACACCCGAGGCCGTGGTGCGCTCGCAGCTAGCGCTCACCTGGGGCGTGGAGACCTTCAAGACCTCGCCGGTCGAGCACACCGACGAGATGGTGCGCCAGGTCGACGAGCACCTGCTCAAGATCGGCCGGGTGAAGGAGGGCGACCTCGTGGTGATCATCGGCGGCAGCCCGCCCGGCATTCCCGGGTCGACGAACGCCCTGCGCATCCACCGTATGGGCGACGCGATCAACGAGGTGGCCCCGGCTTACCGCCGCCCCTCCTGAGCCCTTCCCGGATCAGCCGTCGGCGACGACGGCCGACAAGGGGCCGTTGACCCAGCGTTCCGCCTCGGCCGGCGTCCGCAGCCGTACGACGGCCAGCGCGGGGTGCGACGTCAGCAGAGACCGGGCGAGTGTCCCGGCCCGGTGGCGCGTCGCCCACGCGTAGCGGATGACGTGCTCCGGGTCCGTGAAGAACCTGCGCAGCGGCGCCTCGCGGTTGCCGTTCCAGAGCTCCTCGCCCCGCATCCGCCGACCCACCGTCCGCCGGGTGACCCGCCACAGCACGAGCGCGTGCGGGAAGTCGAGCCAGACCATGAGGTCCGCGCGGTTGGCGAGCAGCGGTCGCGCTGCGTCGTACTGGAACTCGCACACCCATCGCAGCCCGGAGCTGAACGCCTCGACGTTTTCGAGGAAGTCCTGCTTGGGGACCCAGTTCGGGCCGTGGAACAGCGAGTCCATCTCGGTGTACGGGAGATCGAGCAGCCGGCCGATCCGCCGGGCCATCGTCGACTTCCCCGAGCCGGACGTGCCGTTCACCGTCACCCGGCGCGGCCGGAACGGCAGGGGATCGTCAGCGTG
>DASTPU010000134.1:0-24310 GCA_035762105.1 Nocardioidaceae bacterium | reverse complement strand
ACCTTGTTGGCGTCGCCCTCGGCGATCTTCGGCATCATCTGGAGGTACTGGTAGGCGAGCAGCGACTGGTCGGGGCGACCGTCGTGGATCGCCTGGAAGACCGTCTGGATCGCCTGGCCCTCACCCTGCGCCTTGAGGATCTGCGCCTCCCGCTCGGCCTGAGCCCGCAGGATCCGTGCCTCCCGCTCACCCTCGGCGGTGAGGATCGCCGACTGCTTGGAGCCCTCCGCCGTCAGGATCGCGGCCTGCCGCGAGCCCTCGGCGGTGAGGATGACGGCCCGCTTCTCGCGGTCGGCGCGCATCTGCTTCTCCATCGAGTCCTTGATCGACGGCGGCGGGTCGATGCCCTTGAGCTCAACCCGGTTGACGCGGATGCCCCACTTGCCGGTGGCCTCGTCGAGGACCCCGCGCAGCCGGCTGTTGATCGCGTCGCGGCTGGTCAGCGTCTCCT
This sequence comes from Nocardioidaceae bacterium, assembly GCA_035762105.1. Taxonomy (GTDB): domain Bacteria; phylum Actinomycetota; class Actinomycetes; order Propionibacteriales; family Nocardioidaceae; genus Nocardioides_C. The sequence continues at coordinate 23,859 of DASTPU010000134.1, read as the reverse complement.
CGAGGTCCATGCCACCGACGATGTTGCGCAAGGTGGTCATCGTCAGCTGCTCGACCGCCTGGATGTAGTTGGCGATCTCGTACGTCGCGGCGACGGGGTCGGTCACCTGGAAGTAGATGACGGTGTCGATCGAGACCACGAGGTTGTCCTCGGTGATCACCGGCTGCGGCGGGAAGGACACCACCTGCTCGCGCAGGTCGATCATGTAGCGGACCTTGTCCACGAACGGCACGACGACGTTGAGGCCGGCGGGCAGCGTCCCCTTGTACTTGCCGAACCGTTCCACGATGCCCGCTCGTGCCTGCGGGACTATCCGGATCGTCTTGGCCAGCAGGGCCACTCCGAACAGGACCAGCAGGACCAGCAGGATCAGAACACCCAATCCATCCAAGGTCGTTCCCTCTTCTCAGTTGTCGGTGCGTCGCATGCCGGGTCAGGAGTCGAGTGTCGGGATGCGATGGACGTAGGCCGTGGCGCCCTTGATCTCGAAGATGTCGACGGCAGCACCGGGCTCGATGACCTCGGTCTCGTCGTACGGACGGGCGGTCCACAGCTCCCCGCCGACCCGGATCTGCCCGCCCTGCATCGACACCTCGTCGACGACGACACCCTGCTTGCCGACGAGGGCGGCGTGTCCGAGGGTCAGCTCGGGCCCGGAGTGGAGACGCTTGACGATGTTGGGCCGGACCAGCGCGATCATGCCGACGGACACGATGACGGCCACGACGATCTGGACCGGCAGGGCGAAGCCGATCATGGCCACGGTCATCCCGGCGAGTGCCCCGGTCGCCATCATCAGGAGCATCAGGTCGAGGCTGAACAGCTCGGCGACCCCGAGCGCGATCGCGAGGCCCAGCCAAGCCTGCCAGTCCTGGAACCAATCCATGTCGCCAGCCTAGTCACTGTATGCGGTGTCGCACACGGCGCCGCGCGGCCCATCGGCCGTCCTCGTGGGAGAGCTGCAGCGGCATCCCGAACGTCGCCGAGATGACCTCCTCGGTGAGCACGCGCTCGATCGGCCCCGAGGCGACGATCCGCCCCTTGCGCAGCAGCATCACGTGCGTGAACCCCGGGGGGATCTCCTCGACGTGGTGGGAGACCAGCACGGTGGCCGGGGAGAGCTCGTCCATCGCGAGGACGGACAGGGTGGACACGAGGTCCTCGCGGCCGCCGAGGTCGAGCCCCGCCGCCGGCTCGTCGAGCAGCAGCAGCTCGGGGTCGGTCATCAGGGCGCGGGCGATCTGCACCCGCTTGCGCTCGCCCTCGCTGAGGGTCCCGAACGTGCGGTCCATGAGGTCTCCGACGCCGACCTCGACGAGGAGGTTCTCGGCGCGCTCGTGGTCGAGCTCGTCGTAGTGCTCACGCCACCGACCGACGACGCCGTACGACGCCGACACCACCACGTCGCGGACCAGCTCACCGCGCGGGATCTTCTCCGCGAGGGCCGCGCTGGTCAGGCCGATCCGGGGACGCAGCTCGAAGACGTCGACGGCGCCGAGCATCTCGCCGAGGATCGCGACCAGCCCGGAGGTGGGGTGGATCTGTGCGGCAGCCACCTGGAGGAGGGTGGTCTTGCCCGCGCCGTTCGGACCGAGGATCACCCACCGCTCGTCCTCCTCGACCACCCAGTCGATGTCTTCGAGAAGAGTCGCCTGCCCACGCTTGACCGTGACGTCGGCGAGCTCGAGAACGGCGTCCATGCATCCCTCGTGATGGTCGGTGCGTGACGCGGTCCACCGTCATCCGGCGGGCCGCGGTCCAAACCTACGGTACGAACCGGGCGCGGGCACGCCGGGTGGAGGCACTCATTACGCTCGAAGGGTGCGTACGACGACCGCGCTGCCGCGCTCCGCCGACCTCGCCGTCTGGTTCACGTCCTGGGCCGCGGGCGAGGTGAGTCTCGACGACGCCCGCGACGCCATCGTGGGCGGTGACGCGGCGCACGACGTGCTCGGGATGCCCGGGGAGGCCGAGCCGGTCCCCCTGATCCTCGCCGTCGGCAGGCTCAGGGCGGCGGGGGCGACCGGGGCGGGGCTCGCCCTGCCGGTGCCCGGCGACCCGCTGGGCCTGGCCGGCCCGCCGGCGTTCAACGCCGACGCCCTGGAGGCCGAGGAGGCCGTGGTGCTGCAGGGAGTCGACTTCGGCCTCGTCCCGCACGTCGTCGGCGCAGGCGTGACGTGGCGCCTCCACGAGGCGGAGTCCCGCCGGCAGGTCCCCGACCTGTTCGAGGCCGACACCGCGCTGCGCCACGCACTGGTCGACGCCGCCAACACCCTCGCCCGGCTCGACGTCGCCCGTTGGCGGCCCGAGGTGGCCGACGAGCTGATGGCGCTGCGCCGGGTCTCCGACCTGACCTTCCCCCCGCACTGGGAGGCACGCGCGGTCCGCCTCGCCTCGCTGGGCGCCCGCTGCCGCGCCATCGTCGACCTGGCGCTCGACGACGACGGCGGTGCGGTCTCGGCAGCCGAGGCGGACGCACGCAGGGCGGCCCTCACGCCGCTCGACCACGCTGCGAGACGTGCCCTCGTCGCCGCCTGCTCACCCCACCCGGGGCGGTAGCCTGCCTGCGACATGGCAACGGTGAAGCGCAGCGCGGACGAGATGCCGCAGACGGTCCTCATCACCCTGATCGGCCGGGACCGGCCCGGGGTCACCTCCACGGTGTTCTCGACCCTCGCCGGCTTCGGGGTCGTGGTGCTCGACATCGAGCAGATCGTCCTCAGGCGCCGTCTGGTGCTCGGCGTGCTCGTGTCCGCCCCGCGCGACGAGAAGGCGCTGCGCAAGGCGATGGACCGGGTCGCCGAGGAGCTCGACATGCAGGTCGAGGTCGAGCGCGGCACCGGTGACAACCGGACGCGCCCCGACGGACGCAGCCACGTGACGGTGCTCGGCATGCCGCTGCGGCCCGCCGCGGTCGCGGCCATCGCCGGGCGGATCGCCGACACCGGCGCCAACATCGACCGCATCGAGCGCATGGCGCGCTACCCCGTCACCGCGATCGACCTGCACGTGTCCGGCACTGACCCGGACCGGCTCCGGGTGGTCCTGGCCGAGGAGGCCGCGCGGCAGTCGGTCGACGTCGCCGTGCAGCCGGCCAACCTGCTGCGCCACGGCATGCGCCTGATCGTCATGGACGTCGACTCGACCCTGATCCAGGGCGAGGTGATCGAGATGCTCGCCGACCACGCCGGCTGCCTGCAGAAGGTCGCCGCGGTCACCGAGGCGGCGATGCGCGGCGAGCTCGACTTCGAGCAGTCGCTGCGGGAGCGGGTCGCCCTGCTCGAGGGCCTCGACGCCTCCGCGCTCGACCAGGTCTACGAGTCGATCCTGCTCGCCCCCGGAGCCCGCACGATGGTCCGCACGCTGAAGCGGCTCGGGTACCGGTTCGCGATCGTCTCCGGCGGGTTCACCCAGATCACCGACCGGATCGCCGAGGACCTCGGCATCGACTTCGCCGCTGCCAACGAGCTCGAGGTCGTCGACGGCAAGCTCACCGGCCGGATCGTCGGCCCGGTCGTCGACCGGGCGGGCAAGGCGGCGGCCCTGCGACGGTTCGCGGCGGAGGTGGGTGTGCCCACCGCGGCGACCATCGCGATCGGCGACGGCGCCAACGACCTCGACATGCTGTCCGCGGCCGGACTCGGGATCGCCTTCAACGCCAAGCCGGTCGTCCAGCAGGCCGCCGACACGGCGGTGAACGTGCCCTACCTCGACGCGATCATCTACCTGCTCGGGATCTCCCGCGAGGAGGTCGAGGCGGCCGACGCCGAGGCCGGTATCGTCACCCCCGCTCCTCCGCTCCTCTGACCGCCCCGCCCGCAGGCCGTGCGGCCCAGCGTGCGCTTTGGAGCACGCTCATCCGCACGACCGTGCTCCGAGGCGCCGGCCAGAGGCGGCTAGGAGCCGGGGCGGAAGTCGACGAGGCGTCCGGTCTCGTCGCCGAGCTCGAGCCACGGCACCTCGACGTCGAACACGGCCATGGACGCTGTCGGGAACCCGTGCAGCATCGAGTGCAGCGCGGCGTGGTCACCCTCGCCGTCGTCGAGCATGTGCGCGACGTGGCCGACGGTCGGCTGGTGCCCCACGAAGACCACCGTCTTCGCCCAGTCCGGCACCACCCGCAGGGCCTCGAGCACCACGTCGGTGCTGCCGGAGTACACCGCGTCGTCGTAGACCACCTCGGCCTCGGACTCGAGAGCCTGCTCCATCGCTTGCCAGGTGTCGCGGGTGCGGACCGACGACGAGACCACGGCGAGGTCGGCGACGATGCCCTGCTCGCGCAGGTATCGGCCTGCGGCCTCCGCCTCGCGGCGACCGCGGTCGGTCAGCTCGCGCGCGCGGTCCGAGGACGCGAACGGCTCAGCCTTCGCGTGCCGCACCAGGACCAGTCGCCGTGTCACGGGCAGGATTCTCCCATCCCCCCGTGGTCGTCGTACGTGGAATCAGGCGGCTCAGGCGCCCATCGCGTGGTACCCACCGTCGACGTGGACTATCTCACCTGTCGTGGCCGGGAAGAAGTCCGAGAGCAGCGCGACCACGGCCTTGGCGGTCGGCTCCTGGTCTTTCTCGTCCCAGCCGAGCGGCGAGCGGTCGCTCCACATCGACTCGAGGTCCTCGAAGCCCGGGATGGCCTTGGCGGCCAGGGTCTTCAGCGGACCTGCCGACACCAGGTTGACCCGGATGCCCTGCGGACCGAGGTCGCGGGCGAGGTAACGGGAGCAGGACTCCAGCCCCGCCTTGGCCACGCCCATCCAGTCGTACGCCGGCCACGCGACCGTGGCGTCGAAGGTCATCCCGACGACCGAGCCACCGGAGCCCATCAGCGGCAGGCATGCGCTGGCCAGCGACTTCAGGGAGTACGCCGACACCTGGACCGCCTGCGCGACATCGGGCCAGGGGCCGTCGAGGAACTTGCCCCCGAGGAGGGTCTCGGGGTTGCCGTAGGCGATGGAGTGGACGACGCCGTCGAGACCGTCGACGTGCTCACGGAGCAGGTCCGGGAGCCGCTCGAGGTGCTCGTCGTCGGTGACGTCGAGCTCGATCACCGGGGCCTCCTCCGGAAGCCGGCTCACGATCCGCTTGGTGATGCCGAGTGCGCGGCCGAAGTTGGAGACCACGACCGTGGCTCCCTGCTCCTGGGCGACCCGTGCCACCGCGAAGCCGATGGAGCTGTCCATCGTGACCCCGGCGACCAGGATCTTCTTGCCCTCGAGAATGCCCATGTCCGTCGTACCCCTGTCTCGTGTGGCTGGCTGCGAGCTGTGGCTGTCAGTGACCCATGCCGAGGCCACCGTCGACCGGGATGACGGCCCCGGTGACGTAGGCCGCGCCGTCGGAGGCCAGCCACAGCACGGTCGAGGCGACCTCGTCGACGGTGGCGTAGCGCCCGAGTGGGATCTGCGCCTTGTACTCCGCCTTCTTCTCCTCCGGCAGCACGGCGGTCATCTCGGTCTCGACGAAGCCGGGTGCCACCACGTTGGTGGTGATCGAGCGGCTGCCGAGCTCGCGGGCGAGGGACCGCGCCATGCCGACCAGGCCGGCCTTGCTCGCGGCGTAGTTGACCTGGCCCGCGGAACCGAGAAGAGCGACCACCGAGGAGATCAGGATGATCCTGCCGCGGCGTAGCCGGAGCATCCCCTTGGCCGCGCGCTTGGTGACCCGGAACGTGCCGGTGAGGTTGGTGTCGAGGACGTCGGACCAGTCCTCGTCGCTCATCCGGAGCAGCAGCGTGTCGCGGGTGATGCCGGCGTTGGCGACGAGGACCTCGACCGGTCCCTGCTTCTCCTCGATCTCGGCGAAGGCCGCCTCGACCGCGTCCTTGTCGGTGATGTCGCAGCGCACCGCGAGGAAGCCCTCCGGGGGCTCGCCACTGCGGTACGTGATCGCGACGTCGTCGCCCGCCTCGCGGAAGCTCTCCGCGATGGCACGGCCGATGCCGCGGTTTCCTCCGGTGACCAGGACCGATCTGCCCACTGTGCCGTCCTCACTGACGCTCCGCCGGACCCCTCCCGGGGCGGACCCTCGCGACGCTAGCGGCTACCGGCGGGTACCTGTAATCGTCCGGCTCCGACGGCGTGTGCGCGCTGTCCCATGGGGACTCGAGAAGGGGACTACTCGTCCTCGAGACGGAAGCCCACCTTCAGGCCCACCTGGAAGTGCTCGACGGTGCCGTCCTTGACCTGGCCGCGGACCTGCGTGACCTCGAACCAGTCGAGGTGGCGCAGCGTCTTGGACGCGCGCTCGAGGCCGTTGCGGATGGCTTGGTCCATGCCGTCGGGCGAGGTGCCGACGATCTCGGTCACGCGGTACGTGCGGTTGGACATGCTCGCTCCTCGAGGTCGGTTCTCCGGTTGTTGCTCGTGATGCTAGTGCCGAGTGCCCCGCGCGCCCGCGAGTCGGAGGCACGGATGGCTAGGAGGGACCATTGCCGTGGGACGTGCCACGTCCTTGACTGGACGGATTCCGACCGGGGGGCCCCCGCCCGTCCGAGGAGCCGACGATGACCTCCACCAGCATCCTCTCCGAGATCGGTCTGCCCGACGGCTACAAGGGACAGGCGATCAGACCCGGTGACGCGGAGTACGACGCAGCACGGGCGGTGTACAACCGGATGGTCGACCGCCGGCCCGCGCTGATCGTCCGCCCGACCGGTGCTGCCGACATCCGCGACGCGGTGACGTTCGCCCGTCAGCAGCGGCTTCCCCTCGCCGTCCGGTGCGGGGGGCACAGCGTCGCCGGCGTCAGCACCGTCGAAGGCGGTGTCCTGGTCGACCTGTCGAGCCTCAAGGGCGTGCACATCGACCCCGAGCGAGGCACCGCCCTCGCGAACGCCGGAGTCCTCTGGGGTGAGTACGACCGGGAGACCGAGATGTTCGGCCTCGCGACGCCGGGCGGCCGGGTCACCACGACCGGGATCGGCGGGTTCTGCCTCGGCGGCGGCTACGGCTGGCTCTCCACCAAGTACGGCCTCACCTGCGACAACCTCGTCGGCGCGGACCTGCTGACCGCCACCGGGGAGCTGGTCCACGTCACCGACGACACGAATCCCGAGCTGATGTGGGGACTGCGCGGAGCGGGCGCCAACTTCGGGGTGGTCACGTCGTTCGAGTTCCGGCTGCACCCGATCCGGCCGCTGATGATGTCGGGGCTGCTCGTCGTTCCCAACGACGGCCGCGCCGAAGAGGTCGTCCGCCGCTACCGCGACTACGTCGAGGGGGCGCCGGAGGACCTGGTCACCGCCTTGTTCACCGCGCTGGCCCCGCCCGAGGACTTCGTGCCGCCCGAGCTCGTCGGCCAGCCGGTGCTGATGATCGGGGTCACCTGGCTGGGCGACCCCGCGGACTCCGAGGCAGCGATCGCTCCCCTGCGCGAGTTCACGGCCGGTGGCCTCGACCTGGTCCAGCCGATGCCCTACACGGCGTTCCAGGCGCTCCTCGACGCGTCGAACCCACCGCACCAGCTGAACTACCACCGCGGCATGCACCTCTCCTCGCTTCCGGACGAGGCGATCGACGCCTACCTGGCCAACGGTCGGGAGATCGGGTCGCCGTTCACCGCGGGTGTGGTGTTCCGGCACGGCGGCGCGATCGCCAGGGTCCCCGAGGACGACACGGCCGTCAGCCACCGCGACGCGCCGTGGATGGCGCACCCGATCGCCTGCTGGGAGCACCCGTCCGAGACCGACCGCGAGATCGCCTGGGTGCACCGGTTCACCGAGGCGTTCGCGCCGTGCCGGACCGGTGGCGTCTACCTCAACTTCGAGCCCGAGACGGACCAGGAGAACGTGCGGGCGGGGTACACCGGGGGCAAGTACGAGCGGCTCGCGGCGTTGAAGCAGCAGTGGGACCCGGAGAACGTGTTCAGCGGCAACCACAACATCACCCCCCGACCGTCCTGAGCCACCATCCAGCGGTCCTGGACGGCCCCGCCGGGTCACCACGTCCGACGTACGCTCGTTGCATGCCCCGCAAGGATCCAGAGCCGATCCGGATCACCTCCGCCACGCGCAGCCAGAGCGAGGACGTCGCCGCGCGGCAGCGTCGTTACATCATCTCGATGGCGATCCGGACGGCCTGCTTCCTTGCCGCGGTCTTCGTCGCGAGCTGGTCCTTGTGGCTGATGTGGATCTTTATCATCGCATCGTTCATCCTGCCTCCGGTGGCGGTGGTCGTCGCCAACGCGCAGGCACCGACCGATCCCGACCCCGACCCCGACACGGTCTACGACCCCAGGCGACCCGAGCTCGGTCCGCCCCCGGCCCCGTGAGGTAGTTGAGGGAGCCGCGCGTCCCCGCTGGTCCAGACCTTTGAACGGCGTTCGCGCGTCCTTCTCCTCGCTTGTAGATGCGGACCAGCGTGCGTGCAAGAATCAGCGGCGCGCGGCTCGGTCTCCCCCGTCCGAGCCGTGCCCTGTGGTGCCGGACGACTTCCCCCGTGGTCGTCCGGCATCACTGGGTTCCGGGGTCGTACAGTCGCCCCCATGGACCTGATCTGCTCGGCGAAGGGCTGCACCGCACCGGCTCGGTGGTCGCTCCTGTGGAACAACCCGAAGATCCACACCGAGGACCGGCGGAAGAGCTGGCTGGCGTGTGACGAGCACAAGCAGAGCCTCAGCGACTTCCTCGGCGCGCGGTCGTTCCTCCGCGACGTGGAGCCGCTGTCCGCCGCCGAGGAGTGAGGCTCAGCCGCCGATGGCCGACATCGGCCGCGTGGGCTGGAGGAAGCTGACGTCGTCGATGCCGTGACCGGGGCGCTTGGTGGTCATCGCCGCGCGCCAGCGGTCCGCGATCTCCGCGTCGCTCGCACCGGCGCGCAGCGCGGAGCGGAGGTCGGACTCCTCGCGGGCGAACAGGCAGTTGCGCACCTGACCGTCGGCCGTGAGCCGGACCCGGTCGCAGTCGCCGCAGAACGGCCGCGTCACCGACGCGATCACCCCGACGGTCGCCGGGCCGCCGTCGACGAGGAACAGCTCCGCGGGCGCGCTGCCCCGGGGCTCCTCGGCCGGCTTGAGCACGAACTCCGCCTCGAGCGAGGTGAAGATCTCGTCGGCGGTGACCATGGTGTCGCGACGCCACTTGTGCTGGGCGTCGAGCGGCATCTGCTCGATGAACCGCAGGTGGTAACCGCGCTCGATGCACCAGCGCAGCAGCTCGGGCGCCTGGTCGTCGTTGATGCCGCGCAGCAGAACGGCGTTGATCTTGACCGGGCCCAGCCCGGCCGCCTGGGCGGCCTCGAGACCGGCCACGACGTCGGCGAGCCGGTCACGCCGGGTGATCTCCAGGAAGTCCTCCCGGCGGATCGTGTCGAGGCTGACGTTGACCCGGTCCAGTCCGGCGTCGGCCAGTGCCGGCGCGATCCGGGCCAGGCCGAGGGCGTTGGTGGTCACGGACGTCTCGGGCCGGGGCTCGAGAGCGGCGGTACGGCGGACGATGTCCACGAGCCCCCGACGGACCAGCGGCTCGCCGCCGGTGAACCGGACCTCGCGGATGCCGAGGTGCTCCACCGCGATCGTGATGAGGCGGACGACCTCGTCGTCACTGAGGGTCTGCTCGTCGGGCATCCAGTCGAGCCCCTCGGGGGGCATGCAGTACGAGCAGCGCAGGTTGCAGCGGTCGGTTAACGAGACGCGCAAATCGGTTGCGGTCCGTCCGAACGTGTCGACGAGTCCTCCGGTGCTCACCCAGACAGTCTAGGCATGGTGGCGAAGGTTACTGTCATCGGCGTGAGATTTCTGCTCAGCCGACGCTGGCTCCTGTTCCTCGGGGCGGTCGTGGTTCTCGCGTATCTGGCCTTCCGGCTCGGCGAGTGGCAGTTCGACCGGCTGGACCAGCGGGAGCGGCTGAACGCCGTCGTGGAGCGCAACCTCGACGCCGAACCGGTCCCCGTCGAGTCCGTCCTCGAGGTCGGGGAGCCGGTCGCCGACGAGGACGAGTGGCGGCACGTCACCGCGAGCGGCGTCTACGCCGACGACCAGACCATCGTCGTCCGCTACCAGACCCGCGACGGGGCGTCCGGCGTCGACATCGTGACTCCCCTGGTGACCGCGGAGGGCACGGCGGTCCTCGTCAACCGGGGCTGGCTGGAGACCGGCAACACGGGCACCACGCGGCCCGACGTCCCGGCCGCTCCGTCGGGCGAGGTCGAGGTGACCGGGTGGGTCCGCGCCGACGCGGAGGACGCCGGCTCCGCCACCGTCGAGGACCGGTCGACGCGGGCCATCTCCAGCAGCGCGATCGCCGAGACCGTGCCGTTCCCGGTCTACGGCGGGTTCCTCGAGCTCGACACCGAGAGTCCCCCGCCGGCCGAGCCGCTCGCGAAGGTGGAGCCACCGGACCTCGGTGAGGGCCCGCACTTCTTCTACGGTCTGCAGTGGTGGTTCTTCGCGTTCCTCGCAGTGTTCGGCTTCGGCTACCTCGTGTGGGACGAGCGCCGGAAGTGGCTGCGCGACAAGGCGCGCCCGGCCGGCGCTCCGAGGCCCAAGGAGCCCGTCGGCCGCTGAGCCGGGAGGCTCACGTGTGGGCGAACTGCGTGCGGTACAGGTCGGCGTACAGCCCGCCCTGCGCGATCAGCTCGTCGTGCGTGCCGGAGGCGACGATCCGGCCGTCGTCGACGACCAGGATCAGGTCGGCGTTCCGCACCGTCGAGAGCCGGTGCGCGATGACCAGCGAGGTGCGCCCTTCGAGCGCCTGGTCCAACGCTCGCTGCACGGCGACCTCGGACTCGGAGTCGAGATGGGCGGTGGCCTCGTCGAGCACCACGATGCCGGGTGCCTTCAGCAGCAGCCGGGCGATCGCGAGCCGCTGCCGTTCACCGCCGGAGAGCCGGTAGCCGCGGTCCCCCACGACGGTGTCGAGCCCGTCGGGCAGGGAGGCGACGAGGGTCCGCACCTGGGCGGCACCGAGGGCCGACCAGATCTCCTCGTCGCCGGCACCGGGCTTGGCGTACTGCAGGTTCGCCCGGATCGTGTCGTGGAACATGTGGGCGTCCTGGGTGACGTAGCCGACCGCGTCCTCCAGCGACTGGAGGGTGACGTCGCGCACGTCGTGCCCGGCCACGCGTACGGCGCCCGCCGAGACGTCGTACAGCCGCGCGACGAGGTGGGTGATGGTCGTCTTGCCCGCGCCGGAGGGACCGACCAGGGCCACCATCTGCCCGGGCAGCGCCGTGAAGGAGACGTCTTTGAGCACGGGTCCGTGGTCCCGCGTCGGCTCCAGCCGGGCGACGGTCTCGAGGCTGGCCAGCGACACCTCGTCGGCGCGCGGGTACGTGAACGCGACGTGGTCGAACTCGATGCTCGCGGCGGTGCGGGGCAGCTCCACCGCACCCGGCTTCTCCTGGATCATCGACGGCAGGTCGAGCACCTCGAAGACCCGCTCGAAGCTGACCAGCGCGGTCATCACGTCGACACGGACGTTGGACAGGCCCTGCAGCGGGCCGAGCAGGCGGAGCAGCAGCGTGGCGAGGGCCAGCAGCGTCCCGACGGTGAGGGTGCCGTCGATGACCAGCTGTCCGCCGACGCCGTAGACGAGGGCGGTCGCGAGCGCGGGGATCAGCATCAGGGTGGAGCTGAACACGCGCGTGATCAGTGCGATCCGGACGCCGAGGTCGCGCACCAGGCCGGCCTTCGCCGCGAAGTTGGCATCCTCCTCGTCGCGCCGGCCGAACAGCTTGAGCAGCAGCGCGCCGCCGACGTTGAACCGCTCGGTCATGTTGTTGCCGAGGTCCGCGTTGCCGTCCATCTGCTGGCGCGTCAGGCCGGCGAGCTTGTTGCCGACCCAACGTGACGAGAGCAGGAGCAGCGGGAAGAGCAGCAGGGTCAGCAGCGTGACCTGCCAGCTGAGCGCGAGCATCGCGATCCCGACCACCACGACGCTGATGCTGTTCGACACCGTGCTCGAGAGTGTGGTGGTGAACGCCCGCTGGGCGCCGATGACGTCGTTGTTGAGCCGCGAGACGAGGGCGCCGGTCTGGGTGCGCGTGAAGAACGCCAGCGACATCCGCTGGACGTGTGCGAACACCTGCGTGCGCAGGTCGTAGATCAGGCCCTCTCCGATCCGGGAGGAGAAGTAGCCCTGGACCAGAGCGAGGCCGGCGTTCACGATCGCCACCGCGGCGATCCCGAGCGCGAGCACGGTGACCAGCCCGCTGTCGCCCTCCAGGATCCCGTCGTCGACGATCTTCTTGATCAGCAGCGGGGTGACGACGACGAGCGAGGCGTCGACGACGACCAGCGCGACGAAGATGCCGATCAGCCGCCGGTGGGGTTTCGCGAACCCGATGACGCGGCGGACCGTCTCGCCGGCCAGCTTCTGGCGCGCGACACTGCGGTCCGTGCGCAGGTTGCGCCAGGCAGGGCCCATGCCCGTGTGCATCGACACGAGTGGTCACTCCGATCCCGCCCGTCGCCGGGCGCTGCTCTACTGCATCAACGAGGCGAGCTCACGGAAGCGGCGTACCTGCGCTTCGCGCTCGAGCCGTCGCTGCTCGTCCAGGCCGAGCGCCGTGGCGCTCTGCAGCAGGGCCTTCGTCTCCGAGACCGCGCCGTAGAGCGGTGCGGTCACGGCGGCGACCAGGTCGTCGACGGCCTGCAGGAGCTCGTCGCGGGGCACCACCACGGTGGCGAGTCCGATCTCCCGGGCTTCCTCGGCACTGACCGACCGGGCGGTCGCACAGAGCTCGAGGGCCCTGGAGTAGCCAACGTGCTCGACCAGCGGCTTTGTTCCCGTCAGGTCCGGCACCATCCCCAGCAGCGGCTCCCGCATGGAGAACTGCGCATCCTCGGCGACGACCCGCAGGTCGCACGAGAGAGCGAGCTGGAAGCCGGCGCCGATCGCGTGGCCCTGGACCGCGGCGATCGAGACGATGTCGGGACGACGCAGCCAGGTGAACCCCTCCTGGTACGCCGCGATGGTGTCGGCCAGCTCCCCGTCGGGCATCTCGAGCAGGGACAGCAGCGACGACTCCCCCTCGACCCCCTGCGGGGTGAGCATCCGCCGGTCGAGGCCGGAGGAGAACGAGTCACCGTTGCCCCGGACCACGACCACCCGGGTGCCGGCGGCGAGGTTCGCGCCGATCGCCCGCAGCGTCAGCCAGGTCGAGGCGGTCTGGGAGTTCTTGGTCGCGGGCCGGTCGAGGGTGATCGTGGTGACGAACCCGTTGACGTCGAGACGCAGTCCGGCGCGCTCGAGGACCTCGGGGGCGATGTCGCTGGCAGTCATGCCCCGAAGCCTAGGGCCCGGTTCCACCGACATCGATTCGGCGTCGGAGTCAGGCGAGGGCGACCAGGTCGGCGTAGCCCTCGTTCCAGAGGTCCTCGACACCGTCGGGCAGGATCAGCACGCGGTCCGGCTCCAGCGCCCGCACGGCGCCCTCGTCGTGGGTGACCAGCACGATCGCGCCCTCGTAGCTGCGGATCGCGGCGAGCACCTCCTCCCGGGACGCGGGATCGAGGTTGTTGGTCGGCTCGTCGAGCAGCAGCACGTTCGCGCTCGACACGACCAGGATCGCCAGCGCGAGGCGGGTCTTCTCCCCACCGGAGAGCACGCCCGCGGGCTTGGTGGCGTCGTCGCCGCTGAAGAGGAACGACCCGAGCACGCTGCGCGCCTCGGTGTCGGTCAGGTCGGGCGCGGCGGTGCGGAGGTTCTCCAGCACCGTGCGGCCGGTGTCGAGGGTCTCGTGCTCCTGTGCGTAGTACCCGAGCTTGAGCCCGTGGCCGGGGACCACCTTGCCGGTGTCGGACTCGTCGACGCCGGCGAGGATGCGCAGCAGCGTGGTCTTGCCGGCGCCGTTGAGACCGAGGATCACGACCCGGCTGCCCTTGTCGATCGCGAGGTCCACGTCGGTGAACACCTCGAGCGAGCCGTAGGACTTCGACAGCTCCGCGGCGGTCAGCGGGGTCTTCCCGCAGGGTGCCGGCGAGGGGAACTTGATCCGTGCCACGCGGTCGGCCCTGCGCTCGGCCTCGACGCCCTCCATGAGGCGCTCGGCACGCTTCATCATCGACTGCGCGGCCTGGGCCTTGGTCGCCTTGGCGCGCATCTTGTTCGCCTGGTCCATGAGCGTGCTGGCCTTGCGCTCGGCGTTCATCCGCTCGCGCTTGCGGCGGCGCTCGTCGGTCTCGCGCTGGGTCAGGTACGCCTTCCAGCCCATGTTGTAGACGTCGATCTCGCCGCGGTTCGCGTCGAGGTGGAGCACCTTGTTCACCGTGGTCTCGAGCAGGGCGACGTCGTGGCTGATCACGATCAGCCCGCCCTTGTGCGCCTTGAGGAACTCGCGCAGCCACACGATCGAGTCGGCGTCGAGGTGGTTGGTCGGCTCGTCGAGCAGCAGGGTCTCGGCCCCGGAGAACAGGATCCGCGCGAGCTCGACCCGGCGCCGCTGTCCTCCGGAGAGGGTACGCAGCGGCTGCTTCAGGATCCGGTCCTCGATGCCCAGGCTGGCCGCGATCTGCGCCGCCTCGGCCTCGGCCGAGTAGCCGCCCCCGGCGTGCAGCTCCGCGTCGGCGCGTTCGTAGCGGCGCATGCCCTTGTCCCGCTGCGCCGGGTCGTCGGAGGCCATGTCGGACTCGGCGTTCCGCAGCCGTCGCACCACGTCGTCGAGGCCGCGCGCGGAGAGGATCCGGTCCTTGGCGAGCACCTCGGGGTCGCCGGTGCGCGGGTCCTGCGGGAGGTAGCCGACGCTGCCGGAGGCGGTGACCTTGCCGGAGGCCGGGAGCGACTCCCCGGCGAGGATCTTCGTGAGGGTCGTCTTGCCGGCCCCGTTGCGGCCGACTAGACCGATCTTGTCGCCTGCCGCGACGCGGAAGCTCACGTTCTCCATGAGCAGGCGCGCGCCGGCGCGTACCTCGAGCTGGTGGGCTGTGATCATGTGGTGCGGTTACCTCGGGGGGTTTCGGGGAACATCAGGCCTGGACGACAAGGGTGGTGTCCGGCTCAGTCCGTCGCGCACCTCACCCTCCTAGTCTACGAGACAGACCCAGGCGAGCCCGCGGCGGTACGACGTCCTCGCCACCGCCGTACTGAAAGGTTCACGGATGCGCTTCAACCCCAAGGCTCGCCTCGACACGAGCCAGGTCCAGACCCGACGCGGTGGCGGCGGGGGCGGCGGCTTCGGTTTCCCGGTCGGCGGAGGCGGCGGCGGCCTGAAGGTCGGCGGCGGCATCGGCGGCGTGGTGGTGCTCGTCCTGATCTTCCTGCTGACCCAGTGGCTCGGGGGCGGCAGCGGGGGCTCGGGCATGCCCGCCGGCCCGGTCAGCGACGACCGGCCGGTGTCCACGGACAGCCAGGCGCTCGCGCACTGCAAGACCGGCGCCGACGCCAACGAGGACCCCGACTGCGCGCGGGTCGCGGTCGTGAACAGCATCCAGTCCTACTGGGCCGAGGCGCTTCCCCAGCAGGCCGACCGGCAGTACGTCTACGGCGACACGGTGATGTTCTCCGACTCCGTGAACACCGGCTGCGGCGGCGCGACCTCCGACGTGGGGCCGTTCTACTGCCCGCCGGACCAGCAGGTCTACCTCGACACCACGTTCTTCGAGGACATGCTCGAGGGCCAGCTCGGCGGGCAGGGCGGCGACTTCGCGGAGGCCTACGTCCTCGCGCACGAGTACGGCCACCACATCCAGAACCTCCTCGGCACGATGGGCCGGGTCCGCACCCAGCAGGGCCCCAGCAGCGACGCGGTCCGGCTCGAGCTCCAGGCCGACTGCTACGCCGGGATGTGGTCGAAGTACGCCACCGAGGCCGAGGACGCCCAGGGCGAGGTGTTCATCCAGAACCTCACCCGCCAGGACATCGAGGAGGCGCTCGACGCCGCCCGGGCCGTCGGGGACGACCGCATCCAGCAGCGCACCTCCGGCCGGGTGAACCCCGACGCGTGGACCCACGGCTCGGCCGAGCAGCGCATGCGCTGGTTCACCACCGGTCGTGACAAGGGCAGCCTGCGCGCCTGCGACACCTTCGCCGCCAGCAGGTTGTGAGTCCCGGGGTCTGGACCACGCGAGGCCTCCCGCGGACCGGCTCCTAGACTCGGGGCCCTCCCCCGCTCGGAAGGAAGGCACCACGTGGCCTCGACCCACAGCTCCAGCCCTGCCCGCAACGCCGCGCTGATCGCGGTCTTCGCAGGCTTCGTCGCCGCTCTCGGCCTGGTGCCGATGTTCCAGCCACCCGGCTTCAGCGTGCCGATCACAGCCCAGTCGCTCGGCGTGATCCTGGCCGGCGCCGTCCTCGGCGGCCGCCGGGGCTTCGCCGCGCTGCTGCTCTTCCTGGCCCTCGTCGCGGTGGGCCTGCCGGTCCTGCCCGGTGGCCGCGGTGGGCTCGGCGTGTTCTTCACCCCGTCGGTCGGGTTCCTCCTCGGCTTCCCCGTGGCGGCCTTCGTCGTCGGCTGGCTGACCGAGCGCGGCGGTGCGCCGTACCGGCTCTCCTGGGGTCTCGTCGCCAACGTCGTGGGCGGCATCGTGGTGCTCTACGCCGCGGGCATCGCCGGGATGGCTGCCGTGACCGGCATGTCGGTGGGCGCCGCCGCGGTGGCCACCTGGATCTACATCCCCGGCGACCTGACCAAGGTGGTGCTCGCGGCGCTCATCGCGCGCGGGGTGCACGCGGCCTACCCAGGCCTCATCGCGGCCCGGCGCGAGCGTGCCAGGGAGACCTCGACTGTCTGACCGGTTCGTCGACGTCGCCGCCGCGCCCGACGCGGTCGCGGCGGTCCTCGACGCCCACGACCGTGGGGACCTGATCGGGCTGCGCACGTCCGGCACGTCGGGCGGCCCCCGTTCGGTGGTGCGTACGACGGCCTCCTGGTTCGACTCCTTCGACACCGTGTCGGGGTTGCTCGGTCTCGACGCCTCCTCACGGGTCTGGGTCCCGGGGCCGCCGGCCTCGACGATGAACCTGTTCACCGCCGTGCACGCCGCGGCGATGGGCGCCCGCCTGGTCCGCTCCGCAGCCGACGCGTCGCACGCGGTGCTCACCCCGGCCGCGCTCGGCCGCGTGCTGGCGCAGGGTCCTCGCCCGGCCGGGGTGCATCTCCTGGTCGCCGGTGACCGGCTGGACCGCGCGCTCCGGGACCGGGCACTGGCCGCGGGCGCCGCCCGGGTCAGCCACTACTACGGCGCCGCCGAACTGTCGTTCGTCGCCTGGGGCACCCACGCGGACGACCTGGTCCCGTTCCCGGGCGTCGAGGTCGACACCGCCGACGGCCAGGTCTGGGTCCGCTCCCCCTTCACCTTCCTCCGGTACGACGGACCCGACGGCTCCCTCGTCAGGAGGGCGGACGGCTTCATGACGGTCGGCGACCGTGGCCTCCTCACCGACGGCAGGCTGCGCGTGCTGGGCCGGGGCAGCGACGCCGTGGTCTCCGCGGGCACGACCGTGCTGGTGGCCGACGTGGAGACCGCCCTCGAGGAGGCCACCGGTACCCGGCCCGTCGTGGTCGGGCTCCCCCATCCCGACCTGGGCCAGGTCCTGTGCGGTGTCGCGCCCACCGCGGAGATCCGAGACAGCCTGAAGCGGGCGGCCCGGGACCTCGAGCCGGCCCAGCGCCCGCGACGCTGGTTCGTGGTGGAGGACCTCCCGGTGACGGACGCCGGCAAGCTCGACCGGGCGGCGCTCACCGACCGGGTCCGCGAGGCCGGCGAGGGCGACCGCCGTACCGTGGACGCGCCATGACCACCCACCACGACGCCGCCGTGATCGTCGCCGCGCTGCGCACGCCGATCGGCACCGCCGGGAGGGCGCTGGCCGACGTCGACGCGGCCGGCCTCGCCGCTCCCGTGCTCCGCCGACTGGCCGACGCGGTCCCCTCGCTCGCGGTCGGCGACGTGGTGCTGGGGAACTGCATGGGCCCCGGCGGCAACGTCGCCCGCTACGCCGCGCTCGCAGCAGGGCTCCCCGCCGAGGTCCCCGGGCTGACCGTCGACCGCCAGTGCGGCAGCGGCCTCGCCGCGATCACCACGGCGGCGGCGCTGGTCCGGGACGCACCGGCCCTCGTCCTGGCCGGCGGCTCCGAGTCCGCGTCGACCGCGCCGTGGCGGTTCTGGCCGCCGAAGGCCGGCGAGGAGCCCGAGCGCTACGAGCGGGCACCGTTCGCCCCAGAGGCGATCGGCGACCCGGACATGGGCCTGGCCGCGGACCTGCTCGCCGCCGAGCGCGGGGTCGCGCGTGAGCGCCAGGACGCCTACGCCGCCCGCTCCCACACGCTCGCCCACGCGACCCGGCAGGCCGGCGGCTTCGACGCGGAGGTCGTGCCCGTCGCCGGGGTCGACCGGGACGAGCGGCCCCGGGCCGGCATGACCGTCCAGCGACTGGCCCGGCTCCGGCCGACGTTCCGGCCAGAGGGGACGGTCACCGCCGGGAACGCGTGCGGCGTCAACGACGGCGCTGCGGCGGTGGCGGTCGTCGACGCCGCCACCCACGCCTCGCTCGGGATGCCGGGGCTGAGGATCCTGGGCACGGCGACCGCGGGGGTCGACCCGAACCGGCCCGGAACCGGCATCGTCCCCGCCGCGCGCACCGCCCTCCAGCGAGCCGGTGTCGAGCTCGCCGACGTCGACGTCGTGGAGCTCAACGAGGCCTTCGCCGGGCAGGTCCTGGCCTGCTGCGACGAGCTCGGCCTCGACCCCGGCCGGGTCTGCACCCAGGGCGGTGCCCTGGGCCTAGGACACCCGTGGGGGGCCTCGGGTGCGGTGCTGGCCGTACGCCTCTTCAGCCAGCTGGTCCGCCAGGACCGCGGGTCCGTGGGCCTCGCCGGGATAGCGGTCGGCGGCGGCCAGGGCGTGGCGATGGTGGTCGAGCGATGCTGATCGAGGTCGACCGGGTCACCCACGTCTACGGCGAGGGGGCTGCTCGGCGGACAGTGCTCCGCGACGTCTCGGTGACGCTGTCGGAGCAGCGCATCGGCATCATCGGCGCCAACGGCTCGGGGAAGTCGACCTTCGTCCGGATGCTCAACGGCCTCGTGCTGCCCAGCGAGGGCACGGTCCGCGTGGACGGGCTCGACACCCGCAGGCACGGCCGCGACGTGCGGCGGAAGGTGGGCTTCTGCTTCACCGACCCCGACGCCCAGATCGTCATGCCGACCGTGGCCGAGGACGTCGCCTTCGGCCTGCGCCGGCGCGGCCTCGGCAAGGCAGAGGTCACCGCCCGCGTGCAGGAGACCCTGGCCGCGTACGGACTGGCCGACCACGCCGACCACCCGGCGCACCTGCTCTCCGGCGGCCAGAAGCAGCTCCTCGCGCTCTCCTCGGTGCTCGTCACCGACCCGGACGTGCTCGTGCTCGACGAGCCCACCACGCTGCTGGACCTCCGCAACGCCGCGGTGGTGCAGCGGGTGGTCGGCGACCTCCGGCACCAGGTCGTGCTGGTGACCCACCACCTCGACCTGCTCGAGGGCTTCGAGCGCGTGCTGGTCTTCGACGAGGCGCGGCTGGTGTACGACGGGCTTCCGGACGCCGCGGTGAAGTACTACCGGGACCTGATGACGTGAGCTCGCTCGGCCTCTACCTCCCCGGGAGCTCGCCGGTGCACCGGATGCGGGCAGACGTGAAGCTGCTGATGATGGTCGCCGCCGGCGCCGGGTCGGTGTTCCTGGACCACCCGTGGCAGGTCGGTGTGGCGCTGGCCGTCGTGCTGGCCGGGTACCTCGTCGCCGGCCTGTCGCTCGGCACGGCCTGGCGGCAGGTCCGCCCGCTGGTGTGGATCCTGGGCTTCGTCGCGGTCTTCCACGTCGTGGTCAGCGGCTGGGAGCCGGCCGTGGTCTTCGTCGGCATGATCCTCTCGCTCGTGCTGCTGGCCGCGCTGGTCACGCTGACGACGAGGACGACCGACATGGTCGACGCCGTCGTCCACGCCTTGCGTCCCTTCCGGCGCGTGGGCGTGAAGCCCGACCGGGTCGGTCTTCTGCTCGCCCTCGGCATCCGTTCGGTGCCGGTCGTGGTGGGGCTCGCGGAGGAGGTCCGCGACGCGCAGCGGGCGCGTGGTCTGACCGCGAGCCCCCGGGCGTTCGCCGTACCGCTGATCGTGCGGTCCCTGCGCCACGCCGACGCACTCGGTGACGCGCTGGTCGCACGAGGGGTCGACGACTAGCCCGCCGGGACGTGTGCCGTTCGGGGGGCGCCGGGTCCGGGCTCGGTGACCGTGACGACCGTGGAGCGCGCGTCGGCGACCGCCTGGTCCAGCACCGCACGGCGGGGGTCGGCCACGGGCAGCCACGGCTCCACGCGGACGGCGGCGAGCGCCGCCAGGCGGGGGTCGGACAGCACCGCGTCCACCGCGCTCCGGTCTCCCCCGCACACCAGTGCCTCGACCCGGCCGAACTCGGTCACCAGGACCCGGTGGGCGTGGTCCGCGGCGGCCTCGTAGGCCTGCCGGGCCTGGTTGTCACGGCGGCGGGCGAACCGCTGCTGGCTCTGCCCGCCGGCCTTGGTCCGGCCCTGGACGTGCCGCCGGCCGACCTTGGACACCAGCGGCCGGGCGTCGGTCCCTGCGGCGACGGCGAAGCCGCCCTTGCGGACGAGGAGGACCCCCCAACGCACCGGTCGTCGTGCGGCGTCCCGGAAGGAGGCCGCGTCGGGCGGGCCGTCGTACTCCCGGGAGAACGGCACGGCCGCCTCGGCGACGGCTCCGTCCGGAGCGGTCGCGACGAGGCGGCCTCCGTGCACTGCGAGGGACGGCGCACCGTGGCGCGTCCCGAAGTTGTCGAACCACCGCACCACGCGCTCGGCAGGCACGAGCACGGTGCGGGCGGCGCTCACCTCAGACGTTGAAGCCGAGGGCGCGCAGCATCTCCCGACCGTCGTCGGTGATCTTGTCCGGACCCCACGGCGGCATCCAGACCCAGTTGATCGTCACGCCCTCGACGAGGCCCTCGAGGGCCTGCTCGGTCTGGTCGGTGATCACGTCGGTGAGCGGACAGGCCGCCGAGGTCAGCGTCATGTCGATGACGGCGCTGTTGTCCTCCTCGACGTGGACGCCGTAGACCAGGCCGAGGTCCACGACGTTGATCCCCAGCTCGGGGTCGACGACGTCCTTCATCGCCTCGGTGACGTCGTCGGCGCTCACCGAGGACGACCCGCTGAGGTCGACCTCGGGAAGGTCGGTGGTGTCGGTGTTGGCGTCGGTCATGCTTGCTCCTTCGATTGCGTCCCGGCGTCGTTGCCCGCGCCAGCGGACTCGCCGAGCACCCGAGATGTCGCGTCCTTCCACGCCATCCACGACAGTAGCGCGCACTTCACGCGCGCCGGGAACTTCGCCACCCCCGCGAAGGCGATGCCGTCCTCGAGCACGTCCTCGTCCGGCTCGACGGTGCCGCGGCCCTGCATCAGGGTCTGGAACACCTCGTGCACGGACATCGCCTCGGCGACGGTCTTGCCGATGACGAGCTCGGTCATCACCGAGGTCGACGCCTGGCTGATCGAGCAGCCCTCGGCGTCGTAGGAGACGTCCTCCACCACCGCCTCCTGACCGGTGCCCGAGAGGTGCACCCGCAGGGTGACCTCGTCGCCGCAGGTCGGGTTCACGTGGTGCACCTCGGCCTCGTAGGGCGCGCGGAGCCCGGCGTTCTGGGGGTGCTTGTAGTGGTCCAGGATGATGTCCTGGTAGAGCGAGTCGAGATCCTGGGTCATCATCAGTCCACCTTGAAGTACTTCTTGGTGTACTCCAACCCCTCGACCAGTGCGTCGATCTCCGCTGGCGTCGTGTAGAGGTACGACGACGCACGCGTCGAGCTCTGCACGCCGAACCTCTTGTGCGCCGGCTTCGCGCAGTGGTGTCCTGCCCGGACCGCGATGCCGCGGGAGTCGAGCACCTGCGCCACGTCGTGGGGGTGCACCCCGTCGATCTCGAACGAGATCGCGCCACCGCGGTGCTCGGCCCGCAGCGGCCCGAGCACGGTGAGCCCACGGATCCCGGTGAGCCCCTCGAGGGCGTACTTCGTGATCGCCTCCTCGTGCGCCCGGACGTTCTCCATCCCGATCGCGCTGAGGTAGTCGACCGCCACCCCGAGGCCCACGGCCTCGACGATCGGCGGGGTGCCCGCCTCGAACTTGTGCGGGATGCCGGCGTACGTCGACCGCTCCATCGACACGGTGGCGATCATCTCCCCGCCGCCCATGAAGGGCGGGAGCTGCTCGAGGAGCTCGCGCCTGCCCCAGAGCACGCCGATCCCGGTCGGCCCGACGACCTTGTGGCCGGTGAAGGCCAGGAAGTCGGCGCCCGCGGCGACCACGTCGACGGGCATCTGCGGAACCGCCTGCGAGGCGTCGACGACGACGACGGCACCCACGGCGTGCGCGCGGTCGGCGATCTCACGGACCGGGTTGACCGTACCGAGCATGTTCGAGACCCAGGTCAGCGAGACGACCTTGGTGCGCTCGTTGATGAGCTCGTCGATGTTCGACAGGTCGAGCCGGCCGTCGTCGGTGAGACCGAACCAGCGCAGCCTCGCGCCCTTGCGCTCGGTCATCATCTGCCACGGCACGATGTTGGAGTGGTGCTCCATCTCGGTGATGACGACCTCGTCGCCCTCACCGATCTCGAGCGGCCCCCGGGCCCACGCCATGGTCTCGGCCACGAGGTTGAGCGCCTCCGAGGCGTTCTTGGTGAAGATCACCTCGTCCCGCGACGGCGCGTTGATGAACGCCGCGACCTTGTCCCGGGCCTCCTCGAAGGCAGCCGACGCCTCCGCACCGAGCTGGTGCATCGCGCGCGCGACGTTGGAGTTGTGATGCTCGAGGTGGTCGACCATCGCGTCGATGACCACCTGCGGCTTCTGCGAGGTGTTCGCGCTGTCGAGGTAGACCAGCGGGAACCCGTCGGCGAGCGTCCGCGACAGGATCGGGAAGTCCGCCCGGATCAGGTCGAGCCCGTCCAGCAGACCGGGCAGAGCCCGGTCGGCGGAGACGGCGGCGGAAGGTGTCATCAGGCCGTTGCTCCTGCCTTGACGTACTTGTCGTAACCCTCGGCCTCGAGCTGCTCGGCGAGCTCCGGACCGCCCTCCTCGGCGATCCGGCCGTTGACGAACACGTGCACGAAGTCGGGCTTGATGTAGCGCAGGATGCGCGTGTAGTGCGTGATCAGCAGGACGCCGCGGTCACCCTGCTCGCGGAACCGGTTCACGCCCTCGGAGACGATCTTCAGCGCGTCGATGTCGAGGCCGGAGTCCGTCTCGTCGAGCACCGCGACCTTGGGGTTCAGCAGCTCGAGCTGGACGATCTCGTGGCGCTTCTTCTCACCGCCGGAGAAGCCCTCGTTGACGTTGCGCTGCGCCATCGTGGTGTCCATGGAGACCCGCTCCATGGCGGCGTTGACCTCCTTGATCCAGGTGCGCAGCTTGGGGGCCTCGCCGTCGACGGCGGTCTTCGCGGTGCGCAGGAAGTTCGCCACCGAGACGCCGGGGATCTCGACCGGGTACTGCATCGCAAGGAAGAGGCCCGCGCGGGCGCGCTCGTCGACCGACATCGACAGCACGTCGACGCCGTCGAGGGTCACCGAGCCGCTGGTGACGTTGTACTTCGGGTGTCCCGCGATGGAGTACGCAAGGGTGGACTTGCCCGAGCCGTTGGGGCCCATGATCGCGTGGGTCTCGCCGTCCCTGATGGTCAGGTCGACGCCCTTGAGGATCTCCTTCGGGCCGCTCTCGGTGTCGACGCTGACGTGCAGGTCGTGGATCTCCAGGGTTGCCATGTTTCTCAAGTCTCCGTCTCGGTCTTCGAAAGTCAGGGTGAGGTCAGTAGGGGCTGTGTACGTCGACGAGGACGTCGTCGCCCTCGACCCGCACCGGGTAGATCGCAACCGGCTCGGTCGCCGGCAGGTTGGTCGGCTTGCCGGTGCGCAGGTCGAACCTCGACCCGTGCAGCCAGCACTCG
>DASTPU010000133.1:0-40608 GCA_035762105.1 Nocardioidaceae bacterium | reverse complement strand
ACGAGCTTGTACTTCGAGTCCGTCTTGGTCAGGAGCTCGTCGATGGGCGGGTTGGTGATGCCCTCGGCTACGGGCAGGGAGCCAGACACGCTTGTAGGCCTCACAGAGTCAGTCGGATTGGTCGGCGTCACCGATGAGTCGGGACGTTCTTGATCAAGGCTACCAACTCTTCGCTCGCAGCGTGAACTTCGGTGTTCACGACCGTGACGTCGAACTCCTCCTCGGCGGCGAGCTCCTCCCGCGCGGTCTCCAGGCGACGCTCCCGCTCCTCGGGGGTCTCGGTACCCCTCCCGACGAGGCGGCGGACCAGCTCCTCCCACGACGGCGGGGACAGGAACACGAACAGCGCCTCCGGCATCGACTGCCGCACCTGCCGCGCGCCCTGGAGGTCGATCTCGAGCAGCGCGGGCCGTCCGGCCGCGAGGGCCTCCTCGACCGGCTTGCGCGGCGTGCCGTAGCGGGCACCCTTGTGCACCACCGCCCACTCGAGGAGCTGGCCGGTGGCGACGAGCTCGTCGAACTCCTCCTCGCTCACGAACCAGTAGTGCCGGCCGTGCACCTCGCCCGGTCGTGGCCTGCGCGTGGTCGCGGACACCGAGATCCAGATCTCGGGGTGGTTCTTGCGGATCTCGGCGGCGACGGTGCCCTTGCCGACCGCGGTCGGGCCGGCCAGTACGACGAGCCGACCTACCGTGCTCACTCCCCCGTCGCGCCGCTCCGTCACTCGCCCGAGCCGAACTCGCGTTCGAGGGCGGCGATCTGGTTCGCGCCGAGGCCACGGACCCGGCGGCTCTCGGAGATGTTGAGCCGCTCCATCATCTGGCGGGCTCGCACCTTGCCCACACCGGGCATCGACTGGAGAAGGTCGAGGACGCGCATCTTCGCGATCACGTCGTTCTCCTGCCCCTGCTTGAGGACCTCGACGATCGAGGCGCCGGAGTGCTTGAGCCGGTTCTTGACCTCGGCGCGCTCCCGACGGGAGGCCGCTGCCTTGTCCAGTGCAGCTTGGCGCTGCTCGGGCGTGAGCGGCGGAAGGGCCACGGTGTCAGTCCTCATCGGTCGGGTGCGCTCGGCGGACCCGAGCGAAGGGCAGGTGAGAAATCTAGTCAGTCCGTCCCGTGGGCTGCAACGCGCCCGGTGCGAGGGGTGGCTCGAGGGTGGACACGCGCTCCGGGTAGCCGGTCCTGCCGGACGGCCCCGAGGATGCCGGGCTAGCCCGAGCTGAGGCCGAGGTCCACCTTGCACACGTCGCGGGCGTGCTGCTCGAGGCCGTCGGCGGCCTGCATCACGCGAGCGGACCCCAGCTCGGCGGCGGCGCCCTCGATCCGCTCGGCCTGCTCCTCGGTGACACCTCGCGGTGGGGAGGCGGGGTCGTACTCCCCGGGGCTGGTCCCGGCGGCGTCGAAGGCGTCGGCGAGGGTCTCGTAGGCGAACACCAGCGTCGACCACTCGTCCTCGATGTCGGGGGGAGCCTCGTCGCGGAGGTCGCGGAGCACGTCCAGCGTCCGGTCGAGCACGTCGGCGTCGTCCGAGACGGCGAGGTCGGTCAGCGTCTGCTTCTTCTCCGACAGCGTGTCGCAGTAGCGCTCCGTGTCGCTCGCGCAGCCGACCAGGGACACGGCGAGCACCGTGCCCATCACGGCGGGCAGCGTCCGTCGTACTCCCCTCACGGCGCGCTCAGCGCGGCGAGCTGCCGCGCGGTCTCGAGCGCCGCGTGGTGCAGGGCGGCCTTGTCCGGGCCGGCGGAGAGGATCTCCCGGGAGCTGCTGGCGAGGACGTTGCGCGTGGCCGCGCCGAAGATCCGGCGTACGTCGTCCAGGGTCCCGCCCTGGGCACCGAGGCCGGGCACCAGCAGCGGCCCGTTGACGTCGAGGTCCTCGGTCGTCTCCCCGATCGTCGCGCCCACGACGGCGCCGATGGAGCCCAGCGGGGACTCACCTCTGTTGCGGGCGGCGATCGACTCGAGCACCGTGCCGGCGACCGTGCGGCCGTCCTCGGTGCGAGCGTGCTGCACCTGGGGGCCCTCGGGGTTCGAGGTCAGCGCGAGCACGAAGACGCCGGCGTCGTTGGCCAGCGCGGTGTCGATGATCGGGTCGAGCGACCCGAACCCGAGGAATGGGCTCGCCGTGATCGCGTCCGCCGCGAGCGGCGAGGACCTGTCGAGGTACGCGTCGGCGTAGGCCTGGGCGGTCGACCCGATGTCGCCCCGCTTCACGTCGAGCACGACGATCGAGCCCAGGTTCCTGGCTTCGGCGATCACCTTCTCCAGGACGGCGACCCCCTTGGAGCCGTGCCGCTCGAAGAAGGCCGACTGCGGCTTGATCGCGGCGGACGCACCGGCCAGGGCCTCGACCGCGATCATCGAGAACCGCTCGAGCCCGACCGCGCTGTCGGTCATCCCCCACGCGTCGAGCAGCGCCGGGTGCGGGTCGATGCCGGCGCACAGGGGACCTCGCGCGTCCATCGCGTCGCGAAGCCGGGAACCGAAGGTCATCGTGTGTCTCCTGCGTTGTCGAGGTGGGCGTGGCCGATCACGTCCCGGATGGCCGTGATGCCGCGGCGCTGGAGCTCGTCGGCGAGCTCGGCGACGATCCGCCGCGGCGCGCCGGGGTCGTGGAGGACGGTGCTTCCGACCTGCACCGCGCCGGCACCGGCGGCCAGCATGGCGAGCGTGTCGTAGCCGGTGCGGATCCCGCCGCTGCCGACGAGGGGTACGTCGGACAGCGCGGCGTGCACCTCCCAGAGGCAGCGCAGCGTCACGGGCAGCACCGCCGGGCCGCCCAGGGCACCCCGCAGCACCGGCTTCAGGGTCTGCGGGTCGAGCACGAGCGAGGGTAGGCCGTGGCCCACGACGACGGCGTCGGCTCCGGCCTTGACCGCGGCACGGGACACGTCGACGACCGTGTGCGGGTCGCAGGCGACCTTGACGAGCACCTGCACACCGCGGGGCATGTCCCGGCGGACGGCGGCGACGATCTTGCCCGCCTGGTAGGAGTCACGACCCGCGACGGAGCCGTCCGGCCAGGCGAGGTTCACCTCGACCGCCGCGACCCCCGGGCTGAGCCCGACCCGACGGGAGAGCTCGGCCCACTCGCCCAGGTTCTGGCCGGCGATCGACACCACGGTGCGGACCTTGCGCTTCGCGAGCCAGGGCAGCTCGGTGGCGAGGAAGCCCTGCAGACCGAGCCCTTGCAGGCCGGTGTCGCTGACCAGCCCAGCGGGTGTCTCCACCGCGCGGGGCGGTGGGTTCCCGGCACGCGGGTCCAGGGTCACCGACCGGGTGACGAACCCCCCGAGCCCGTCGAGGTCGACGAACGGTTCGAGCTCGCGGCCGGTCCCACCACATCCGGCGGCGACCATGACCGGGTTGGCCAGGGTGAGCTCGCCCAGTGTCGTCGAGACGTCCGGCGTACTCATGCGCGCTCCCTCTCGGAGGCGCCCCACGTGTCGGCGGGCACGCCGCCGAGGTCGGCCCAGCGCACGCGGTCGCCGCGGAACACCGGGCCCTCCGTGCACGCACGCACCATTCGGGAGACCCCGTCCTCACCGACCACCGGGACCACGCAGGTGAGACAGGCGCCGGTTGCGCATACCAGCGGGGTGTCGAGCGCGGTCTGGCTCCAGGCGCCGTGCTGCTCGGCGGCGGCGGCGACCTCGTGCAGCATGTCGGGCGGACCGGCGGCGTAGACGACGTCGCTGCCCGTGCGCCGGAGCAGGTCGGGCAGCACGTCGGCCACGCCACCGCGCATCCCGACCGACCCGTCCTCGGTGGTGACCACGACGGTCTTGGCGGCGCGCTTCGCGTCCAAGGCGCCGAAGAGGTCCCGGTCGGTCACGCCGCCGAGCACCATGTGCACCGCGCAGCCGCGCTCGCGCAGGCGCTCGGCGAGACTGAACAGCGGAGCGGCGGCGTGGCCCGACCCCGCGAGAGTGCAGGCGACCGGCTCCTTCGGCAGCGCGAAGGGGCGGCCGAGCGGCCCGACGACGTCGACGGCCGCGCCCGCGGAGAGCCCCGCCAGCCATTCCTGGCCGGGCTCGGCGGGCGCGAGGACGATCTCGACGGTGCTGCGGTAGGCACCGGTGGCGCGGACCCGGTAGACCGGGAAGCCGCGGCGCAGCATCCGGTCCGACAGTGGGCCGCCCACGGCGAGCGCGACGGTGTTGCCGGGCCGGAAGCGCTCGGCGACGCCCGCTGCGACGAGGGTCAGGTGCTGGTAGACGCCGGCACGCTTGTTGCTCAGCACCTCGCCCTGCACGTGTACTGGTCCCCGCGCCGCATGGGTCATCCGGCGGTCCCGGCCGGTGAGGTCAGCCTGGTGAGCTCTCGCTGGACCCGCGAGGGCCACAGCGCTCCCTCGTAGACGAAGGCGGTGTAGGCCTGGAGCAGGTCGGCCCCGGCGGCGAGCCGCTCGGCAGCGTCCGCGGCGTTGCCGATGCCGCCGACGGAGATCACGGTGGTCGACGGGTCGAGCCGTCCCCGGAGGAGGCGCAGCACTGCCAGCGATCGCTCGCGCAGCGGCGCGCCGGAGAGTCCCCCGGCCCCGACCCGCTCGACGACCGCGGGGTCGGAGGCGAGGCCCGCGCGGGAGGTCGTGGTGTTCGTCGCGACGACGCCGTCGAGGTCGATGGCCTCGGCGAGGTCGGCGACCGCGAGGACGTCCTCGTCGCTCAGGTCGGGGGCGATCTTCACCAGCAGCGGCACCCGGCTCTGCGTCACGACGTCGGCCTGGCGTCGTACCGCCCGCAGCAGCGGCTCGAGCTTCTCCACCGCCTGGAGGTCGCGGAGGCCGGGCGTGTTCGGCGAGCTGACGTTGACCACCAGGTAGTCGGCGTACGGCGCGAGCAGGCGGGTGCTCTTCTCGTAGTCGCCGATCGCCTCGTCCTCGGGAACGGACTTGGTCTTGCCGATGTTGACCCCGACCACCACCGGGCGCGGGATGCCGCGCCGGCGGCGCGCCTCGAGGCGGCTCGCGACCACCTCGGCGCCGTCGTTGTTGAAGCCCATCCGGTTGACCACGGCCCGGTCGGCCGGGAGGCGGAAGAGCCGCGGCCTCGGGTTGCCCGGCTGCGCCTCCCCGGTGACGGTCCCGACCTCCACGAACGAGAATCCCAGCGCGGCGAGGGCGTCGATGCCCACGGCGTTCTTGTCGAAGCCCGCGGCCAGCCCCAGGGGTCCGGGGAACCGCAGCCCCATGGCCTCGACCGGGGTGGCGGGGCCACCCAGCGGCAGCCTGCCCACCAGGGGGCCCCCGGCGCGGAGCGCCGCGAAGCCCGCCTTGTGGGCGGTCTCGGCGTCGACGCGCACGAGCGCGTGGTCGAACAGCCAGCGGTACACGGTCATGCGGGGTCCCCGCGGAGGTGCGAGCGGAGCGAACAGCTTCGTGGGGTGCTCACGGGGTCACCGGCCGCCGTCGACCTTGACCAGCGGCGCCCAGTCCTGCAGGGAGCGCACCCCGATGTTGCCCGCGCGGACCGCCTCGATCCCCTGGACCGCCGCTGCGAGGCCCTGGATCGTGGTGATGCACGGGATGTTGGCGATCACGGCGGCGGTGCGGATCTCGTAGCCGTCCAGGCGCGGCGACCCGCCCTTGGTCGTGCCGTGCGGGGTGTTCACGATCAGCCGCACGTCGCCGTCGAGGATCCGGCCGACGATCGTCGGGTGCCCGTCGTCACCCGGGCCCTCGCTGTGCTTGCGGACCACCTCGGCCGGGACCCCGTTGCGCCGGAGCACCTCGGCGGTCCCCTCGGTCGCGAGGATCTCGTAGCCGAGGTCGGCGAGCCGCTTGATCGGGAAGATCATGTGCCGCTTGTCGACGTTGGCCACGGACACGAAGATCCGGCCCTCGGTGGGCAGGTCGCCGAACGCGGCGGTCTGCGCCTTGGCGAAGCTCGTGCCGAACACCGCGTCGAAACCCATCACCTCACCGGTGGAGCGCATCTCCGGGCCGAGGACGGTGTCGACGTTCTTCCCCTCGATGGTGCGGAAGCGGTTGAACGGCATGACCGCCTCCTTGACCGCGATCGGCGCGTCGGAGGGCAGGTCACCGCCGTCACCGACGGCGGGCAGCACGCCCTGCTCGCGCAGCGACGCGATCGTCTCGCCGAGCATCACCCGGGCGGCGGCCTTCGCGAGCGGGGTCGCGGTCGCCTTGGAGACGAACGGCACCGTCCGGGAGGCACGCGGGTTGGCCTCGAGGACGTAGAGCACGTCGGAGGCCATCGCGTACTGCACGTTGAGCAGGCCCCTCACCCCGACGCCCTTGGCGATCGCCTCGGTCGAGCGGCGGATCCGTTCGATCGTCTCGTGGCCGAGGGTGATCGGGGGGAGCGCGCAGCTCGAGTCGCCGGAGTGGATGCCGGCCTCCTCGATGTGCTCCATGACGCCGCCGAGGAAGAGCTCCTCGCCGTCGTAGAGCGCGTCGACGTCGATCTCCACGGCATCGTCGAGGAACCGGTCGACCAGCACCGGGTGCTCCGGGGAGATCTCGGTCGCCCGGGTGATGTAGCCGCGCAGCGCCTCGTCGTCGTACACGATCTCCATCCCGCGTCCGCCGAGGACGTAGGAGGGCCGGACGAGGACCGGGTAGGTGATCTCCTCGGCGATCGCCCGGGCCTCGGCGTACGACGTCGCGGTGCCGTGCTTGGGCGCGGGCAGGCCGGCCTCGGCGAGGACCCGGCCGAACGCGCCGCGCTCCTCGGCGAGGTGGATCGCCTCCGGGGTGGTGCCGACGATCGGGACGCCGGCGTCCTCGAGGCCCTGGGCCAGGCCGAGCGGGGTCTGGCCGCCGAGCTGGCAGATGACGCCGGCGACAGGGCCGGCCTGCTCCTCGGCGTGCACGATCTCGAGCACGTCCTCGAGCGTGAGCGGCTCGAAGTAGAGCCGGTCGCTGGTGTCGTAGTCGGTGGAGACGGTCTCGGGGTTGCAGTTGACCATGATCGTCTCGTAGCCGGCCTCGGACAGCGCCATCGAGGCGTGCACGCACGAGTAGTCGAACTCGATGCCCTGGCCGATCCGGTTCGGGCCCGAACCGAGGATGATCACCGCGGGCCGGTCACGCGGCTCGACCTCGGTCTCCTCGTCGTAGGCGGAGTAGTGGTACGGCGTCCGCGACGCGAACTCCGCGGCGCAGGTGTCCACGGTCTTGTAGACCGGCCGCAGGCCCAGGGCCCAGCGCACCCCGCGGACCACGTCCTCGCGCAGGCCCCGGATGCCGGCGATCTGCGCGTCGGAGAAGCCGTGTCGCTTGGCCAGCCGGATCACCGGCGCGGTGAGGTCGTCGGCCTCGGCGATCGTGGTGGCCACCTCGTCGACGAGGAACAGCTGGTCGAGGAACCACGGGTCGATCCTCGTGGCCTCGTGGAGCTGCTCAGCCGTCGCGCCTGCACGGATCGCGTCCATGACCTCCCGCAGCCGTCCGTCGTGCGGGGTGCGGACCGTCTCCATCAGGTCGGGCAGCGGCGCGAGCTCGGTGCTCCAGTCGAAGATGGCGGCCTTGTGCTCCAGGCTGCGCAGCGACTTCTGCAGGGCCTCGGTGAAGTTGCGCCCGATCGCCATCGCCTCACCGACGGACTTCATGTGCGTGGTGAGGGTCGGGTCGGCGGTCGGGAACTTCTCGAACGCGAACCGCGGCACCTTCACCACGACGTAGTCCAGGGTCGGCTCGAAGCTCGCCGGGGTCTCCTTGGTGATGTCGTTGGGGATCTCGTCGAGGGTGTAGCCGATGGCGACCTTCGCGGCGATCTTCGCGATCGGGAAGCCGGTGGCCTTGGACGCGAGCGCGCTGGACCGGGAAACCCGCGGGTTCATCTCGATCACGATCAGCCGGCCGTTGGTCGGGTCGACAGCGAACTGGATGTTGCAGCCTCCCGTGTCGACGCCGACCGACCGGATGATGCCGATCGAGAGGTCACGCATCCGCTGGTACTCGCGGTCGGTCAGGGTCATCGCCGGCGCGACCGTGATCGAGTCGCCGGTGTGCACGCCCATCGGGTCGAGGTTCTCGATGGAGCACACGATCACGACGTTGTCGGCCTTGTCGCGCATGACCTCGAGCTCGTACTCCTTCCAGCCGAGGATGGACTCCTCGAGGAGCACCTCGGTGGTCGGGCTCGCGGCGAGACCGGCGCCGGCGATGCGGCGCAGGTCGTCCTCGTCGTAGGCCATGCCGGACCCGGTGCCGCCCATGGTGAAGCTCGGGCGGACCACCATCGGGTAGCCCAGCTCGTCGGCCGCGGCGAGGCACTCGTCCATGGAGTGGCAGATGGCCGACTTGGCCACCTCTCCCCCGAGCTCCTCGACGATCTGCTTGAAGGACTGGCGGTTCTCGCCCCGCTCGATGGCCTCGATGGACGCCCCGATCAGCTCGACGCCGTACTTCTCGAGGACACCCGCGGCGTCGAGCGCCATCGCGGCGTTCAGCGCGGTCTGCCCGCCGAGGGTCGCGAGGAGCGCGTCGGGGCGCTCCTTCTCGATCACCTTCTCGACGAACTCCGGGGTGATCGGCTCGATGTAGGTCGCGTCGGCGAACTCCGGGTCGGTCATGATCGTGGCCGGGTTGGAGTTCACGAGGATCACGCGCAGCCCTTCGGACCGCAGCACGCGGCACGCCTGGGTGCCCGAGTAGTCGAACTCCGCCGCCTGGCCGATGATGATCGGCCCGGAGCCGATCACGAGCACGCTCTTGATGTCTTCGCGCTTGGGCACGTCAGGCCACCTCTCCGCTGGTCGTGCCTCGCGAGGCCATGAGCTCGGTGAATCGGTCGAACAGGTAGGCCGCGTCGTGCGGGCCGGCCGCCGCCTCGGGGTGGTACTGCACCGAGAACGCCTTCAGGGCGCCCCCCTCCGACGCCGGGTCGCGCAGCTCGAGGCCCTCCACGACGTCGTCGTTGAGGCAGACGTGGCTGACGCTCGCCTCGCCGTAGGGCGTCGCCGTGCTCCCCTCCAGCGGGGCGTCGACCGCGAAGCCGTGGTTGTGCGCGGTGATCTCGACCTTGCCGGTGGTGCGGTCCATCACCGGCTGGTTGATGCCTCGGTGGCCGTACTTCAGCTTGAAGGTGCCGAAGCCCAGCGCCCGGCCGAACAGCTGGTTGCCGAAACAGATGCCGAAGTACGGGATGTCCCGCTCCAGCACGCCGCGCAGCACCTCGATCTCGTGCGTGGTCGCGGCCGGGTCGCCGGGGCCGTTGGAGAAGAACACCCCGTCGGGCTCGACCGCGAGGACGTCCTCCAGGCTGGACTTGGCGGGCATCACGTGCACCTCGATGCCGCGCTCGGCCATCATCGTCGGGGTCATGTCCTTGATGCCGAGGTCGAGCGCGACGACCTTGAACCGCGCCTCGCCGGTGGCGGGTACGACGTACGTCTCGGGCGTGGTCACGTCGGCGGTGAGGTCGGCGCCCTTCATCTCCGCCGACCCGAGCACCCGGCGGCGCAGCGCCTCGGGGTCGGACTCGGCGGTGGAGATGCCGACACGCATCGCGCCCCGCTCACGCAGGTGGCGGGTGAGGGCACGCGTGTCGATCCCCGAGATGCCGACGACGCCCTGCTCGCGCAGCTCGTCGTCGAGGGACCGGCGGGAACGCCAGCTCGAGGGGATCCGGGAGGGGTCGCGGACGACGTAGCCGCTCACCCAGATCCGGCGGGACTCCGGGTCCTCGTCGTTCATGCCGGTGTTGCCGACGTGCGGCGCGGTCATCACGACGACCTGCCGGTGGTACGACGGGTCGGTCAGCGTCTCCTGGTAGCCGGACATGCCGGTGGAGAACACCGCCTCGCCGAAGGTCTCTCCCTCGGCGCCGAACGAGTCGCCGTGGAAGGTGCGGCCGTCCTCGAGGACGAGCAGAGCCGGCTTGGGCTGCCTCATGCGGTGTGCTCCTTGTGCTCCCGGACGAGCTTGCTGATCGTCCGGATCCACTGGTTGTGGGTCTCGTTGACGGTGGCCTGGGCGGCGCTGCCCTGGGCCGGTCGGGGCGGCTCGAGCCGGAAGCCGGTGTCGAGGACGAGGTCGCCGTGCTGCCAGGTCACGACCAGCACGCCGTGCGGCGGCACCACCTTCCCGGCGATGCCCTGGTCGTGCCGGGCCCCGCGGAGCGCCTCGACCGGGATCCGGAAGCTGCCCGCGAGGCGGATCACGTCCAGGCCCTCCGTCGAGAGCGACAGCCGGGCGGTGCTCCTGGCGCCGAGCCCCTGGGCGACGACCCGGTCGAGCCAGCTGTCGCTGACCGTCGTACCGAAGTAGCGGGCACCTGCCTGCAGCTTCGCCGGGGGCAGGTCCGCGACCGCGGGTGCGGGAGGAAGGGGCGGCACGTCGTGGCGGTTCGCGCGCCTGCGCCAGCCGCGCCACATGCCGACGTAGGCCAGCGCCAGCACGACGAACATGATCGTCACGGGGACGACCCATTCGGGAAGGCTCATGCGAGCTTCCCGTCGAGGACGGTGGGCCTGCCGCGCAGGAAGGTGGCCACGACCCTGCCCGGAAGCTCCATGCCGGCGTAGGGGGTGTTGCGGGAGAGCGAGGCGACCTCGGTGCGGTCGACGACGCGGGTGACCGAGGGGTCGTACAGCACGACGTTGGCCGGTTCGCCCTCGGCGACGGGCCGGCCGTGCTCCTCGAGACGCCCGATCCGGGCAGGCGTGTAGGACATCCGCTCGGCGACGCCCGCCCAGTCGAGCAGGCCCGGGTCGACCATGGTCCGCTGCACGATCGACAGCGCGGTCTCGAGCCCGAGCATGCCGAACGCGGCGGCCTGCCACTCGCAGTCCTTGTCCTCGAGCGGGTGCGGCGCGTGGTCGGTGGCGACGATGTCGATCGTGCCGTCGGCGAGGCCGGCGCGGAGCGCCTCGACGTCGGTGGCCGAGCGCAGCGGCGGGTTGACCTTGTAGATCGGGTCGTAGGTCGCGGCGAGCTCGTCGGTCAGGATCAGGTGGTGCGGGCACGCCTCGGCGGTGACGTCCCAGCCCTTGCTCTTGGCCCAGCGCACGATCTCGACCGACCCGGCGGTGGACACGTGGCAGATGTGGAGCCGGGAGCCGACGTGCGCGGCGAGGAGGCAGTCGCGGGCGATGATCGCCTCCTCGGCGACGGCCGGCCAGCCCGCGAGGCCGAGGCGGCCGGAGAGCTCACCCTCGTTCATCTGGGCGTCCTCGGTCAGGCGGGGCTCCTGGGCGTGCTGGGCCACGACGCCGTCGAACGCCTTGACGTACTCCAGCGCCCGGCGCATCAGCACCGCGTCGGAGACGCACTTGCCGTCGTCGGAGAACACCCGCACGCGAGCGGCGGAGTCGGCCATCGCGCCGAGCTCGGCGAGCCGCTCGCCCTGGAGGCCGACGGTCACCGCCCCGACGGGGAAGACGTCGCAGTGCCCCGCCTCGCGGCCGAGCCGCCACACCTGCTCCACCACGCCGGCGGTGTCGGCGACCGGGTCGGTGTTGGCCATCGCGTGGACGGCGGTGAACCCGCCGAGCGCCGCGGCCCGGGTGCCGGTCTCGACGGTCTCGGCGTCCTCGCGGCCCGGCTCCCGCAGGTGCGTGTGGAGGTCGACGAGGCCGGGCAGGGCGACCAGGCCCTCGGCGTCGACGACCTCGGCACCCTCGGCGGCCAGGTCCTTGCCGATGCGGGCGACCACGCCGTCCTCGAGCAGCAGGTCGGTGGGCTCCCCGCCGAGGATGCCGGCTCGTCTGATCAGGTAGCTCGTCACGGCTGTGCTCCGTCGGTGTCAGGGGTCGGCTGGGTGGTCGGCTGGGTGGTCGGCTGGGCGGTCGCGGCGTCCGTCGTACGCCCGGCGTCGGACTCGTTGCCGCTGAGCAGGAGGTACAGCACAGCCATCCGGACCGCGACGCCGTTGGTGACCTGCTCGACGATCACCGACCGGTCGGAGTCGGCGACGTCGGCGGTGATCTCCATGCCGCGGATCATCGGGCCGGGGTGCATCACGATCGTGTGGTCCTGCAGCATGCCCATGCGGCGCGCGTCGAGGCCGTAGCGGCGGGAGTACTCCCGCTGGGTGGGGAAGAACGCGGCGTTCATCCGCTCGCGCTGCACCCGCAGCATCATCACCGCGTCGGACTTCGGGAGCACGGCGTCGAGGTCGTACGACGTCTCGACGTCCCAGCCCTCGACACCGACCGGGAACAGCGTCGGCGGCGCGATCAGGGTGACCTCGGCGCCCAGGGTCCGCAGCAGCAGCGCGTTGGAGCGGGCGACCCGGCTGTGCAGGACGTCACCGACGATCGCGATCCTCCGCCCGTCGAGGCTGCCGAGGTGGCGCCACATGGTGAACGCGTCGAGGAGCGCCTGGGTGGGGTGCTCGTGCGTGCCGTCGCCGGCGTTGACCACGCTGGAGCGGACCCAGCCGGAGTTGGCCAGGGTGTGCGGGGCGCCGGACGCCCAGTGCCGGATCACCACGGCGTCGGCGCCCATCGCCTCCAGCGTGAGCGCGGTGTCCTTCAGGCTCTCGCCCTTGCTCAGGCTGGAGCCCTTCGCCGCGAAGTTGATGACGTCCGCGCTCAGCCGCTTGGCCGCGGCCTCGAAGGAGATCCGGGTCCGGGTGGAGTCCTCGAAGAACAGGTTGACGACGGTGCGGCCGCGAAGCGCAGGGAGCTTCTTGATCGGCCGGTCCGCGAGGGAGCGCAGCTCCTCGGCGGTGGACAGGATCAGCTCGGCGTCGTCGCGGCTCAGGTCGCCGGTGCTCAACAGGTGGCGGTTCATGCGCTCTCCTCCTCGCCGGCGGCGACGCCCCCGGAGATGGTCACGGCGTCGGTGCCGTCGAGCTCCTCGAGGCGGACCGCGACGTTCTCGACCAGCGAGGTGGGCAGGTTCTTGCCGACGAAGTCGGCGCGGATCGGCAGCTCGCGATGGCCCCGGTCCACGAGGACCGCCAGGCGGACGTTGCGAGGCCGGCCGACGTCGTTCATCGCGTCGAGGGCGGCGCGGATCGTGCGGCCGGAGAAGAGCACGTCGTCGACGAGGACCACGGTCTTGCCGTCGATGCCGCCGGCGGGGATGTCGGTGGGCAGCAGGGTGCGCGCCGGGCGCATCCGCAGGTCGTCGCGGTACATCGTCACGTCCAGCGACCCGACCGGGATGTCGATGCCCTCGACCGAGGAGATCTTGGCTGCGATCCGCTGCGCGAGGGGGACGCCGCGGGTCGGGATCCCGAGGAGGACCAGACCGGAGCCACCCTTGTTGCGCTCGAGGATCTCGTGGGCGATGCGGGTGAGTGCGCGGGAGATGTCACGCGCGTCGAGGACGGTGCGTCCGTCCTCGCCTGATGGTGCCGTCGTCTCGGCAGGCATGGGCGAACCAGACCTCCTTCTCCGCCTCACAGGACGGCTCGTTAAAGGATGTCGAACGCCTCAGAGCGTATCAGCCGACGGAGAGTCCACGGCCGGGACACCCTGGCCTGGACAGGACCGGTCACCGGAGCACGTCCAGAGCGCTCTCCACGGCGCGGTGGAACGTCGGGTACGCGTAGATCATCGACCTCAGCGTGCCGGTCGGCACCTCGGCGTGGACGGCCGTGGTGAGCATCGACAGCATCTCGCCACCGGCGGGCCCGACCGCGGTCCCGCCGACGAGGATGCCCCGGTCTGCGTCCTCGACCAGCTTGACCAGCCCCTCGGCTCCGTGGATCCACCCACGGGTCGACGCCGCCAGGTCCGTCGTCGCCGTCCGCACGGTGATGCCCTGCTCGACCGCCTGCCGCGCGGTGAGACCCACCGAGCCGACCTCGGGGTCGGTGAACGTGACCCGTGGGACCGCCCGGTAGTCCGCCCCGGGGCCGTCCGCGCGGCGGATGTCCCGGGCCGCGATCCGGGCCTGGTACATCGACACGTGGGTGAAGGCGCCCTTGCCGGTGATGTCGCCGATCGCCCAGAGCCCCTCTGCGGCCCGGAGGTGCTCGTCGACCTCGAGCATGCGGGCGGACGGGTCCAGGCCCACGCTCTCCAGGCCGAGGGCGGAGAGGTTGGCCCGTCGACCGGTCGCGACCAGGAGCCGCTCCGCGTGGATGGTGGTCCCGTCGACCTCCAGCGCGAAGCGGCCCCCGTCGTACGACACGCGCTTGGTGTCGGCCGAGGTCAGGACCTCGATCCCCTCACGGGTGAACACCTGCCCCACGAGGTCGCCGGCCTCCGGCTCCTCCACGGCCAGGATCCGCGGCGCGTTCTCGACGACCGTGACCCGGACGCCGAACCGGGAGAAGGCCTGCCCGATCTCCGCCCCGATCGCGCCACCGCCCAGCACGATGAGCGACTCGGGCAGCCGCTCCACGCGCACCGCGTCCCGGTTCGTCCAGTACGGCGTCTGCGCCAGGCCGTCGATGGGCGGCGCCGACGGCTCGGTCCCGGTGTTCAGGACCACGCCACGCCGAGCGGTGTACGTCGTACCCTCGACCTCCACGGTGCGCCGCCCGGCGAGCCGGCCCTCCCCGCGCACGAACCGGACACCGGCGGACTCGAGCCGTTCGACCGCCGCCGTGTCGTCCCAGGCAGCGGTGGCCTCGTCGGAGATGCGTCGGGCGACGTCCGACCAGGCGGGGGTCACGCTGCTGCTCCCGGCGCGGCCGTCGATGCGCCGCGCCTCGGCGAGCAGGTCGGCGGCCCGCACCATCATCTTGGTGGGGATGCAGCCGTAGTAGGGACACTCGCCGCCGACGAGTCGCCGGTCGACCGCGATCACATCGAGTCCTGCCCGGCCGAGCTCCGTGGCGAGCGCCTCACCGCCGGGCCCGAGCCCGATGACGACGACGTCGACCTCCGCCGGATGCCTCATCACTCCACGATCGCATGCCCGGGCACCATCCGGCCCCGGAGAGCCCTGGAGACGAGGCTCAGGGGCGCTTGGCGTCAGATGGGCGGCCCGACCACCTCGAGGCCGTAGCGGGGACCCACCTCGTTCCACCGGGCGATCTCCACGTCCATGGGGAGACCGTCGACGCCGGGGAGCCGACGCTCCGCCGCCGGGATGCCGACCTCCTGGTAGAGGCCGAGCAGATGGCCGGGCACGGTGAGGCCCAGGATCCGCGCCGGCTCCTCCCCCGTGATCCGGAACGCGTGCGGCAGTCCCTGCGGGAGGTAGATGAACGAACCCTGGGACAGCTCGAACGTCTCGTCGCCCGCGCGGTAGGTCATCGTGCCGGACAAGAGGTAGAACGCCTCCGCCTCGCGGGTGTGCCGGTGGAGGGGCGTGGCGATGCCGGGCGGCTGGGTGACGACCGCCATGCCGAGGCGGCCGTCGGTCTCGTCGGCCTGCACGAGGTGCTCGAACAGCGAGCCCATCGCCCAGGTCGCCGGGCCGGTCCCGGCCGGCCGGTGCACGACACCGGAGGTGGAGAGCTGCTCAGTGGTCATCGTCGACCTCCCTCATTCGTCCGAATCCACTTCGGATGAATATTGGTAAGCTAGGACGCGTGGCTGACCAGGTCAAGAGGCGGCCGTACAGGTCTACCGTGCGGCGGGAGCGCGCCGAGGAGACGCGTCGGGCGGTGCTCGGCGCCGCGCACGACCTGTTCTCCTCGCACGGCTTCGCGGCGACCACCGTGACCGACGTGGCCCGGGGCGCCGGGGTGTCCCTCGACACGGTCTATACGAGCGTCGGACGGAAGCCCGAGCTGATGCTCGCGGTCGTGGACATGGCGCTCGGCGGAGCCGAGGAGCCGGTCCCCGCCGAGGAACGGGCCTACGTGAAGGCGATCCGTGCCGCCACCTCCGCCGAGGACAAGATCGCGGTGTACGCCGACGCGCTCGGTCGCCTGATGCCGCGGACCGCTCCGCTGCTCACCGCGCTCCACGAGGCAGCGCGGAGCGATCAGGCGTGTGCGCGGACGTCGCAGCACCTCGAGGAACGCCGAGCCGCGAACATGCGGCTGTTCGCTGCCGACCTGCGGTCCACGGGGCGGCTCCGCGACGACCTCGACGACGACGCCGTCGCCGACATCGTGTGGACGACGAACGCGGTCGACTACTACACCCGGCTGCGCTCGCGCGGCTGGTCGGCGCGGCAGTACGCCGTACACCTGCGGGACCTGTGGACCCGCGTGCTCCTGGGCTGATCGCCCAGGCCGGGTCCAGGCGGCGCTCAGGCCGAGAGCGCGGGCTTGTTGCGCAGGATGTTGCCGAGCACGCCGTTGACGAACGTCGGCGACTCGTCGGTGGAGAGCTCGCGCACCAGGTTGAGGGCCTCGCTGACGGCCACCGCGTCGGGGACGTCGTCGACGTAGAGCACCTCGTAGATGCCGAGCCGGAGCACGTTGCGGTCCACCGCGGGCATCCGCTCCAGGCTCCAGCCCTGGGAGTACGACGACAGCAGCTCGTCGATGCGCGCGGAGTGCTCGGTCACGCCCCGGACCAGGTCGACGGTGTACTCGTTGACCGGCGGGTCGCCGGCGACGAGGCGCTCCTGGAGCACCTCCTCCGCCGGCACACCGCGGGCCTCGCTCTCGAACAGGACGTCGAGCGCGCGCTTCCGGGCCTTCGAACGAGCTGCCATCAGGAGCTGACTCGGCCCTGGTAGCTGCTGTCGCGGGTGTCGACCTTGATCTTCTCCCCGGTGGTGATGAACAGCGGGACCTGGATCTCGTGGCCGGTCTCGAGACGCGCCGGCTTGGTGCCGCCGGTGGAGCGGTCGCCCTGGAGGCCCGGTTCGGTGTACTCGACGAGGAGCTCGACCGAGGCCGGGAGCTCGATGTAGAGGACGCGGCCCTCGTTGGTGGCGACGATCGCCTCCTGGTTCTCGAGGAGGAAGTTCTTCGCGTCGCCGACGATCTCGGGCGAGACCTCGATCTGGTCGTAGGTCGAGGTGTCCATGAACACGTAGGACGTGCCGTCGTTGTAGAGGTACTGCATGGTCCGCTTGTCGACGTTGGCCACATCGACCTTCACGTCCGCGTTGAAGGTCTTGTCGACGGTCTTGCCGGACTCGATGTTCTTGAGCTTGGTGCGCACGACCGCGCCGCCCTTGCCGGGCTTGTGGTGCTGGAACCAGATCACCGACCAGAGCTGGCCGTCGAGGTTGAGCACCATGCCGTTCTTGAGGTCGTTGGTCGTTGCCATCGCGCAGTCGTTGCCTTCGTGTAAGGGAGCAGTGGGAGCCGAGAGGGCCGCCGTACGGCAGCAGCCGCCCAGTCTAACGAAAGGCCGGACGGCCACCGAATCAGCAGGGCCGGACCGCTACCGGCCGGCGAGGTGCTCGAGGGCGAGCCGGTAGGAGCCCGTCCCGTGCCCGGCGTAGACCGCGGCGGCGTGCGGCGTGACCACGGAGTGGTGGCGGAACTCCTCGGGCCGTCGCGCCGGGTCGGACAGGTGCACCTCCACCACAGGCGCGTCGAGCTGCGCGCAGGCGTCGTAGATCGCCAGCGAGTAGTGCGTCCACGCGGCGGCGTTGAGCACCACGGGCGTGCTCGTGTCCGCGGCGTCGTTGAGCCAGTCGAGCATCTCGCCCTCGTGGTTGGTCTGGCGTACCTCGACGTCCAGCCCGAGGTCGCGGCCCCACTCCTCGCACAGGCTGACGAGCTCGGTGTAGGTCGTGGTGCCGTAGATCTCCGGCTGCCTGCGGCCGAGGCGCCCGAGGTTGGGGCCGTTGAGCACGAGGACCTTCACCGGGCGTCCCGGGAGATCTCGGCGTACGCCGCGGTGAGCAGGGCGGGGTCCGGCGCGGTGAGGATCGTCGGCCGGGCGAGCCCCTCGAGCACGACGAACCGCAGCTGGTCCCCGCGCGACTTCTTGTCGACCTTCATCGCCTCGAGGAGCTGCCCCCACACGCCGCCGCGGTACGTGGTCGGCAGGCCGACGAGCTCGAGCACCGACCGGTGCCGGTCGGCGGTCGCCTCGTCGAGCTTGCCGGCCAGGCGGGCGAGCTCGGCGACGAAGGTCATCCCGATCGCGACCGCGGCGCCGTGGCGGAACTTGTAGCGCTCCACGCGCTCGACGGCGTGGCCGAGGGTGTGCCCGTAGTTGAGCATCTCCCGGCCGGGGTGGCCCGCGGTGCCGCCGGTCTCCTTGAGGTCGGAGACGACGACGTCGATCTTGACCTGGACGGCGCGCTCGATCAGCTCGCGCAGCACCTCCGTGCCCGCGGTGGTGGCCGCCTCGGGGTTGCCCTCGACGAGGTCGAGGATCGCCGGGTCGGCGATGAAGCCGCACTTGATCACCTCGGCGAGCCCGCTGACCAGCTCGTTGCGCGGCAGCGTCTCGAGGGCGGCGAGGTCGCAGAGGACGCCGGAGGGCTCGTGGAACGCTCCGACGAGGTTCTTGCCCTCGGTGGTGTTCATGCCGGTCTTGCCGCCGACGGCAGCGTCGACCATGCCGAGCAGCGTGGTGGGCATGTGCACCACCTTGACCCCGCGCAGCCAGGTCGCGGCGACGAAGCCGCCCATGTCGGTGGTCGACCCGCCACCGACGGTGACGACGGCGTCGGAGCGGGTGAACCCGGTCTGCCCGAGCACCTGCCAGCAGAACGACGCGACCGGGGCGAGCTTGGCCTCCTCACCGTCGGGGATCTCGATCACGTGGGCGTCGTAGCCCTGGCCGGCGAGGTCCTCGCGGATCACCTCCCCTGTGGCGGCGAGCGCGCGCGGGTGGATCACCGCGACCCGCTGCACTCCTTCGCCGAGCATGCCGGGCAGCTCGCCGAGCAGGCCCGTGCCGACGACGACGTCGTACGGCGACGCTCCCCCGACGTGCAGCGTGGACAGGTCACTCATCGCTCCTCCTCCTCGACCGCCGTCGGACGGGCCTCGAGCCGCTCGACCTGCTCGCGCACCTCCGCGGCCACCTCCTCGGCGGTCCGCCCGTCGGTCTCGACGGTCACCGTGGCCACCTCCCGGTAGACCGGCAGCCGCTCGTCGAGCAGTGCCTTGATCCGGGCCCGGACGTTGCCGAGCAGCAGCGGCCGCGCGGTGCCGAGCCCCACCCGCTTCACCGCGTCGGACAGCCCCACGTGGAGGAACACCACCATGTGGCCCTCGAGCGCGGCCCGGGTGTCCGGGTCGAGCACCGAGCCGCCGCCCAGCGCCAGCACGCCGTCATGGGTGGCGAGCGCCTCGGCCACGGCCTCGCGCTCGAGGTCGCGGAAGTACTTCTCGCCGCGGTCGACGAAGATCTCCGAGATCGGCCGGCCCTCGCGGTCCTCGACGTCACGGTCGGTGTCGCGCAGGGCGGTCCCCCACGACGACGCCAGCAGCTCGCCCACGGTCGACTTGCCGGCGCCCATCGGGCCGACCAGCACGACGCGCGGGTGGGTCCCGCTCATGCGTACCTCAGCGAGGAGAGGTACCCCTCGACGTTGCGCCGGGTCTCCCCCACCGAGTCCCCGCCGAACTTCTCGAGCACCGCCTCGGCGAGCACGAGGGCCACCATCGCCTCGGCGACGATGCCGGCGGCCGGGACGGCGCACACGTCGGAGCGCTGATGGTGCGCGACGGCCTCCTCACCGGTGGTGACGTCGATGGTGCGCAGCGCCCGCGGGACGGTGGCGATCGGCTTCATCGCCGCGCGAACGCGCAGGATCTCGCCGGTGGACATGCCGCCCTCGGTGCCACCCGAGCGCCCGGAGGTACGACGGATGCCGGCATCGGTGCTCACGATCTCGTCGTGTGCCTTGGACCCGGGGGTGGCCGCGAGCTCGAACCCGTCACCGACCTCGACGCCCTTGATCGCCTGGATGCCCATGAGCGCACCGGCGAGCCTCGCGTCGAGGCGACGGTCCCAGTGCACGTGCGAGCCGAGACCCGGCGGGAGGCCGTGCACCACGACCTCGACCACACCGCCGAGCGTGTCGCCGTCCTTGTGGGCCTGGTCGATCTCGGCCACCATCGCCTTGCTCGCCTCGGGGTCGAGGCAGCGCACCGGGTCCTCGTCGAGGCGTGCGACGTCGTCGGGGACCGGGACCGAGCCGGCCGGGGCGTCCGCCGTACCGATGGACACGACGTGCGAGACGACGCGGGCGCCGACGGACTGCTCCAGGAACTTGGTGGCGACCGCGCCGAGGGCGACGCGCGCGGCGGTCTCCCTGGCGGAGGCGCGCTCGAGGATCGGACGGGCCTCGTCGAAGTCGTACTTCTGCATGCCGACCAGGTCCGCGTGACCGGGACGGGGCCGGGTGAGCGCGGCGTTGCGGGCCAGGGCCTCGAGCTCGACGGGGTCGACAGGGTCGGCGGACATGACCTTCTCCCACTTCGGCCACTCGCTGTTGCCGACCCGGATCGCGATCGGGCTGCCGAGGGTGCGGCCGTGGCGGAGACCGCCGATGATCTCGATCTCGTCGGCCTCGAACTTCATCCGTGCGCCGCGTCCGTAGCCGAGACGACGGCGTGCGAGGGCGTCGGCGATGTCGCCGGAGGTCACCTCCACATGGGCAGGCAGACCTTCCAGCACAGCGACAAGAGCGGGTCCGTGGGACTCGCCCGCAGTGAGCCAACGCAGCATGCCGGACAGTCTTTCACGCCTGTTGTGGCGTCAGATCAGGCGTACCAAGCAGCGACACCGGGGCCGGCGAGCACGCCGACCAGCGCGCCGACGAGCATGAACGGCCCGAACGGGTAGGCCTTGCGGTCCACGATCCTCAGCACGGACAGCAGCAGCCCGCCCACACCGCCGAGGAGGAACCCGGCGTAGACCCCGGTGAGCAGCTCGGCCCAGCCGAGGTAGCCGAGCGCGATGCCGAGCAGGCCCGAGAGGCGGACGTCGCCGTAGCCCATGCCGCGGGGGTAGATGAACCACAGCGCGAAGAACGTGCCGCCGGCGACCAGCCAGCCCCACCCGGCTCGGATCAGCGAGTCCCACTCCCCGGTCAGGACCGCGGCCAGGAGGGTCAGCGCGACGAGCACGGCGTAGGACGGGGCGATGACCTTGGTGGGAAGCAGCCGGGTGCGCCAGTCGACGACCGCGAGCGCCACGCCGACCGGGACCAGGTAGGCCCACAGCAGCAGGATCGGGTCCCAACCGGTCACCGCACCGACGAGGCCGGCGCTGACCCCGGAGGCCAGCGCGCTCTTCCAGGCCAGGCCCGGGCGCGCCGCGATGGCGTCGTAGCGCTCCTTGGGCTCCTCGACGTCGGCGACCGGCGC
Source organism: Nocardioidaceae bacterium (assembly GCA_035762105.1). Classification (GTDB taxonomy): domain Bacteria; phylum Actinomycetota; class Actinomycetes; order Propionibacteriales; family Nocardioidaceae; genus Nocardioides_C. The sequence continues at coordinate 19,545 of DASTPU010000133.1, read as the reverse complement.
GGTCCCAGGGCCGACCTCGGGTTCGGCCCCCGGACGCGCCTCCGGCTCCCCCGCCGACCCCACCTCGCGGAACGGCGGTCCGGGCTCGGGCTCGGGCTCGGGGATGCGCGCGATCAGCGCCGGCACGAACCAGCCGAGCACCCCGCCGACCGCGGCCATGACCAGGCCGGGCACGAGAGACCAGGTGTCAGCGCTCATGGCCCGAGAGCCTAGTGCGGAGGCACCCCTCACCCGGCTGATATCGGCATCTCGACCATGCCCCCTGGGTCACGCTCGGCATGCCGGCAACGGAGGGAGAGCCGGGTCAGGCCGCCTCGGGCGGGTGCTCCGGAGGCAACGGCACGGCCGTGTGCGGCGTGCGCGCGACGTGCATACGCGCGTGGGCGATGGCATCGGGCGTCGTGGCGAACAGGTGCTGCTCGTGGGCCAGGCTGTCGTAGACACCCAGCGCGTCGAGCACGGCGCTGTGCCGCGCCGGGACACCGGAGAGCATGACGGTGATGCCGCGGCTCTCGAGCTGCCGGATGGTGTCGCGGAGCACGGCGGCGCCGGTGGCGTCGAGCGTGGCCACCCGCGACATGCGCAGGATCACGACACGGATGTCGCTGAGCTCGGAGAGCTCGATCAGCGACTGGTGGGCGCCGAGGAAGAACAGTGGGCCGTCGAGGCGGTAGGCCACGATGTGCTCGTCGAGCAGCGCGTGCTCCTCCTTCTCCTCGCGGGTGCGCTCACCGGGCACCGGTCCGAGCGGCACCTCCTGCAGTGTCGCGGCGCGCGCGATCTGGCGCAGCGCGAGGGCACCGGCCACGACCACGCCGAGGACGACCGCGGTGACCAGGTCGAGGGCCACGGTCGCCAGAGCGGTGAGCACGAGCACCGCCCCGTCGCCGCGGCTGGAGCGGAGCAGGGCGCGGACGCTGGAGACCTCCACCATCCGGCCGGCGGTGGCGATCAGCACGCCGGCCAGGGCGGCCAGAGGGATCGCACCGACCAGCGGGCCGAGGGCGACCATGGCGAGCAGCAGGACGAGCGCGTGGATGATCGCGGCCAGGCGGGAGGAGGCGCCGCTGCGCACGTTGACTGCAGTGCGGGCGATCGCCGCGGTCGCAGGGATGCCGCCGAAGAGCGGGCTTGCCAGGTTGGCCACGCCCTGGCCGAACAGCTCACGGTCGGGGTCGTGGCGCTCGGAGACGCTCATCGCGTCGGCGACGGTCGCCGACAGCAGGCTCTCCAGCGCCGCGAGCAGGGCGACCGCTACCGCGGGAACGACGAGCGACGGCAGGTCGACCCACGGGATGTCGGGCACACCAGGCATGGGCAGCCCGTGGGGCAGCGCGCCGATCCGGGTCACGTCGAGGTTCAGCGCCTCGGCCAGCACGGTGGCCGCGGCCACGGCGATCAGCGAGGCGGGCAGGCCTGGACGGATCCTGGTGCCGACGAGCATCACGGCCGCGACACCGACGGCGAGGACCAGCGGCCACACCTGCGGTGCGGAGACCCAGTCGAGCGCGGCGCGTACGGCGACCGCCACGACCTTCTCGCCCTCCGCGGACACGCCCAGCGCCGCGGGGACCTGCTGAAGGGCGATGATCACGGCGATGCCGAGGGTGAACCCCTCGATCACCGGCAGCGGGATGAGCTTCACGTAGCGACCGGCGCCGACGGCCGCCATCGCGACGAGGAGGCCGCCGGCCATGAGGCCCACGACCAGCACCCCGTCTGCGCCGAACTCCGCGATGATCGGCACGAGCACCACGGTCATCGCGCCGGTGGGGCCGCTGACCTGCAGGTTGCTACCGCCGAAGAACGCCGCGAGCAGGCCCGCGACCACGGCGGTGACCATGCCGGCGCCCGCGCCGAGCCCCGAGCTGATGCCGAAGGCGAGGGCCAGGGGCAGCGCGACGATGCCGACGGTGAGCCCGGCGGTCAGGTCGCGCCGCGGCGAGCGGGTCATCCCGACGAGGTCCTCGCGGCGTGGGAGCAGCGCCAGCGCACGCTCGCCGATCCGCCGCGCGACCGGGCGCGTGTCCTTCTCCCCCGTGTCCCCGACCGTCATCGGCGGCCTTCGGTCTCGCGCGTGAGCTCGTCGACGAGGTGCAGCTGCTCGGCCTTCTGCGCCTGCAGGATGTGCCGGGCGGCGGCGAGCAGGTCGCGCACCTCGGGCACCGCCAGCGAGTAGATGACCTCGCCGGCCTCGCGGTGCTGGGTGACCAGGCCGGAGCGGCGGAGGACCGCGAGCTGCTGCGACAGGTTGCTCGCCTCGATGTCGATCCGGTTGCGCAGCTCGTGCACCGCGGTCGGCGACTCGCTCAGCAGCTCCAGCACCCGGATCCGGGCCGGATGGCCCAGCGTCCGGAAGAACTCGGCCTTCGCCTGGTACAGGGGAACGGGCACAGCGCCTCCGCGGTCGACACTCGTCTTGATGACTTGAAGAATACTTCACATTCTCATGCACGCATAGCCGGGCCGTCACTTGTGACGCGACGCACCGCACGAATCGAATCGCCCCGAAAGTGACGGGTCGGCGGGGGAGGAAGGGCGGCGCGGCGGTGACGGTGGGTCAGGTGAGGGCCGTGAGCGCGGCGAGGCCGGCGGCGCGCATCGCCTCCAGAGGCGCCTCGGGCACGCCGGTCATCAGCTCGACCTGGAGAACGGCCTGGTGCACGAGCAGGTCGAGGCCGGAGACGAACGGCAGCTCGGAGGTCTCCGCGAGGCGGGCCAGCGGGGTGGGCCAGGGGTCGTACACCACGTCGAAGACCACCTGGGCCGTCGACGCGACGCGCAGGACCCGCTCTCCCTGCGCGGCGGCCGGGATCGTCGAGACGACGATGGCCGGCTGCAGCGACTCGGTGCGCTCGGCGAGCTCCCGGAAGGTCAACACCTCGACCATGGGCCGCGCGGGATGCCGTCCGGCGGCGTCCAGGGTCTCCTTTACCCGGCTCGTGTCACGGACGACGACGCGGACCGTCGTACACCCGAGGTCGGCCAGTGCCAGCACCGTCGACGCGGCCGTGGCTCCCCCGCCGAAGACGACCGCGGAGGACAGCGCCGCGGAGGTGCGCTCGCGGATCGCGGCGACCGCCCCCGGGATGTCGGTGTTGTGCCCGATCCGTCGTCCGCCCTCGAGGACGACGGTGTTGGCGGCCTGGGCCTGACGCGCCCGGGGGCCCACCTCGTCGAGCAGCGGGACGACCGCCCGCTTGAGCGGCATCGTCAGCGAGAGGCCGCGCCAGCTGTCGTCGAGGCGGTCGAGGAACCCGGCGAGCTGGTCCTCGCGCACCTCGCACGCGTCGTACTGCCAGTCCAGCCCGAGCTCGGCGTACGCGGCCCGGTGCAGGACCGGCGACAGCGAGTGGGAGATCGGGCTGCCGAGGACGGCGCACCGGCGAGCGGATCCAGGGGATGGCACGGGGCTCAGCAGTTGTCCGACTGGGTGGCGCAGTACTCCTTGTACTCGGCCTTGAACTGCAGGAACTCGTCGTAGCTCTCGGTGAACTTCGTCTCGCCGGTGCGGAGGTTGACCGTCACGTAGTAGACCCACGGCCCCTCGGTGGGGTTCGCGGCGGCCTCGATCGCCGCGTCCCCGGGTGCCTCGATCGGCGTCGGCGGCAGGCCGGGGTTCTTGTACGTGTTGTAGGGCGAGTCGATCTCGAGGTCCTCGGTGGTCAGCGCGACACCGAGGTCCCGGTCGTGCGCGTAGTTCACCGCGGCGTCGATCTGGAGCAGGCCGTTGGTGGCGTCGGTCTCGAGACGGTTGTAGATGACGCGCGCGACCTTGCCGCGGTCGGCGTCGCGGTTCGACTCCGCCTCGACGAGGCTGGCCACCACCATCAGCTCCGCCGGGGTGTAGCCGAGCCGCTCCGCCGCAGCAACGAGGTCGGCCTCCTCGGCGGCCTGGCGCCACCGGTCGACCATCATCGTCAGGATGGACCTGGGCGTGGCGTTCGGCGGCAGCATGTAGGTCGCCGGGAAGAGGTAGCCCTCGGCGTTGCCCTTCGCGTACGGCGGAAGCCCGATCGCGTCGGGTCGGCTGAGCACCTTCTCGTACTGCTTCCTGGAGAAGTCGGTGTCCTTCGCGAGCGTCTCGACGATCTGCTCGAGGCGGTAGCCCTCCGGCACGGTGACCGCGCTCTGGACCATGTTGCCCGGGTCGACCAGCACGTCGAGGGCGGACTCGGCCGACATCTGCTTCTTCATCTCGTAGAACCCGACCTGTATGCCCGTGGACTCGGGGTTGGCCATGGCGGCATCGGTGAACGCCTCCACGCTCTTCACCACGTCCTCGGACACCAGGGTCTGGGCGATGTCGGTGGCGTTGTCGCCCTCCTGCACCTCGACCATCACGGAGCCGGTGCCGGTGCCGGTGTAGTCGGGGGCCGGGTCGAACCGGTCCCGCAGCGCCTCCATGCCACGGTCGTAGGCGAACCAGGCGCCGCCGGCGAGGACCGCCAGCGCGATCAGTACGGCAAGGCAGCCGAGGCCGCTGCGCCGGCGGCGCCGGCGGCGGTGCACGTGCTCACGGTCGAGATGGAGTCCGAGATCGCTCACTTGTGTCCTAGGTCGAGGGCCTCACCCGGCGCAGCCCCCGCGCTGCGTTCGGTGTCGAGTGCATTCTGCAGGATGACAACGGCAGCGGCCTGGTCTACCACTGCCCGACGCTTCTGTCCCTTCTTACCCCGTTCGCGCAGCACCGACTCAGCGGTGACGGTGCTGAGTCGCTCGTCACAGAGCCGGACGGGCACCGGCGCCACCGCCTCGGCGATCGCACGAGCGAACTCGCGCACCCGCGCCGCGGCGGGCCCCTCCCCACCGGAGAGGGACCGGGGCAGGCCGACGACGACCTCGATCGCGCCGGCCTCGCTGGTGATGGCCGCGATCCGGGCGAGGTCGCCCTGGCCGCGGCGGACCGTCTCGACGGGGGTCGCGATCAGCCCGGAGGGGTCGCTCTGCGCGACCCCGATCCGGGCGTCCCCCACGTCGACGCCGATCCGTACTCCGTGTCGCACCGGTGTCAGGACCGTCCCGCCGTGACGGCCCGGCCGACCTCGTGCTCGACGTCGCGCAGCGCCTGGTCGGCGTTCGTGACGTCGGCGCCGCCGCCCTGGGCGACGTCGTCCTTGCCGCCACCGCTGCCACCGAGGGCGGTCGCGGCGACCTTGACGAGCGCGTTGGCGGAGACGCCCCACGAACGGGCCTCGTCGTTGACGGCGACGACCACCGCGGGCTTGCCGTTGGTCGAGCCGATGATCGCGACCACGGCAGGCACCGAGGCCGGGATCCGGCCGCGGATGTCCAGCGCGAGCTTGCGGACGTCGCCGGCGTTCGCGCCGTCGACCCGGTGGCCCACGAACTTCACGCCGTAGACGTCGGCCGCGTTGGCGGCCAGCTCGCCGGCGGAGGCCAGGAGCTGACCCACGCGGACCTTCTCGATCTCCTTCTCCGCGCTGCGGAGCCGCTCGACGAGGTCGTTCACCCGCTCCGGCAGCTGCTCGGGGCGCACCTTGAGCGCCTCGGAGAGCTGCGCCACCAGCACGTGCTCGCGGGCCAGGAACCGGTAGGCGTCGCTGCCGACGAGCGCCTCGACACGCCGCACGCCGGAGCCGATCGAGGACTCGCCGAGCAGCTTGATGACGCCGAGCTGGCCGGAGCGACCGGCGTGGGTGCCGCCGCAGAGCTCGCGGGCCCAGTCGCCGACGGAGATCACGCGGACCTCGTCGCCGTACTTCTCACCGAACAGCGCCATGGCACCGGACCTGCGGGCCTCGTCCTGGGTCATGATCTCGGCGTGGACCGCGAGGTCGGCCAGGACCAGGTCGTTGACCCGCTCCTCCACGTCCACCATCGCGGAGGCCGGGACGGCGCCGGTGGCCGAGAAGTCGAAGCGGAACCGCCCGGGTGCGTTCTCCGAGCCGGCCTGGGTCGCGGTCTCTCCCAGGGCCTCGCGGAACGCCTTGTGCACCATGTGGGTCGCCGTGTGCGCGCGGCTGATCGACCGGCGCCGCTCGATGTCGACCAGGGCCTGGGCGTGCTCGCCGACCGTGATCTCACCGGAGAGGACGCGGGCCTGGTGGACGATCAGCCCGGTGATCGGGGACTGCACGTCGAGCACCTCGACGCGGGCTCCGTTGGACAGCTCGATCACGCCGTGGTCGGCGAGCTGGCCGCCGCCCTCGGCGTAGAACGGCGTGCGGTCGAGGACCAGCTCGACCTCCTCGCCCTCGCGTGCCGCCTGGGCGGGTGTGGCCGCGGCGGTGATGATCCCGCGGACCGTGGCCTCGCTGACCACCTCGTCGTACCCGGTGAACGTCACGGCCGCGCCGAGGGCGTCGGCCACGTCGCGGTAGGCACCGGCGTCGGCGTGCTTGCCCTTCTTGGCCTTCGCGTCGGCCTTGGCCCGCTCACGCTGCTCGGTCATGAGCCGGCGGAACTCGCCCTCGTCGACCGAGAGCCCCTGCTCGGCCGCCATCTCGAGGGTCAGGTCGATCGGGAAGCCGTAGGTGTCGTGGAGCGCGAACGCCTTGCTGCCGGCGAGCTGGGTCCGGCCGGTCTGCTTGGCCTCGGTGGCCGCCAGGTCGAAGATGTTCGTGCCGGCCTTGAGCGTGGTCCGGAACGCCTCCTCCTCGGCGTACGCCACGGTGGAGATCCGGCCCCAGTCGGACTCGATGTCGGAGTAGGACAGCTTCATCTTGTCGCGGCTGACCGGGAACAGCTCGGGGAGAACCGGGTCCTCGACGCCGAGGAGGCGCATCGAGCGGACCGCCCGGCGCAGCAGGCGGCGCAGCACGTAGCCGCGGGCCTCGTTGCCGGGGGTGACCCCGTCGCCGATCAGCATCATCGCGCTGCGGACGTGGTCGGCGACCACCCGGAACCTCACGTCGTCGTCGTGGTCGACGCCGTACCGGCGGCCCGACATCTCGGAGGCCTTCGCGATCACCGGGAACATCTCGTCGATCTCGTACATGTTGTCCTTGCCCTGGAGCAGGAAGGCAACACGCTCGAGGCCCATGCCGGTGTCGATGTTCTTGCTGGGCAGGGAGCCCCGGATGTCGAAGTCCTCCTTGCTGCGGACGGCGCTGAGGTCGTCCTGCATGAAGACCAGGTTCCAGAACTCGAGGTACCGGTCTCCGGCGTCCCAGTCCCGCTCGGCGCCGAACTCGGGGCCCCGGTCGATGAGGATCTCGCTGCACGGGCCCCCCGGGCCGGGCACGCCCATGCTCCAGTAGTTGTCCTTCTTGCCCAGGCGGATGATCCTGTCGTCGGGCAGGCCGGCGACCTTCTTCCAAAAACCGACCGCCTCCTCGTCGTCCTGGTAGACGGAGGCGTAGAGCTTGTCCTCGGGGAAGCCGTAGCCACCGTCGCTCTGCGGCTTGGTGACCAGCTCCCAGGCGTACTCGATGGCGCCTTCCTTGAAGTAGTCCCCGAAGGAGAAGTTGCCGTTCATCTGGAAGAACGTGCCATGGCGGGTGGTCTTGCCGACCTCCTCGATGTCGAGGGTCCGCACACACTTCTGCACGCTGACGGCGCGCTTGTACCGCGGCGTCTCCTGGCCGAGGAAGTACGGCTTGAACGGCACCATGCCGGCGTTGACGAACAGCAGGTTCGGGTCGTCGAGCAACAGCGATGCTGAGGGGACCGCCTGGTGACCGCGCTCCTCGAAGTGCGCGATAAACCGTCGGCGGATCTCCGCGGTGTCCATCAGGTGTTGCCCTTTCTCGTCAGCTGCAGTGGTGGCGCCTGGCCGGCGCCGATCTGGTCCTGTCCATCGAGCGTCAGGCCGAGCCGCTCCCGCAACTCGGTTTCCTTCGCGCCCATCTCGGTGCGGAGCTCGTTGGTGAAGAGCTCGGCGCCGCGCCTGAGGCCCGACAGGCGGTCGCTCATGCCCTCGGGCGTGAGCGCCTCGACGGCCCGGCGCGCCTTCACGAGTGCGTAGGCGCTCGTCGTCGCTCCGGCGACGAACCACAGCGCCCGGCTCATCCGCGGTCCCCGGCAGGACGTGGGCGAGGAAACTGCCTGGTCGGGGCGGTCACGCGGCCTCCTCCGTCGCGGCGGCGCCGGTACGACGGGCGGCCCGGCGGCGTGCCTTGCGGGCCCGCTTGACCTCGCGACGCATCTCGAAACCGATCCGGTTGCGACTCTCCGCCGACAGCGCACGGCGCAGGCCGTAGCCGAACGCGGCGAGCTTCACCAGCGGCTCCCCGACGGTGACCGAGAGCACGGCGCGCTCGGGGACCTGGGGCAGGTCCCGTCGGTCGGCGTCGTGCCCCGCGGTGGTGATCAGGTACTCGGTCTCGGCCGGCGCCGGCGCACGGGAGGCGGCGAGCTCGGCGGAGAGCTCGTCGACGCGCGCGCGGAGCGTGTCTACGTCGGCGGTCGCGGCCGCGAGGGCGGCCCGCTCGCGAGCCCGGGCGCGACGGCTCACCAGGAGCAGCGCGAGGGCGGCTCCGAGGAGCACGAGGAGAAGGGCCGCCGCGCCGCCGAGGGCTGCCCAGAGTGCCGGATTCATAGAGCGTGACCCTACCTTGCAGAGCCCGGTCCGGTGCCGCGCACCATCGCCCGGACGCGCTCCCACCGGTCCTTGATCGCGGCCTCGGCCCCGAGGCTGGTCGGCTCGTAGTAGACCGCGTCCGCCACGACGTCGGGGGCGTACTGCTGCTCGGCGATGCCGTAGGGCTCGTCGTGGGCGTAGCGGTAGCCCTTGCCGTGCCCGAGCTTCTTCGAGCCGCCGTAGTGCGCGTCGCGCAGGTGAGCCGGCACCGGACCGATCCGGCCGGCGCGGACGTCGGCGCCGGCGGCGTCGATCGCCTTGATCACCGCGTTGGACTTGGGCGCGAGCGCCAGCGCGATCGTGGCCTGGGCCAGGTTGAGCCGTGCCTCGGGCATGCCGATGAGCTGCACGGCCTGCGCGGCCGCGACCGCGGTGGTGAGCGCGCTCGGATCGGCCAGGCCGATGTCCTCGCTGGCGAGGATCACCAGCCGGCGGGCGATGAACCGCGGGTCCTCCCCCGCCTCCACCATCCGGGCGAGGTAGTGCAGCGCTGCGTCGGCGTCGGACCCGCGCACCGACTTGATGAAGGCGCTGGTCACGTCATAGTGCTGGTCGCCCTGCCGGTCGTAGCGGACCGCGGCGCGGTCCACCGCGGTCTCGGTGGTCGGCACGTCGACGGCGGTCAGGCCCTTGGCGACGGCCGCGCCGGCGGCGGCCTCGAGGTAGGTCAGCGCCCGGCGCGCGTCACCGCCGGCCAGGCGGACCAGGTGGTCCTCGGCCTCCTGCTCGAGGCTCACCCCGCCGCCCAGGCCGCGCTCGTCCTCGAGGGCGTGGTGGATCACGCCGCGGACGTCGTCGTCGGTGAGCGGCTCGAGGGTGAGCAGCAGCGACCGTGAGAGCAGCGGCGAGATCACCGAGAAGAAGGGGTTCTCGGTGGTCGCCGCCACCAACGTCACCCAGCGGTTCTCCACACCGGGCAGCAGCGCGTCCTGCTGTGCCTTGGTGAAGCGGTGCACCTCGTCGACGAACAGGACCGTCTCCCGGCCGCCGCGTGACAGCTCGCGCCGGGCGCTGTCGATCGCGGCGCGGACCTCCTTGACGCCCGCGGCGACGGCGGAGACCTCGACGAACCGCCGGTTGGTCTGGCCCGAGACGATCGAGGCGATCGTGGTCTTGCCGGTGCCGGGCGGGCCCCAGAGCAGGAGCGACATCGGCTGGTCGCCCTCGACCAGCCGGCGCAGCGGCGAGCCCGCCGCGAGCAGGTGCTGCTGGCCGACCAGCTCGTCGAGCGTGCGCGGGCGCATCCGCACGGCCAGCGGGGCGCTCGCGTGCGCGTTGCCCGCCAGGGTGCCTCCGGAGCCGGCCGGCGACGGTCCGTCGCTGCCCGCGTAGTCGAAGAGTCCTTCCACGCCCGAAACCCTAACCGGGTGCACCACCCCGCCAGACCCCCGGCGCCGGTCCGTCGCCGGCGTCTCCCGGGAAGTGGCAGGCGACGCGGTGGCCGGGACCGTGCTGCAGCAGCGGCGGCTCCTCGACGGCGCACACCTGCTGTGCCTTCCAGCACCGGGTGCGGAACCGGCAGCCCGACGGCGGGTCCGCCGGGCTGGGCACCTCGCCGCGAAGCCGGATCCGCTCCCGTCCTCCGTCGCCGACCGCGCTCCGGACGTCGGGGACGGCGGAGAGCAGGGCCTGCGTGTACGGGTGCTGGGGCCGGTCGTAGAGCGTGTCGCGGTCGGCGGTCTCGACGATCCTGCCGAGGTACATCACCGCGATCTCGGAGCAGAAGTGGCGGACCACCGCGAGGTCGTGGGCGATGAAGAGGTATGCCACCCCGAGCTCACGCTGCAGGTCCTGGAGCAGGTTCACGACCTGGGCCTGCACCGACGCGTCGAGGGCGGAGACCGGCTCGTCCGCGACGAGCAGCTTCGGCTCCAGCGCGACGGCGCGGGCGATCCCGACGCGCTGGCGCTGCCCGCCGGAGAACTCGCTGGGGTACCGGTTGTAGTGCCCGGGGTCGAGGCCGACGAGCTCGAGCAGCTCCCGCACCCGGCCGAGCACCCGCTCGCGGGGGACGACACCGTGCACGAGCAGCGGCGCGGCCACGATGGATCCGACGGTCTGCCGCGGGTTGAGGGAGCTGTAGGGGTCCTGGAAGACCATCTGGATCTCACGCCGGAAGGGCAGCATCTCCCTGCGCCCGAGGCCGCCGATCTCGCGCCCCTCGAACCTGATCGACCCCGAGGTCGGCTCGAGCAGCCGCGTGACCAGCCGGCCCGTGGTGGTCTTGCCGCAGCCGGACTCCCCCACCAGCCCGAGCGCCTCGCCGGCCCGGACCGTGAAGGAGACGCCGTCCACGGCCCGGACCTGTGCGACGGTACGGCGGAGCAGCCCGCCCGCGTGAAGGGGGAAGTGCTTGCGGAGGTCGGTGACCTCGAGCAGGGGGTCAGCCATCACGCCTCCCCAGGGACCGGGACCGGACCGCGTCGGGGTCGCCGAGGTGGCACCGGCTGAGGTGGCCGCCTTCGGCGCGTGCCTCGAGCAGCGGCAGCTCGGTGCGGCACCGCCCACCGGGGACGTCGGCCACGTGCGGGCACCGGGGGTGGAACGGGCACCCGCCCGGCGGGTCGACGAGACTCGGCGGGGTGCCCTGGATCGGCCGCAGCGGGACGTGCACGTCCGCGTCCAGGTCGGGCATGCTCGAGAGCAGCCCCCACGTGTAGGGCATCTTCGGGTCGGCGAGCACGTCCCGCGTCCTCCCCGACTCGACGGCGCGTCCGCCGTACATCACCAGCATCCGGTCGGCGGTCTCGGCGACGACGCCGAGGTCGTGGGTGATCAGGACGACGGCGGACCCGGTCTCGCGCTGCAGGTCCCGGAGCAGGTCGAGGATCTGCGCCTGGACGGTGACGTCGAGCGCCGTGGTCGGCTCGTCGGCGACGACCAGCCTGGGGTCGTTGACCAGGGCCATCGCGATCATCGCCCGCTGGCGCATCCCCCCGGACATCTGGTGGGGGAAGTCGTCGGCGCGGCGGTCGGCCTGGGCGATGCCGACCCGGTCCAGCATCTCGACGGCGCGTGCCCGGGCGGCGGCCCGCGAGACGCCGTGGTGCGCCAGGTGGGCCTCGGCTATCTGCCGGCCGACCGGGTAGTACGGGTGCAGCGCGCTCAGCGGGTCCTGGAAGACCATCGCGACCTCGTTGCCGCGGAGCCGGCGCAGCGTCCGCTCGGGGGCGCCGACGACCTCGGTCCCTGCGACCCGGACCGACCCGGAGACCCGCGCCTGCCGGTCGTGCAGGCCGAGGACCGCGAGCGCGGACACGGTCTTGCCCGACCCCGACTCGCCGACGATGCCGAGGGTCTCGCCGGGCCGGACCTGGTAGGTCAGGCCGGTGACGGCGTGGACGACACCGTCGTGGGTGGGCAGCCGGACGGTGAGGTCCTCCACGGCGAGGACGGGCTCGGCGGTCGCGGTCACGACACCCTGACCCGCGGGTCGAGGCACCCGTAGACGATGTCGACGACGAGGTTGGCGAGGACGACGAGCACCGCGCTGACGAGGACGGTCGCCAGGATGACCGGGAAGTCCTGGGGGGCCTTCAGCGACTCGAGCGCCCACCAGCCGATCCCGTCGATCCCGAAGATCTGCTCGGTGAACACGGTGCCACCGAGCAGCGCGGCGAGGTCGAGCCCGAAGATGGTCACCACCGGCACGACCGCGGCCCGCAGGCCGTGGCCGAGGACGACCTTGCCGGGCGGGAGCCCCTTGGCGGTGGCGGTGCGGATGTAGTCCTCTCCGAGCACGTCGACCATCGAGCCGCGCGTGAACCTCGCGTACTGCGTCGACCCGGCCACACCGAGGACGAGCCACGGCAGCAGCAGGCCGGACGCCCACGCGGCCGGGTCCTGCGTCAGCGGGGTGTAGCCGGTGTCGGGGAACACGTCCCACTGCAGGGTGAGGAAGATCCAGGCGAGGAGCGCGAACAGGTAGTAGGGGACCGAGGACACGACCAGGCTGCTCCCGACCATCAAGCGGTCCGCGGCGCTGCCCCGCCAGCGGGCCGCGAGGACGCCGAGGGTGACGCCGAGCACGAGGTAGATCGCGGCCCCGCCGAGGGCCACCGACAGGGTCGCCGGGAACTTCTCCACCAGCTCCTTGCTGACCTCCTGACGGGTGCCGTAGGAGATCCCGAGGCACGGCGCCTCGCAGGTGTACTCGTCGCCCATGTCGATCGTCCGGTCCCGGAAGAGACCGCCGACGAACGCGCCGTACGCGGTGACGACGCTCTGGTCGAGCCCCATCTGCTGCTCGATCGCGGCGAGGGCCTCAGGGGTGCAGCGTCCCTGCGCCTCACAGACCGGGCGGGCGGGGTCGCTGGGCCCGAGGAAGAACAGGGCGAACACCGCCATCGAGGTGAGCACCACGACGAGGAACGCCGACACGAGCCGGCGGACGATGAAGGCCGCCATGGCTCAGGGCTCCACCCAGATGTTCTTCCAGGTCGGCATCCCCGAGGTCGGGTCGACGGCGTGTCCGACGATCCGTGAGCCGTGCGCCTGGGCCGTCCCGCCGTAGCCGAGGACGATCAGGGGGAAGTACTCGGTGGCGATGTACTCGTCGAGCTCGTTCCAGGCGGCGGGCTGCTCCCCCACCGGGAGCCTCAGGACCTCCTCGATCCGCCGGTCGACGTCCTCCTCGCTGAACGCGGCGTAGTTGCTGCCGAGACCCTCCTCCGAGAGGTCGGTGGTCTGCAGCATCGGCGGGAACCACGACCCGCCCGACGGCCAGTCCGAGAGCCATCCCCCTTGGCGGAGGTTGATCTTGTCGTTGTCCGGCTTCGCCCGCTCGGTGGACATGTCCGCGGTCGTGGTGGCCACCGGCGAGGCCGTGAACCCCGCCTGCTCGAGCGCCCTCGTCACGACGTCCTTCGTGCGCACCTGCGTCTGGTCGTCCGCCGCGTAGAGGAAGCGGACCTCGAACCCGAGAGCTCCCGCCTTCTCGAGCAGCGCCTTCGCCCTCGCCGGATCCGTGGTGCCGGGCTCGTGGTCCGGAAGGGGGTTGTACTCGGTGCGTCCGGGCACACCCGGCGGCATCAGGTTCGTGCCGAAGATCCGGGTCACGCCCTCGATGAAGCCTCCGGCGAGCGCGGCGTCCCGGTACGGGTAGGCGTAGGCCAGCGCCTGGCGGACCCGCTTGTCGGTGATCTGCCGGTAGTCCGGCGCCCAGTACGACGTCAGCGGCATCGGCCCCAGCTTCAGCCGGTCGGCGGCCCGGGCCCGGAAGGCGCGGTAGTCCGCCGCCAGGATGTTGTCGTAGGTCAGGGTGTACTCCCCCTCACCCTGGTCGGCGAGGAGGATCTGGTCGATCTTCGTGGCGTCGGTCTGGAAGTCGAAGACGTACTGCTCGGGGTACTGCGTGCGCCCGGGGTCGGTGTTGGGGTCCCAGTGCGGGTTGCGCACCAGGGTCAGCGACTTCTCCGGGGTGTACCGGTCGAACATGTACGGGCCCGTCGACCAGGGGTGGCTGCGGTAGACGCCGGGCTGGTCGTTGCCCTCGGGGATCGGCCCCATCGCCGGGAACGCGCCCCAGTACGGCATGTCGGGGAACGGCTTCCTCATCTTCAGCGTGAGCGTCATCCCGTCGACCTCGACGCCCGGGTAGTCGGTGCCCGACTTGTAGGGCCCCCGGTAGGTGTCGCCGTCGAGGAAGTAGTCGTTGGAGTACGCCGCGCCCTGCGGGAACATCGCCCGGTCGAACGAGCGAAGGATGCCGTAGCGGACATCCTCCGCGGTCACCTCGTCGCCGTTCTCCCACTTCACGCCCTCGCGGATCGTGAACGTCCACTCGGTGTAGTCGCGGTTGTGCCTGCCCAGGTCGGTGGCGAGGTCCGGGACCAGGACCATGTCGCCGGTCTCCTCGTCGTACACGTACTGGGTGAGCGAGCGGGTGACCAGGCCGCGCAGGATCGAGAGCGTGTCGGCGTAGTAGGCCTCGGTGGGGTCCATGGTGTTGAGGCCCTCGGAGCTCAGCACCTGCACGGTGCCGCCCTGGACGGCGTCCTCGACCTCGACGGGCCCCTCGCGCTCGGCGTCCATCCCGGCGCCCGACGCGCCGAGGCGCTCGGTGTCGATGCCGGGCGTCTCCTGGGGGTCGCTGCCGGTCGTGCCGTCGCAGCCGGCGAGGGCGAGCATGCCGAGGACGGAGACCGCCGCGACCGCTCGCGTGAACCGCATCCGTGACCTGCCCTTTCGTGTCGGGGCGATCTTCTCGCGTCCGTCCCTCACCGGCGTGACCTGGGGTCGAAGGCGTCGCGGACCGCGTCACCCAGGAGGTTCAGCGCGAGCACGAGCACCATCACGGTCACGACGGGCGCCCAGAGGTACAGGGGGTACTCCCGGAAGAAGCCGACCGCCTCGTTGATCGTCTGTCCCAGTGACGGTACGCCGGTCAGGCCGATGCCGAGGTAGGAGAGGCCGGCCTCCGCGGCGACGTAGGCCGGGAGCGCCAGCGAGACCGCGACCACGATCGGCGCGACGAGGTTGGGCAGCAGCTCGCGGAACAGGATCCGGCGCGTCGGCATGCCGATCACGAGCGCCGCCTGGATGAACTCCCGCTCCCGCAGGGAGATCACCTGCCCGCGGACGAGCCGGGCCAGGCCCATCCACCCGAAGACCACGAGCACCGACACGAGCGCGACGACCTGGGCCTGAGCCAGCGCCTCGGGGTCGGTGGAGAAGCGGGACACCACGATCGGCGCCAGCGCGAGGGCGCCGAGGATGAAGGGGAAGGACAGGAACAGGTCGATCACGAAGGAGACGAAGCGGTCGAGCCATCCGCGGGCGAACCCGCCGACGAGCCCGACGCAGACTCCGATCACCGTCGACATCAGCGTGGCCGCAGCGGCGAAGCTCAGGGACGTGCGGAGGCCGTGGAGCAGCCGGGCGAGGTTGTCCACGCCGGTCTGCGGGGCGAGCCCGAGCGGGTGCTCCCACGTGAAGGGGTGGTAGGGCGGACCGACGGACGGGTAGCCGTCGTAGTCGAGCACCTCACTCGGCCGCGGCGCCCCGGGCGCGGTCGTGCTGGGGTAGATCCCCATCAGCGACGTGATGACCGGCGCGAGGGCCGCGAGGAGGACCAGCAGCACGACGGTCACCGCCGAGGCGACGGCGACCTTGTCCGAGCGCAGCCGGCGCAGCGCGATCCGTGTCGGCGAGGCGCCGGTGACCCCCGGGCGTCCACCGCCACGTGGCTCGAGCTCCTCTGCCAGCTGCTCGAGCTCGGCCGCCGTCGACATGCTCCCTCACCCTCCGTCAGGTGGCTGTTGCCAACCGTCAGGACTCTAGTCGACGGGCCACCCCTGCCGCGGGCTACTCGGGCTGCTTCTCCTCGGGCTTGGCGTCCACACCGGCCTCGGCCCGCTGCTGCGGGGTGATCGGCGCCGGCGCCGCCGTCAGCGGGTCGTAGCCGGCACCGGTCTTCGGGAACGCGATCACGTCGCGGATCGAGTCGGTCCCGGCGAGCAGGGCCACGATCCGGTCCCAGCCGAAGGCGATGCCGCCGTGCGGAGGTGCGCCGTACTTGAAGGCCTCGAGCAGGAAGCCGAACTTCTCGTCGGCCTCCGCCTCGCTGATGCCCATGACCTCGAAGACCCGCTTCTGGATGTCCTCGCGGTGGATACGGATCGAGCCGCCGCCGATCTCGTTGCCGTTGCAGACGATGTCGTAGGCGTAGGCCAGCGCCTCACCGGGGTCGGTGTCGAAGGTGTCCATCGACTCGGGCTTGGGCGAGGTGAACGCGTGGTGCACCGCGGTCCAGGCGCCGCTGCCGACGGCCACGTCGCCGGCAGCCGTCGCCTCGTCGGCGGGCTCGAACAACGGGGCGTCGACGATCCACACGAACTTCCACGCGGACTCGTCGACGAGACCGACGCGGCGGCCGATCTCGAGGCGTGCGGCGCCCAGCAGGCCGCGGGAGGCCTTCCCGGGGCCGGCGGCGAAGAAGATCGCGTCGCCGGGACTGGCGCCGACGTGCTTGGCGATGCCGGCCTTCTCCTCGTCGCTGATGTTCTTGGCCACGGGCCCGCCGAGCTCGCCGTCCTCGCCCACGAGGACGTACGCCAGGCCCCGGGCACCGCGCTGCTTGGCCCACTCCTGCCACGCGTCGAGCTGCTTGCGGGGCTGGCTCGCGCCGCCGGGCATGACGACCGCGCCGACGTACGGCGCCTGGAACACCCGGAACGGCGTGTCCTTGAAGAACTCGGTGCACTCGACGAGCTCGAGGCCCATGCGCAGGTCCGGCTTGTCGGTGCCGAAGCGACGCATCGCCTCCTCGTAGGTCATCCGCGGGATCGGCGTCTCGATGTCGACGCCGATCGTCGCCCAGACCGCCTCGAGGATCTCCTCGGCGAGCGCGATCACGTCGTCCTGCTCGACGAAGCTCATCTCGATGTCGAGCTGGGTGAACTCCGGCTGCCGGTCGGCGCGGAAGTCCTCGTCGCGGTAGCAGCGGGCGATCTGGTAGTAGCGCTCCATGCCGCCGACCATGAGCAGCTGCTTGAACAGCTGCGGGCTCTGCGGCAGGGCGTACCAGCTGCCCGGGCGGAGGCGCGCCGGGACCAGGAAGTCGCGGGCGCCCTCGGGCGTGGAGCGGGTCAGCGTCGGGGTCTCGATCTCGACGAAGTCCGCGGCGTCGAGCACCTGGCGAGCGGCTCGGTTCACGCGGCTGCGCAGGCGGATCGCGTCACCGGGGCCCTTGCGGCGCAGGTCGAGGTAGCGGTGCTTGAGGCGCACCTCCTCGCCGACCTCGACGTGCTCGTCGACCGGGAAGGGCAGCGGCGCCGCGGCGCTGAGGACCACGACGTCGTTGGCGATGACCTCGATCTCGCCGGTGGGCAGGTGCGGGTTGGCGTTGCCCTCCGGGCGGAGGGAGACCTGGCCGGTCACCTTGAGGCAGTACTCCGAGCGCAGGTGGTGGGCGACCTCCTCGTCGCGGACCACGACCTGCACCACCCCGGAGGCCTCGCGGAGATCGAGGAAGGCGACCCCGCCGTGGTCCCGCCGGCGGGCGATCCACCCTGCCAGGGTCACGGTCTGTCCGGCGTGCTCGGGGCGCAGGCTGCCGGCGTCATGGGTGCGGATCACGAAAGCTCCTCGGGCGTTTGCGTAACGATGGCCGGGACGAGGTCCTCGGCGGGTGGGTTCCAGGTGTCGGGATCGGCGTCGGCCTGGTCGCCGCTGCGGATGTCCTTGACCTGGTCGCGTCCCCCGTCGGCGCCGGGGAACCATACGAAGGGGATGCCGCGTCGTTCGCCGTACCGGATCTGTTTTCCGAACTTCTGCGGCGCCGCGGCGACCTCGGTCGGGATGCCGCGGGCGCGCAGGCGCTCGGCGATGGCGTCGGAGGCGGGGCGGCTCGCCTCGTCGGCGAGTGCGACGAGGACGACCGACGGCACCTTGCGGGTGCTGCTCAGGACGCCCTTGGCCAACAGCGGCACGAGCATGCGGCTGAGCCCGAGCGAGATGCCGACCCCGGGGTAGGTGGCGCGTCCGTCGCTGGCGAGGGAGTCGTACCGCCCACCGGAGCAGATCGAGCCGAGGCTCTCGTAGCCCACGAGCCGGGTCTCGAACACCGTGCCGGTGTAGTAGTCCAGGCCCCGGGCGATCCGCAGGTCCGCCTCGACGTCGAAACGCTCGGTGTTCAGGTCCGCGCAGCCCTCGACGACCGCGGCGAGCTCGCGCAGGCCCTCCTCGACCAGGTCGTTGGAGACGCCGAGGGCGCGGACGCGCTCCACGAACGAGGTGTCGCTGCCCCGGATCGCGGCGAGCTGCAGGCACTGCTCCACCTGCTTGTCGTCGAGACCCGCCTCGTCGACGAGCATCTGGGCGACGACGTCCTGGGGCACCTTGTCCATCTTGTCGATCACGCGCATCACGGCGTCCATGTCCGTGGCGCCGATGCCCTGGTAGAAGCCCTGGATCAGCTTGCGGTTGTTGACCTGCAGCCGCATCGGAGGCAACGGCAGTGCGACGAGCGCCTCCGCCATGACCCGCGCCACCTCGATGTCGTGGTGGAAGGGCAGGGTGTCCTTGCCGACGACGTCGATGTCGGCCTGGGTGAACTCGCGGAAGCGTCCCTCCTGCGGCCGCTCGCCGCGCCACACCTTCTGGATCTGGTAGCGGCGGAAGGGGAACTCGAGCTTGCCGGCGTTCTCCAGCACGTAGCGGGCGAACGGCACGGTGAGGTCGAAGTGCAGTCCCATCTGGGCAGCACTGTCCGTGTCGCCCTTGCCCTCGGCCTGGAGCCGGCGCAGGACGTACACCTCCTTGGAGGTCTCCCCCTTGCGCAGCAGCTGGTCCATCGGCTCGACGGCGCGGGTCTCGATGTTGGCGAACCCGTGCAGCTCGAAGGTACGGCGAAGCCGGTCCACGACCTGAAGCTCCACGACGCGCTGCTCGGGTAGGAACTCGGGGAACCCGCTGAGCGGGGTCGGCTTGCTCATGTCACAGCCCTCGGGTGTTGCGCAGGGTCGCCGGACCGTTCGCGGGGTCGGCGAGGTCGCGGCCGGCGACGTCCAGAAGGTACGGGTTCGTCGCCTTCTCCCGGCCGATGCTGGTCTGCTCGCCGTGGCCGGGGAGCACCACGATGTTGTCGGCCAGCGGGAGCACCTTCGTGGCCAGGCTGCGCAGCATCGTCGGGTGGTCACCGCCCGGGAGGTCGGTCCGGCCTATCGAGCCGGCGAAGAGCAGGTCGCCGGAGAACATCACCTCGGCGATGTCCTCGCCGCCCTGCCCGTCGTACGGCGAACGGAAGGTGACCGACCCGCGGGTGTGACCCGGCGTGTGGTCCACGACGAACGTGAGGCCGGCCAGCTCCAGGGTCTGCCCGTCGCCGAGCTCGGACACGTCGTCCGGCTCGGCGAACGCGTACTTGCCGCCGAGCAGCATCCCCGCGGTCTCCCGCGACATGCCGGCCATCGGGTCGGCGAGCAGGTGCCGGTCCTCGGGGTGGATGTACGCGGTGGCGTCGTAGCTGCCCGCGACGGGGGCCACGCACCACATGTGGT
>DASTPU010000132.1:0-2570 GCA_035762105.1 Nocardioidaceae bacterium | reverse complement strand
CTGCTGGGCGCGGGTACGGCCGATGCCGTAGATGTAGGTGAGTGCGATCTCGATGCGCTTGTCGCGCGGGAGGTCCACACCAACGAGGCGTGCCATGTAAGGCGGTTTCCCTTCGGTTCGTCGGAGGTGTCTGGTCGTGCCGCGTCCTGCACCTGATGCAGCCCGCCTCGGCTGCGTCGTGGGTCAGGCCCCGGCCTCCGGTCCGGGGGTCGCATCCGGGGTCTCCCTCGGATGAGCGGTCACGATCTGGTGGGTCCGGTGGACCCTCGTTCTTCAGTTGTGCACCGGCCACCGCTGGGGCGGCCGGGACGCCGGGCTGGGCTCAGCTCAGCCCTGGCGCTGCTTGTGGCGAGGGTTCTCGCAGATCACCATGACGCGGCCGTGGCGACGGATCACCTTGCACTTGTCACAGATCGGCTTGACGCTCGGGTTGACCTTCATGTTCGAAGCTCTTTCGTGTCGGTTCGGCTGGCCCGGACCGCGTGCCGGATGACGACCACGGAACGGGGATCCACGAGGGCGTGCCCCCGCGTGGGTGCTACTTGTACCGGTAGACGATCCGTCCACGGGTCAGGTCGTACGGCGACAGCTCGACGACGACACGGTCCTCGGGAAGGATTCGGATGTAGTGCTGACGCATCTTGCCGCTGATATGGGCGAGGACCTTGTGCCCGTTGCTCAGCTCTACCCGGAACATCGCGTTCGGGAGTGCCTCGACAACCGTGCCCTCGATCTCGATCACGCCTTCTTTCTTCGGCATGTCCTCCGCAATCTGTTGGTGACTGGTCTACCGTTGCCCGGGAACCTCCGGCGGCGGGTTGCCGCCGGTGGACCTCGTGAAACCCGCCGAGGAGCCCCATCCCGGTCTCCGCACGCGATCTCCAGCCGGAGAGTCGACGTGTCTAGCCGGGCAGCCGCAGGGCACCACGAAACAGGCCCACGTTGGGCCGACGTCCAAGTCTACGGGAAGACCCCGCGGAAGCGTTAATCCGGCACGGCCCGGAACCTCGAGAGCCTCCGGCTCGGCGGCTCAGCGGCCACCGAAGGGAACGCCGAGCTCCGCGAGCCTGGCCTCTCCCCCGTCGAGCGCGGTCAGCACCCACGTGCCCTGCGGGGTCAGCGTGAACGTGTGCTCGAAGTGTGCGGCGTAGGAGCCGTCGTCGGTCTTGACCGTCCAGTCGTCGGGGAGCACGTGCGTGGACTGGTCGCCGAGGACGACCATCGGCTCGACGGCGAGCGCGAGCCCCTCCACGAGCTTGGGGCCGCGACCGGGCCGACCGAAGTTGGGCACGTTCGGCGGCTGGTGCATCGCCGAGCCGATCCCGTGGCCGACGTAGTCCTCGACGATCCCGTAGTCACCCTGGCTGCGCACGTAGGACTCGACCGCGTGGGAGATGTCGGTGACCCGCCCTCCGAGACTCGCGGCGGCGAGACCCCGCCACATCGCCTCCTCGGTCACCCGGAGCAGCTCCAGCGCCGAGTCGGGCACGTCGCCCACCGCGACAGTGATCGCCGCGTCGCCGTGCCAGCCGTCGACGATCGCGCCACAGTCGATGGACACCAGGTCGCCGGCCTCGATCACCCGGTCACCCGGGATCCCGTGCACCACCTCGTCGTTCACAGAGGCGCAGATGCTCCCGGTGAACCCGTGGTAGCCCTTGAAGGACGGCTTCCCGCCGTGCGAGCGGATGTTGTCCTCGGCGATCCGGTCGAGCTCGAGCGTGGTGATGCCGTCCCGCACCGAGTCGCGGAGCAGCTCGAGCGTCTGGCCGACGAGCAGCCCGGCCGCCCGCATCTTCTCGATCTGCTCGGGCGTCTTGATCTCGATGCCGCGGTCCTTGAACACGGTCCTCAGCCCGCGGCGGAGCCGCGTACCTTGTCGAGCGCCGCGAAGACCCGCTCGGTGACCTCGTCCACGGCACCCATGCCGTCGATCTCGACGAGGATGCCGCGGTCGGCGTACACGGCGATGAGCGGAGCGGTCTGCTCGTTGTAGACGTCCTGCCGGTGCCGGACGACCTCTTCGGTGTCGTCGGTTCGACCTTCTGTCTCGGCCCGGTGCAACAGGCGCTGGACGAGCTCCTCGTCGTCGACGGTGAGCACCACGACGGCGTCGAGCGCCCCGCCCGCGTCGCTGAGCATCGCGTCGAGCTCGGCGACCTGGGCGACCGTGCGCGGGTAGCCGTCGAGGAGGAAGCCGTCCACGGCGTCGTCCTGCGAGAGGCGGTCGCGGACCATGGCGTTCGTGACCTCGTCGGGCACGTAGTCGCCGGCGTCCATGTACCGCTTGGCCTCGAGCCCGAGGGGCGTCCCCTCGGACACGTTGGCCCGGAAGATGTCCCCCGTCGACACGGCCGGGATGCCGAGTCGGCCGGAGATCACCTTGGCCTGGGTGCCCTTGCCGGCGCCCGGGGGGCCCATCAGGATCAGTCTCATCAGCGCAGGAATCCTTCGTAGTTGCGTTGCTGCAGCTGGCTCTCGATCTGCTTCACCGTGTCGAGCGCGACACCGACCATGATCAGGATCGAGACGCCACCGAAGGGGAAGTTCTGGTTCGCGCCGATGAGCAC
>DASTPU010000131.1:0-5031 GCA_035762105.1 Nocardioidaceae bacterium | reverse complement strand
CGCGTCCGCCGCGGGCTCGAGGGCAAGGGCCCGACCCCGAAGGCGAAGGACCGCGAGGGACACAAGGCGCACAAGGCCGCCAAGCGCGTCGAGAGGTCGAAGGCCGCCCGGCCGAAGCGGCTCGCGAAGCCCGGGGACAGCGAGTGGATCGCGGGGCGCAACTCGGTGGTCGAGGCGCTGCGTGCGCACATGCCGATCACCTCGGTGTACGTCGCCGAGGGCGCCGAGCGTGACGGCCGGCTGCGCGAGACCTTCCAGGTCGCCGCAGACCGCGGCATCTCGCTGCTCGAGGTGCCCCGCAACGAGCTCGACAGGCTGACCCAGGGCGCGGTGCACCAGGGCCTCGCGGCCAAGGTGCCGGCCTACGAGTACGCCCACCCGAACGACCTGCTCGACCGCGCGGCAGAGATGAAGGAGCCGCCGCTCATCGTGGCTCTCGACTCGGTCACCGACCCGCGTAACCTCGGCGCGGTGGTGCGCTCGGCCGCGGGCTTCGGTGCGCACGGTGTGCTGATCCCCGAGCGACGCGCGGCCGGGATGACCGCGTCGGCGTGGAAGACCTCGGCCGGTGCCGCGGCCCGCGTGCCGGTAGCCCAGGCCACGAACCTCACTCGCCAGCTGAAGGCGTACCAGGAGGCCGGCTGCATGGTCATCGGCCTCGCGGCCGACGGCGACGTCACGCTGCCCGGGCTCGAGCTCGCCGACGGCCCGCTCGTGGTGGTCGTGGGCTCCGAGGGCAAGGGGCTCAGCCGCCTCGTCGCCGAGACCTGCGACCAGCTGGTCTCGATCCCGATGGTGAACTCGCTGGAGTCGCTGAACGCCGGCGTCGCCGCCTCGGTCGCCCTGTACGCCGTGGCCGAGCGGCGGGGGACGCTCACGCGCTGACGCCTGCAATCACGCTCGAGGTCGACAGCTGGACGAGCAGCGGGACTGCACAGCCCCCAGCACGCGTGCTCCCAGGAGACCGGCGACCGCTGGCGCTGTATCCGGCTCGAGCAGGGTCAGCCTCGTGCCGGGGGCATCAGCATGTCCGGGTCGTCGGTGGCGGTGACAGCCTCCTCGGGGCGGTTCGCGAGGACCGTCTTGATGTAGTCCCGGGCCGAGGCGAAGATGTCGATCTCGTGCCCGGCCCGCTCGGAGAGGAACCACCGGTGCTCGAGGATCTCGTGGAAGATCTCGGCCGGCTCGAGCTTGCCCCGCATCTCCTTGGGGACCATCGCGCTGATCGGCTGGTAGATCTCGGCCATCCACCGCTGGGCCACGACCGCTCGGTCCTCGGCCCCGAGGTCGTGGCCCGCGATGTAGGAGGCCAGGTCGTTGAGCAGCCGACGTGCCTGGTTGTCCTCGACGTCGAGGCCCGTGAGGCTCTGCAGCTCACGCGAGTGGTGGCCGGCCTCGACGACCTTGGGCTGGAGTCGCACGGTCGAGCCTGACCAGTCGGTGACGATGTCGAGCTCGTCGACGTCGAAGCCGAGCTTGTTGAGACGTTCGACGCGCTGCTCGATGCGCCACATCTCGGAAGCGTCGAACTCCTCGATGCCCGTGAGCTCGTTCCACAGCGCGGTGTAACGCTCTTCGACGAGGTCGACGATCGCGTGCGCGTCGACCTCCTCGTCGAGCAGAGCACCGGCCTGGAGGTCGAGGAGCTCGCCGAACAGGTTGACGTAGGCGACCTCGAGGTCATGAGCACGCTGACCGCGGCTGAGCTGCTCGTGGAGCTCGCCGGTCTCGGCGTCGACGAGGTAGGCGGTGAACTCGCCGGCGCTACGGCGGAACAGCACGTTCGACAGCGACACGTCGCCCCAGAAGAACCCGGCGAGGTGGAGGCGCACGAGGAGCACGGCGAGTGCGTCGATGAGCTTCGGAAGGCTGTCCGCGCGCAGGCCGTGGGAGAACAGCGACCGGTAGGGGAGGGAGTACCGCAGGTGCCGGGTGACCAGCGCCGGTTCGATCTCCTCGCCGTTCGCAGCCTCGCGGCCGGTGATGACGGCGACGGGCTCAACCGTCGGCAGGTCGAGCCGGCGGAGGTCGCGCAGCATGCGGTACTCCCGGAACGCGATCGGCTCCCGGGTCTCCTTGACGGCGTAGACCTCCAGGTCGAGGCGGACGATACGTACGACGTGCCGGGAGATGCCTCGGGGGAGGGGTACGACGACCTCGTCGCTCCACTCCTCGAGCGGAAGGTGCCACGGCAGGGTGACGAGAGCCGGGTCCGGCTTGGAGGCCACGATGCGCAACGGCATGGGCCCACCCTAGTCGCGGAGGTCCTTGGCGGGGTCGAGATAGACCGCGCCCGGGCCCCGAGGGGCGGCGAAGTCGTCGGGGTTCTGGAGGGCACAGGTGCGCAGGCTGAGGCAGCCGCAGCCGATGCAGCCGTCGAGCTTCTCGCGGAGCCGCTCGAGCCGCTCGATCTGCTCGTCGATCCGGGGACGCCATGTGCGCGACAGCCTCGACCAGTCCGCCTTGGTCGGTGTCCGGCCGGCCGGCAGGGTGGCGAGCGCCTCTTCGATCTCGTCGAGGGTGAGGCCGACACGTTGGGCGGAACGGATGAACGCGACGCGCCGCAGCTCGGACTGCGGGTAGCGGCGCTGGTTGCCGGCTGTGCGCTCGGACCGGACCAGGCCGAGGGACTCGTAGTAGCGCAGGGCCGACGTCGCCACGCCGGAGCGCTCGGCAAGCTGGCCGATCGTGAGGTGTGCTGCGCGTCTCACCACGAGGTCATGATAGCTCCATTGACTTCAAGTGAACTTGAACTTGCATCCTCGTCGTCATGGAATCGACCGACACGCTGCCGGCCACCGAGAGCCGGCACACCTATGCCGACCTGTGGCACCTGATGAGCCTGATGACCGGCGACGAGAAGCACTCCGCCGCTGCAACCTCGACGCTCGACGTGCTCTGGGTGCTCTACGACTCCGTGCTCGACGTCTCGCCGTCGAACGTGTGCGACCCGGCCCGTGACAGGTTCCTCCTGTCGAAGGGGCACGGACCGATGGCGTACTACGCCGTCCTCGCCGCGAAGGGGTTCATCCCCGTCGAGTGGCTCGCCGGGTGGGCGTCGTACGACTCACCTCTGGGCCACCACCCGGACCGCACGCTCGTGCCGGGTGTCGAGATCTCGAGCGGCTCGCTGGGGCACGGCCTGCCGCTCGCGGTGGGCACGGCGCTCGGGCTGCGGGCCCAGGGGCTGGAGTCGCGGGTGGTGGTGCTGGTCGGTGACGCGGAGCTGGACGAAGGGAGCAACCATGAGGCAATCGAGCTCGCGGCCGCGCTGGACCTGGCGTCGCTCACGGTCGTGGTGGTCGACAACAGGTCCTCGTCATATGCCGTCCCCGGGCGGATCGAGGAGCGTTTCGCGACCGAGGGGTGGCGCACGGTGGGAGTCGACGGACGTGACCACGGGCAGCTCCTCCGTGCTTTGAGCCTGGCTGGTCCGCCCTCGCTGTGGGGCACTCCGACCGCCGTCGTCGCACACGTCGAGGAGAAGTACTCATGAGCAGGGACACGCGTGAGGTCTTCGCTGCGACCGCTGCCGACCTCGTGGAGCAGGACCTCTCGGTCGCGCTGGTGTACGCCGAGATCTCCGGCCAGTACTTCGGTGGGGTGCACCGCCGGCACCCCGACCGGGTGGTCAACGTGGGGATCCGCGAGCAGCTGCTCGTGAACGTCGGTGCCGGGATGGCGATGACGGGGCTGCGCCCGGTGGTGCACACGTTCGGGTCGTTCCTCGTGGAGCGAGCCTTCGAACAGGTCAAGCTCGGCTTCAGCCACCAGGACGTGGGCGGTGTGCTCGTGGGGTCCGGCGCATCCTTCGACATCAGTGGCGGGGGGCGGACCCACCAGTCCCCCGGCGACGTCGCCCTCATGGACACGTTGCCGGACTGGACGATCCAGGTGCCCGGCAACGCGGACGAGGTGGAGTCGGCTGTCCGCCTCGCGGTGGCCGGCTCCGGCCGCGACTACGTACGGGTGACCTCGGCGCAGAACAGGCAGACGTTCCTCGTGAAGCCGGGCAGGTTCCATGCCGTGCGGCGCGGCTCCGGGGCGACCGTGGTGGCCGTCGGCCCGATGCTCGATCCGGTCCTGGCCGCGGTGGAGGACCTCGACGTCTCGGTGTTGTACGCCAACACGGTGCGGCCTTTCGACGCCGCGGGTCTTCGAGCGGTGCTGGGTACGCCGGACGTGGTGCTGGTCGAGCCGTACCTCGCCGGGACGTCGGCCCGGTGCGTGGACGACGCGCTGCTCGACGTACCGCATCGGCTGCTGTCGCTCGGTGTCGGACGCGATGAGCTGCGTCGCTATGGGACTCCGAAGGAGCACGCTTCGGCACACGGCCTGGACGCGGCCGGGATCAGACGGTCGGTGACGGAGTTCCTCGCGGCCTAGGGCATTCGGACAAGAAGACGGGCGGGGCGGTTCCCCCGAAGGGAACCGCCCCGCCCGATGCTCCTACGTGGGCGCCTACTTGTTGAAGGCGTCCTTGACCTTCTCGCCGGCCTGCTTGAGGTCGGACTTGCTCTGGTCCTTCTTGCCCTCAGCCTCGAGCGAGTGGTCGTCGGTGGCGTCACCGAGCTTCTCCTTGGCCTTGCCCAGGCCGCTCTCGGCGGAGTGCTTCATCTTGTCGTCCATACCCATGGGATTGCCTCCTTGGTTTGGGTGGCCGGGAAGTACCCGGCTCCTGCGGGCTCATGCATCCGACTAACATTGGCGCGTGCACCCGGCGTGGTCGTGGGTGCAGGCCGGCCTGGCGCAACTGGCAGCGCACCTAACTTGTAATTAGGGGGTTGGGGGTTCGAGTCCCCCGGTCGGCTCCACTGTCTCCGGCTCCGGTGTCATTGGGCCCCGGTGTTATTTGAGCTCGGTGTCAGGCGACCCAGTCGTCGATGATCTTGGCGAGCGCGGTGGTGGGTGGGCTCTGGCCGGGTGGGCCGAGGTCGGTGCGGGTGTGTCCGGTGGGCTGGGGTCGGCGGACCTGGCGGGTGCCGGTGTTGTCGACGAGGAACACCGACCCGTGGGGGCTCAGCCACAGGT
>DASTPU010000130.1:0-17920 GCA_035762105.1 Nocardioidaceae bacterium | reverse complement strand
GCTCGATCCCCGGCGAGGTCATCGCGTCGACCTTCGACCGACCGGCGGACGACCACACCCAGATCGCCGAGCTCGCGATCGAGCGGGCCAAGCGGCTCGTGGAGATGGGCATGGACGTGGTGGTCCTCCTGGACTCCATGACCCGCCTGGGCCGCGCCTACAACCTGGCAGCGCCGGCCTCCGGCCGCATCCTGTCCGGTGGCGTGGACTCCGCGGCGCTGTACCCGCCGAAGCGCTTCTTCGGTGCAGCCCGCAACATCGAAAACGGCGGCTCGCTCACCATCCTGGCCACCGCGCTCGTGGAGACCGGTTCCAAGATGGACGAGGTCATCTTCGAGGAGTTCAAGGGCACCGGCAACATGGAGCTGCGCCTGTCCCGCTCGCTCGCGGACAAGCGGATCTACCCGGCCGTGGACGTCAATTCCTCGGGCACCCGGCGCGAGGAGAACCTCCTGTCGCCTGAAGAGGTCAAGATCATGTGGAAGCTGCGCCGCGTCCTCTCCGGACTCGAAACGCAGCAGAGCCTTGAACTGCTGACCAACAAGATCCGCGAAACGCAAAGGGCGAAGCCGTCTCCGGCTCCGCCCTCGCGAGTCTGTGCAGGCTGGTGTCAGTCGCCGTCGCGACCGTTGCCGGCCGTGGGCGTCGTCTTCTGCACCTGCATGAGGAACTCGACGTTGCTGTGCGTCTTCTTGAGCCGCTCGAGGAGCAGCTCGAGGGCCTGCTGTCCGTCGAGGCCCGAGAGCACGCGGCGGAGCTTCCACACGATGGCGAGCTCCTCCTTGCTCATCAGGAGCTCCTCGCGACGGGTGCCGGACTGGTCGACGTCGATCGCCGGGAAGATGCGCTTGTCGGCGAACTCCCGACGCAGGCGCAGCTCCATGTTGCCGGTGCCCTTGAACTCCTCGAAGATGACCTCGTCCATCTTGGAGCCGGTCTCGATGAGCGCCGTGGCCAGGATGGTCAGCGAGCCGCCGTCCTCGATGTTGCGGGCAGCGCCGAAGAACCGCTTCGGCGGGTACAGCGCCGAGGAGTCGACACCACCGGACAGGATCCGGCCGCTGGCCGGGGCCGCGAGGTTGTACGCGCGGCCGAGGCGGGTGATCGAGTCGAGCAGCACGACCACGTCGTGGCCGAGCTCGACGAGCCGCTTGGCGCGCTCGATCGCGAGCTCCGCGACCGTGGTGTGGTCGGTCGCGGGCCGGTCGAAGGTGGAGGCGATGACCTCGCCCTTGACCGTGCGCTGCATGTCGGTGACCTCCTCAGGACGCTCGTCCACGAGGACGACCATGAGGTGGCACTCCGGGTTGTTGGTGGTGATCGCGTTGGCGATCGCCTGCAGCACCATCGTCTTGCCGGCCTTCGGCGGGGAGACGATCAGACCACGCTGGCCCTTGCCGATCGGAGCCACGATGTCGATGACGCGGGTGATCAGCGCGGTCGACTCGGTCTCGAGCCGGAGCCGCTCGGAGGCGTACAGCGGGGTCAGCTTGGAGAACTCCACGCGCTTCTTCGCGGCCTCGACCTCGCCACCGTTGATGGTGTCGAGACGCACGAGCGGGTTGAACTTCTCCTTGCGGTCGCCCTCCTGCGGCTGGCGGACCAGGCCGGTGACCGCGTCGCCCTTGCGCAGGCCGTACTTGCGGACCATCGACAAGGAGACGTACACGTCGTTGGGGCCGGGGAGGTAGCCGCTGGTCCGGACGAACGCGTAGTTGTCGAGCACGTCGAGGATGCCGGCCACGGGCACGAGGACGTCGTCCTCGCTGATCTGCGGCTCGGCCTCGTCGCGGCGGGGCGCGCGCCCGCCGTCGCGTTCACGGCCACCCCGGTCGCGGTCGCGGCCTCGACGGCGGCGGTTACGGCGGCCGCCCTCGCGGTCGTCGTACCGGTTGTCGTCGCGGTTGCGGTTGTCGCCGCGGTTGTCCTCGCGGTCACGCTGCTGCTCACCGCGGTCACGCTGCTGGTCGCCACGGTCGCGCTGCTGGTCGCCGCGGTCGCGCTGGTCCTCGCGGTTGCGTGTCTCACCGCGGCCACGGTTGCCCTGGCCCTCGGTGCGCTGGCCCTGCTCGGCGCGGTCAGCCTTGGGCTGTTCGCGCTGCTCGGTGGTCTGCCGGTCGCGCTGCGCCGGCTCGGTGGTCTGCGGCGCAGGCTCGGTCGTCTGCCGTGCGGCCGGGGCGCTCGAAGGAGCCGCCTCCGCAGCAGCTGCCGGGGCGGCGCCGCCCTGCTGGCCACCCGACGGGCCACCCGACTGGGCAGCCTTGATCGCGTCGATCAGCTGGCTCTTGCGCATGCCGCCGACGCCCTTGATACCCAGACCGGCCGCCACCTGCTTCAGCTCGGGGAGCAGCATCCCGCTCAACCCACTGCCAGATCGGCGCTTGGGAGCGGCTTCGGTTGTCTCCGTCACGTGAGGTCCTTCCCACGTTCGCGGCCTACCCGGTGAGACCGGTGGCCGATGTTGTTGTGGATGTTCCGTCGTCGTGTCCGGGGCATGGGTCGCGACAGACCGGCATGCTTCAAGACAGAGGTGACGAGGAAGAGATCGCGCCAGCCACGGCCAGCTCATCGGCTGGATCTTGTGGCGCCCTTGCAGCGTAGCACCATATGAGGCGACCGGCGTCGTAAGGGGGGAACGCGGGCGAGTCCGTCGTTGTTCCCGGTCAGGAGCCTCCGCTGACCCTGGCTCCCGTCGAGTCCACGGCGAGGTTCACGACGTCCCAGCCGTCCGGCACCCTCCGTCGTACGGCGGACGCGGTCGACCCGTCCACGAAGGCGAGGACGGTCGGCCCGGCCCCGGACACGACGGCGGCGACGCCGTTCTCGCGCAGCTCGCGCACGAGCCTCAGGCTGTCGGGCATCGCCGGCTCGCGGTAGGTCTGGTGGAGGAAGTCCTCGGTCGCGGCGAGGAGCAGCTCGGGCCGGCCGCTGATCGCGACGACGAGCAGCGCGGCGTGGCCCGCAGCCGCGGCGGCGTCCGCGTGGGGGACGACGTCGGGCAGCAGGCTGCGGGCGACCTTCGTGTTCAGCGGCTCCGGGGGGACGAACACCACCACGCGCACCCGGGGGTCGACCGACACCGCGGTGGCGGAGCAGCTGTCGTCCTCGCACAGGGCGATCGTGAAGCCGCCGTAGAACGCGGGGGCGACGTTGTCGGGGTGGCCCTCCATGCGGGCGGCGAGGTTGAACACCGCCTCGTCGTCCATGAGCAGGGAGCCACCCGCCACCAGGCCGCGGGCGAGACAGATCCCGCCGACGATCGCGGCCGAGGACGACCCGAGGCCACGGCTGTGTGGGATCGAGTTGTCGCAGTGCAGGCGGATCCCGGGCACCTTGCAGCCCATCTCGGCGAAACCGGCGCACATCGCGCGGTAGACCAGGTGCGTCTCGTCCAGGGGCACCTCCCCCGCGCCCATGCCGGCGACCGTGAGCTCGAGGCCGGTGTCGCCGGTGACCTCGCCGGTGAGGACGTCGCGCAGCCCGAGCGCGATGCCGAGCGAGTCGAAGCCAGGACCGAGGTTGGCGCTCGTCGCGGGCACCGTGACCTCGACGGGGCCGCTCACGAAGGTCGGCATCGTCAGTGCAGCCCGGCTGCCTCTGCAGCGGCGTCGACGTCCGGCTCGACGACCGTGTCGACGAGGTCGGTGAACGTCGACAGCGCGGTGTCGGTGTCCTTGAGGCCGTGGCCGGTGACCGTGACGACCATGGTCTTGCCGGCGAAGCTCTCCCCCGCCTTCAGGTCCTGCAGGATGCCGGCGACGCCCGCCGCCGAGGCGGGCTCGACGAAGACGCCGTCCTCCCGGGCGAGCTGGCGCTGTGCGGCGAGGATCTCCTCGTCGGTGACCGCGCGGAACCGGCCGCCGGACTGGTGTGCGGCGTCGGTGGCGAGCTGCCAGGAGGCGGGGTTGCCGATCCGGATCGCCGAGGCGACGGTCTCCGGGTCGCTCACCGGGCCGCCCTTGACGAACGGCGCCGCGCCCGCGGCCTGCCAGCCGAGCATCTGCGGCTTGCGCGTGCTCATCCCGGCCTTCTCGTACTCGATGTAGCCCTTCCAGTACGCGGAGATGTTGCCCGCGTTGCCCACGGGGAGCACGTGCACGTCCGGTGCGTCGCCGAGGAAGTCGACGATCTCGAACGCCGCGGTCTTCTGCCCCTCGAGGCGCATCGGGTTGACGGAGTTCACCAGCGCGACGGGGTACTTCTCGGCCAGGTCCCGGGAGATCCGCAGGCAGTCGTCGAAGTTCCCGAGCACCTGGATCACCTGCGCGCCGTGGACGATCGCCTGGGCGAGCTTGCCGGCGGCGATCTTGCCCTGCGGGATCAGCACGAGCGGCTTCACCCGGGCGCGCGCGGCGTAGGCGGCCATCGACGCCGAGGTGTTGCCGGTCGAGGCACACACCACGGCCTCGGCGCCCTGGCCGACGGCGACGGAGAGCGCGACGGTCATGCCGCGGTCCTTGAACGAGCCGGTCGGGTTGTTCCCCTCGACCTTGAGCCAGACGTCGGCGCCGGTGAGCTCGGTGAGCCAGCGGCTGTCGACCAGCGGGGTGCCGCCCTCACGGAGGGTGACCGTCGGCGTGTCCTCGGGGAGGTTCAGCCAGTCGCCGTACTCCTCCATGACCCCACGCCACTGGTGGGCGGTCGGAGTGCTCATTCGTCTCCCTCGACTCTCAT
Source organism: Nocardioidaceae bacterium (assembly GCA_035762105.1). GTDB lineage: Bacteria > Actinomycetota > Actinomycetes > Propionibacteriales > Nocardioidaceae > Nocardioides_C. Next base: position 13,246 of record DASTPU010000130.1, on the reverse strand, counting down.
GATCGACGACACGTCGTTGACGAACTCCATGGTGCGCAGCGTCTCGACCGTGGCCGAGAGCGCGGCGTCGGTCGCGCGGTGCGAGACCACCACCAGCTGCGCGTCGTCGCCGTGACCCTCCTGCCGGACGGTCTGCAGCGAGACGCCGTGCTCGGCGAAGACCTGAGCGATCTGCGCGAGCACCCCGGCCTTGTCGTCGACGTCGAACGCGACGTGGTAGCGCGTCCAGGTCTCGCCCATCGGGAGCACCTCGCACTGGGCGTAGTCGGACTCGCCGACCCCGCGCACGTCGACGAGGCGGTTGCGCGCCACGGTCACGAGGTCACCGAGCACGGCGCTCGCGGTCGGCGCGCCACCGGCCCCGGGACCGTAGAACATCAGCTGACCGGCGGCGTCGCTCTCCACGAAGACCGCGTTGTAGGCCTCGCGCACGCTCGCGAGCGGGTGGCTCCTCGGGATCATCGCGGGGTGCACGCGTGCGGAGACCGACGGGCCGTCCGGTCCCTCGGTGAGCTCGCAGATCGCGAGCAGCTTCACGACGCTGCCCATGTCGCGGGCCGAGGCGACGTCGGCCGCGGTGACCTCGGAGATGCCCTCGCGGTAGACGTCGGCCGCGGTGACCCGTGTGTGGAACGCGAGGCTGGCCAGGATCGCTGCCTTGGCGGCGGCGTCGTACCCCTCGACGTCGGCGGTCGGGTCGGCCTCGGCGTAGCCGAGCTCCTGGGCCTCCTCGAGTGCCTCGCTGAAGCCGGCGCCGGAGGAGTCCATCTTGTCGAGGATGTAGTTCGTGGTGCCGTTGACGATGCCGAGCACGCGGCGGACCTTGTCGCCGGCGAGGGACTCGCGCAGCGGACGGAGGATCGGGATCGCGCCGGCGACTGCGGCCTCGTAGTAGAGGTCGCGGCCGGCCTTCTCGGCGGCGGCGAACAGCGTGCTGCCGTCCTCGGCGATGAGCGCCTTGTTGGCGGTGACCACCGAGGCGCCGTTCTCGAGAGCGGCGAGGATCAGCGGCCGGGCCGGCTCGATGCCGCCGATCACCTCGACGACGAGGTCGATGTCGCCGCGCGTGACCAGGCCCATGGCGTCGGTCGTGAGCAGCTCGGCGGGGACGTCGACCTCTCGCTTCGCGTCGAGCCGACGGACGGCGACGCCCACCAGCTCGATCGGCGCTCCCACCCGCGCGGTCAGGTCGTCGGCGTGCTCCTCGAGCAGCCGGACCACCTGGCTGCCGACGGATCCGCACCCGAGCAGGGCGAGCTTGAGCGGGCGCACAGCGTCCTCTTCTCTCTGGCCGTCCATGGCGTTCATCTTGGGTCATCTCCACACGGCGAGGTGGTCGGGGTCGGCGGCGTCCGGTGCGTGAGACGAGCGGTCACCACGCGCCCACGTCCGTCGCCAGCAGGTCGTCCTCGGTCTCCCGGCGTACGACGACGGTCGCGACGCCGTCCTTGACCGCGACCACCGGGGGCCGCAGCGCGTGGTTGTAGTTGCTCGCCATGGAGCGGCAGTAGGCCCCCGTTCCGGGAACGGCCATCAGGTCGCCGGGCACGAGGTCGCCGGGCACGAACTCGTCCTTGACCACGATGTCGCCGGCCTCGCAGTGCTTGCCGACGATCCGGCCGAGGACCGGCGGGGCGGTGCTGCGTCGCGACGCGATCGTGCAGGAGTAGTCGGCGTCGTACAGCGCGGTGCGGATGTTGTCGCTCATCCCTCCGTCGACCGACACGTAGGTGCGCACCGCGCCCGCGTCGAGCTCGACCGGCTTCACGGTGCCGACCTCGTAGACCGTGCACATCGCCGGCCCGACGATCGCACGGCCGGGCTCGATCGACAGCCTGGGCACCTCGACCTCGAAGGCGCGGCACTCGTGCTCGACGATCTTGGTGATCTCGGTGGCCAGCTGCGCGGGGTCGGAGGGGTCGTCCTGCGTCGTGTACGCGATGCCGAAGCCGCCGCCGAGGTCCATCTCGGGCATCTCGACGCCGAGCTCGGCCGAGACCCGGGCGTGCAGGGTCAGCACCCGCCGGGCGGCGACCTCGAAGCCGGAGGTGTCGAAGATCTGCGAGCCGATGTGGGAGTGCAGGCCGCGCAGCTCGAGGCCCGGAGCATCCTGCACCCGGCGGACCGCCTCGAACGCGTCGCCCGAGGTGATCGAGAACCCGAACTTCTGGTCCTCGTGGGCGGTGGCGATGTACTCGTGCGTGTGTGCCTCGACGCCGGCCGTCACGCGCACCATGACCGCGGCCGTGCTGCCCAGCTCGGCGGTGACCTGGTCCAGCCGCTCGATCTCCTGGAAGGAGTCGACGATGATCCGGCCCACGCCCGCCCGGACCGCGCGCTCGAGGTCGGCCCTCGTCTTGTTGTTGCCGTGGTAGCCGATCCGGCCGGGGTCGAAGCCTGCCCGGAGCGCGACGCTCAGCTCGCCGTCGGAGGAGACGTCGAGGCTCAGCCCCTCCTCGGCGACCCAGCGGGCGACCGTCGTACACAGGAACGCCTTGCCCGCGTAGAAGACGTCGTAGTCCCCGAAGGCGTCCGCGAAGGCCCGGGCGCGGGCCCGGAAGTCGGCCTCGTCGAGGACGTACGCCGGGGAGCCGTGCTCGGCGACGAGCCGGCGGAGGTCCACCCCGCCGATCTCCACGGCGCCGTCGTCGTTCTTGCGCGCGGTCGACGACCACAGCAGCGGCACCAGCTCGTTGACGTCGGCGGGCGGGCGCAGCCAGGACGGACCGCGGTGGGCCCCCTCGGCGTGCGCCCAGCCGGCTTCGTGTGCTCGCATCAGCGGCTCACATCCGCTCGGGTGCGGCGACCCCGAGCAGCGCCAGGCCGTTTGCGAAAACCGTCCTCGTCGCGGCGACGAGCAGGAGCCTGCCCCGGTGGAGGTCGGTGACCTCCTCGTCGCCCTGCGGCAGCACCCGGCAGACGTCGTAGAACTTGTGGAACGCCGACGCGGTGTCCTCGAGGTACCTCGCGACCCGGTGCGGCTCGCGCAGCTGGGCGGCCGCCGCGACGACCCGCGGGAACTCCGCGAGAGCCCGCAGCAGCTGGCCCTCTCTCTCGTGCGAGAGCAGGGCCGGGTCGAAGTCCCCCTCCCCGGCGGGCTCTACCTCGAGGTCCTTGGCGTTGCGCAGGATCGAGGCCAGGCGGGCGTGGGCGTACTGCACGTAGAACACCGGGTTCTCGCTGCTCTGACGCGTGATCTGCTCCACGTCGAGAGTGAGCGGCGAGTCGGACGGGTAGCGCGCGAGGGTGTAGCGCAGGGCGTCCACGCCGATCATCTCGACCAGCTCCTGCAGGGTGACCATGGTGCCGGCCCGCTTGCTCAGCCGGACCTCCTCGCCCCCGCGCATGATCTTCACCAGCTGCCCGATCAGCACCTCGATGTTGTGCTCCGGGTCGTCGCCGGCACAGGCCGCCATCGCCTTGAGCCGTCCGACGTACCCGTGGTGGTCGGCGCCGAGCAGGTAGATGCAGACGTCGAACCCGCGCTCGCGCTTCTCGACGTAGTAAGCGGTGTCGGAGGCGAAGTAGGTGTACTCACCGTTGCTGCGCACAAGGACGCGGTCCTTGTCGTCGCCGAAGTCCGTCGTGCGCATCCACAGCGCGCCGTCGGCCTCGAAGAGGTGCCCCTGCCCCTGCAGGACCTCCAGGCCGTGCTTGACCTTGCCCTCGTCGTGGAGCTTGCGCTCGGAGTACCACACGTCGAAGGTCGTCCGGAACCGCTCGAGCTGCTCGCGCTGGTCCGCGAGCTGGATGGTGTAGCCGGCCTCACGGAAGGCCACCAGCCGCTCGTCCTCCGGAAGGTCGAGGATCCCCGGGTTCTCGGCGACGACCCTCTCTGCCAGGTCCACGACGTAGCCGCCGTGGTACCCGTCCTCGGGTACCGGCCTGCCCAGCGCCAGCGCCTCGATGGACGCGCCGAACTTGTCCATCTGACTGCCACGGTCGTTGATGTAGAACTCGCGGGTGACCTCCGCACCCGCTGCGGCAAGGACCCGGCCGATGGCATCGCCGACGACCGCCCACCTGGTGTGGCCGAGGTGAAGGGGCCCGGTCGGGTTGGCGGAGATGAACTCGACGTTGAACCGCTCGCCGGACAACGTCTCCGAGGAGCCGTACGACGACCCTGCCGCCACGATCTCGGCGGCCACGGCGCCCTGTGCCCCGGCCTCGACCTTGATGTTGAGGAAGCCCGGTCCCGCGACCTCCACGGAAGCGACCCCCTCGACCCCGCCGAGCCGCTCGGCCAGCAGGTTCGCGAGGTCACGCGGGGCCAATCCGGCCTTCTTGCCCAGCTGAAGAGCGACGTTGGTCGCGTAGTCACCGTGCTCCCGGACCTTGGGTCGCTCCACGACCACCGTGCCCGGCACGCCGTCGGGCAGGGTCAGGGACCCTTCCTCGACCAGGGTGGTCAGGACGCGGACGATCGTGTCGGAGAGCTGTTCGGGAGTCACCGGTCAAGGGTATCCGCGCGGCCGAACGAGCTCAGGCGCGACCTTGCCTTGCGAGACGGCTCACGACGTCGACGAGCTCAGCGGGCTCGAAGGGCTTGGTGAGATACGCCTCGACCCCGACCTCCTCGCCGCGCTCGAGGTCCCCGCTCTGCGCCCGCCCGGTGACCATCACCACCGGGATGGCCGCGGTCCGGGGGTCCTGGCGCAGCCGGCTGACGGTCTCGAAGCCGTTCAGCCGGGGCATCATCACGTCGAGCGTGATCACGTGCGGGCGCAGCTCCGCGGCGAGCGCGACGGCGCTCTCGCCGTCTCCGGCAGTGGTGACCTCGAAGCCCTCCAGCTCGAGGTTCACCGCGATCAGCTCACGGATCACCCTCGAGTCGTCGACGACGAGAGCGCGGAAGATCGGGTCCAGTGACACCTGCCCGCCCCCAATCACGTCTCACGCCAAGGTCATGTACGCTCTCTGCGCAGCCCATGAGCCCCCGTAGCTCAGGGGATAGAGCACCGCCCTCCGGAGGCGGGTGCGTAGGTTCGAATCCTACCGGGGGCGCACATCATCTTTCTCTCGATCGGACGCATCGGTCCGATCCGGCCGGCGCCATCCCCCGACCGGCACGCCCCCGGAAATTTTGCGAGCTCGGGCGTCACGTTTCGGTTAGCCACTCGTTACGGATGGGTAAGAAACGCACGCCACGGGACATCTGTGGTGTTCCGGTGGGGAACGTTCTCGGGAATCCCCTTTGGGGCTCTGTTCCAACAGAGCTGCCGTATGTCCGAAACGAGTGAACGGGGAGTCACTTGAGAGCACGCACCACCCTGCTCAAGAGAGCAGCAGCATCCATCACCGCGGCGGGAGTGGCCCTCAGCGGCGCAGTCGTGCTGTCCGCCGCCCCTGTGCAGGCAGCCGAGCGCGTCGAGACGCCGTTCGCCTACCAGGGCTCGGCCTACGGCACGCGGGTCAGCCTGGGTGACCCGAACGCCGGCGGGGTCGAGTCCGGCCGCACCGCCTGGTCGGTCCTCGGCTGTACGTCGATGGCGCCGATCCTGAACAACAACGGCAGCAACGTCGCCAAGCTCAACGCGAACTCCATGATCGAGGTCGGCGCGGTCGACAGCTCCACCTCGAGCTACCGGAAGCCGAAGCGGAAGCTGTACGGCTCCCGGAGCATCAACAAGGTCGCCGGCCTGACCATCGGCCCGGACGACGGCCCGCGCCTGAAGTTCGGCGCCTTCACGACCACCGCGCACGCCTTCCACAACGGCAAGCGGTTCCGTGCGGAGGCGAGCTTCGACGTCCTGAACGTCGACTACTTCGACATCCCGGAGTCGGCGGGCCCGCTCGGCGACCTCCTCGACGCGATCGACGCCGGGGACAACCAGCTCATCGAGCAGATCATCGCCGGGGCCGGCAGCGAGGGCATCGCGATCCCGCAGGTCGGCACGATCTACCCGGCGGGTACGGCGAAGACACCGAGCAGCCGCAGCGGCGCGACCGCCAACGCCTACGGCATCCGGATCGCCCTGGAGAACGGCTCGCAGGTCAACATCGGCCGCGCCTGGGCGAAGATCCAGCCCTCCTACCCCGCCGGGGTGTTCGCCGGCCACGCCTACGGCCTCGAGGCCAAGCTCGTGGACGGGGTCCTCGGCATCGGGCGTACGCCGTACCAGAACCTGCCCTGCATCGGCACGGACGGCGAGTGGAAGAAGAACGGTCTCCTCGACCTCCCGCAGAACGAGAACTTCAACGCGGGCGCGCTGCGCGCCGAGACCTTCGGCAAGCCCTACCGTGACGGCCGCGCCGTGGCCCGGGCCCGGGCCACCGTGGCGGACATCGTGCTCGGCGGCGGCGCGCTCGAGATCCAGGGCGTCGTGGGCCAGGTGAACGTCTTCCAGAACCGCAAGGGCCGGGTCGTGCGCCGCAACATCGAGGGCACCCGGATCGGCGCGATCATCGCCGACGGCGAGGCGCAGGAGATCCCGGCGCCCGGTGAGGCCCTGGAGATCCCCGGCCTCGCGCTGATCAAGGCAGGCCTGCGCCAGAACCTCGGCAAGCGGGGGGTGCGGGTGCACGCGCTGCGCGTCGAGCTGCTCGACGGCACCGGGCTGGTGCTCAACATCGGCACGGCGAAGGCGAAGATCCTCCGCTGAGCCTCCGACCAGCTGCACGCGCCGACGCGGCGCTCGCGACTCCTAGCAGGAGCCCTCGAGCGCCGCGTCGTTGCGTGTGCGCTGGGCGATGCTGCGGGCCTGGGAGATGTTCGGGAAGACCACGCTGGCCCCGCCGACGGAGCCGGTGCCGCCGCCGATGACACAGGTGCGGAACTTCGCGGGGTTCACCAGCGCCGCGGCGTGCGCGAGCCGGTAGAGCTCGGCCGGGTCGACGTTCGGCGTGTCCATGTTGGTGAGGACGGACATGACGGCGTTCTCCATGAAGCCCGGGCGGCCGGACTTGCTGCGCACCTCCTTGAGGATGCCGACGAGCGTGCGCTGCTGGTTCGCGGAGCGGTCGAAGTCACCGCCCGGGAAGGCCTTGCGCGTCCTGGAGAAGACCAGGGTCTGGATCCCGTTGAGCCGGTTGCGCCCGACCCGGTACCCGCGCGGCCTCAGCGGGTCGTAGAAGGCGTACTTGGACTGCACGGTGATTCCGCCGATCCGGTCGACCATCCGCGAGAAGCCCCAGAAGCTGGTGGTGAAGACGTAGTCGGGACGGATGCCGACCATGTCGCCCACGGACCTGGCCATCAGCTGGGGGCCGCCGAACACCATCGAGGCGTTGATCTTGTTCCGGCCGTAGCCGGGGATGTTCACGTAGGAGTCGCGCGGAAGCCCGATCGCGACCGCGGAACGGGCCTTCGTGTTGATGCCCACGAGCTGGATGGCGTCGGCGCGGCTGCGCAGCACCGGCTGCCCCTCCCGGGCGTCCGACCCGAGGAGCAGGATCCAGATGACGTCCTTGGCGACGTCGACGTTGTGTGCGCTCTCCACCTTCACCAGCGTCGCCGGCGCGTTCCTCACCGCGGAGGGCGGTACGACGAGCGCGGTCAGCGCCAGTACGACGGCCAGCGGGACCAGCCTTCGGAGGCGCAGGAGGCCCCGCCTCGTGGTGCTGCCCCTCATCGGCCACCGCCCTTCCCGGCCCGGGCCGACGACCGTGAGACGTCGTACCCGAAGATCTGCCACTCGCCCGCGCTGTTGCGGCTCAGCATCAACCGTCCCTTCACCGTGACCTTCTGGTCGGCACCGCCGGTGCGGTCCTGGAAGAACACCAGCCGGACCCGTGCCGTGAGCCCCGCGACGAACCGCCGGGGCACGAGCACGTCGAGCCGAGCCAGCTGGGCACGGGGCACGACGGCCTCCGTCTCGGCGCCCACCGTGGCGTTCGTCAGGATGTCGCGGTCCTTGGCGGCACGCTCGGCAGCGCCGCCGGTGAACGCCGCGAACGCGCCGGAGAAGTCGCGGCGGGGGTACTCCCCGCCGAGGTAGGCGTCGTCGAAGTAGCGGGAGATGACCCCGGCGACCTGCTTCTCGAGCCGCCGGCGCTGGTCCTTCCTCAGCCGCTCACCGACCACCTTGGCCACCGTGACCTCGAGCGGCACCGGTTTGGCCGCCAGCGTCGGGGCAGCGCCGACGGACCGCTCGGGAAGCGGCGACGGCGCGGTCTCCCGGGGAGCCTCGGGGTCGCTCGTGCAGCCTGCCGTGGCGACGAGGAGTGCCACGACGAGGCCCCCGGCGAGAGCCCCTCGGGGCCTCGGACGGTGCTGGTTCACGGGTCAGGTCACTCCCCTGGCGTTTGCTGAGCGTGAGCCTGGATACACCCGAGGGACAACAGGTGGTCCTGGCTGCGGCAGGTTGTCACGACGGTCTAGCCTTGTAGCCGATCACCCACCCTAAGAGACGCACCGGAAGAGGCGATTCAGGCCGTGGCCGAGTCTTCCCAGAGCAACCCCGTCGAACCGTCGGCGTTCGGAGCCAACGAGTGGCTCGTCGACGAGATGTTCGAGCGGTACCAGCAAGACCCCACCAGCGTCGACAAGGCGTGGTGGGAGTTCTTCAAGAACTACACCCCTGGTGATCATGTCTCTGGCAAGCCCGTGAGTCCCAACGGGGCGACGTCGGCCCCCGCCGCACAGAAGAGCGCCGCGCAGCCCGCGCCGAAGCAGGCCGAGCAGGAGCCGGCTCCCAAGCCCGCCGAGAAGCCCGCCGAGAAGAAGCCCGCGGCGCCCGCCCCGCAGGTGAAGAGCGCCGCGAGTGCCAACCCGCGCGCCGACGAGACCCCGGCCAAGGCCAAGCCCAAGGCGGCCGCCCCCGTGCCGAAGGAGCCCGAGCCCGCGCAGAGGGCGGAGGCCAAGGACGAGCCGCAGCTCACGGTCCTCCGCGGCGCGCCCGCGCGCACCGCGCAGAACATGGACGCGTCGCTGACCGTCCCCACCGCCACCAGCGTCCGGTCGGTCCCGGTCAAGCTGCTGTGGGACAACCGCACGGTGATCAACAACCACCTCGCCCGCGCCCGCGGCGGCAAGGTGTCGTTCACGCACATCATCGGCTACGCCCTGGTCAAGGCGCTGAAGTCGATGCCGGAGATGAACAACGGCTTCGACGTCATCGACGGCAAGCCGACCCTGATCACGCCGGCCCACATCAACCTCGGTCTCGCCATCGACCAGCAGAAGCCAGACGGCACGCGGCAGCTGCTCGTGCCCTCGATCAAGGCCGCCGAGACGATGGACTTCGCCGCCTTCTGGACCGCCTACGAGGACATCGTCCGCAAGGCCCGCAACAACAAGCTCGCGGTCACCGACTTCCAGGGCACGACGATCAGCCTCACCAACCCGGGCACGATCGGCACCAACCACTCCGTGCCACGCCTCATGAAGGGCCAGGGCACGATCATCGGCGTCGGCGCGATGGAGTACCCGCCGGAGTACCAGGGCGCGTCGGACGACACGCTGGTCCGCAACGCGGTCAGCAAGGTCATGACGCTGACCTCGACGTACGACCACCGCGTGATCCAGGGTGCGCAGTCCGGGGAGTTCCTGCGCCGGCTGCACATGCTTCTGCTGGGCGAGGAGGGCTTCTACGACGAGATCTTCCGCGCGCTGCGCATCCCGTACGAGCCGATCCGCTGGGCGAAGGACATCTCGACCAGCCACGACGACGAGATCAGCAAGCAGGCTCGTGTCCTCGAGCTGATCCACGCCTACCGCGTACGCGGCCACATCATGGCCGACACCGACCCGCTGGAGTACCAGCAGCGCAGCCACCCCGACCTCGAGGTGGAGTCGCACGGCCTGACCCTGTGGGACCTCGACCGGGAGTTCGCCACCGGCTCGTTCGGCGGCGCCGGCCGTCGCTTCATGAGGCTGCGCGACATCCTCGGCATCCTGCGCGACTCGTACTGCCGCACGGTCGGCATCGAGTACATGCACATCCAGGACCCGGAGCAGCGCCGCTGGATCCAGGAGCGCGTCGAGCAGCCCCACGTGAAGCCGCCGCGCGAGGAGCAGTTCCGGATCCTGCTCAAGCTCAACCAGGCCGAGGCGTTCGAGACGTTCCTGCAGACGAAGTTCGTCGGCCAGAAGCGGTTCAGCCTCGAGGGTGCGGAGACCACGATTCCGCTGGTCGACGAGATCTGCGAGGCCGCTGCCGAGGAGGAGCTCGACGAGGTCACGATCGGCATGGCCCACCGCGGCCGGCTCAACGTGCTCGCGAACGTCGTCGGCAAGAGCTACAGCCAGATCTTCCGCGAGTTCGAGGGCAACATCGACCCCCGGACCGTCCAGGGCTCCGGCGACGTGAAGTACCACCTCGGCGCCGAGGGCGAGTTCACCGCCGGCACGGGCGCGAAGATCAAGGTCTCGGTGGCGGCGAACCCGTCGCACCTCGAGGCCGTGAACCCGGTCGTCGAGGGCATCGCCCGCGCGAAGCAGGACATGCTGAACCGTGGCGCGGAGTTCCCGGTGCTGCCGCTGCTGATGCACGGTGACGCGGCGTTCGCCGGTCAGGGTGTGGTCGCGGAGACCCTGAACCTCTCGCAGCTGCGCGGCTACCGCACGGGTGGCACGATCCACGTCGTCGTGAACAACCAGGTCGGCTTCACGACCTCGCCTGCGTCGTCGCGCTCGTCGCTGTACAGCACGGACGTGGCCCGCATGGTCCAGGCGCCGATCTTCCACGTGAACGGCGACGACCCCGAGGCCTGCATCCGCGTCGCGCGGCTCGCCTTCGAGTACCGCCAGGCGTTCAAGAAGGACGTCGTCATCGACCTCGTCTGCTACCGCCGCCGCGGTCACAACGAGGGGGACGACCCGTCGTACACCCAGCCTCTGATGTACGACCTCATCGAGCAGAAGCGGTCGGTGCGCAAGCTCTACACCGAGTCGCTGATCGGTCGTGGCGACATCACGCTCGACGAGGCCGAGCAGGTGCTGCGCGACTACCAGCAGCAGCTCGAGCGGGTGTTCACCGAGGTGCGCGAGGCGACGAGCGCGCCGTCGAGCTGGACCACGGCCCCCGACTACCCGGAGAAGAGCGGCGTCACCGAGGCCACCACGGCGATCAGCGTGGAGGTTCTCAAGCGGATCGCCGACGCGCACGTGAACACGCCTGACGGCTTCGTGGTGCACCCGAAGGTGCTTCCCCAGCTGCAGCGGCGTGCCGCGGCGATCACCGAGGGTCCGATCGACTGGGCGACCGGCGAGATCCTGGCCTTCGGCTCGCTGCTCATGGACGGCCGTCCGGTGCGGCTCGCCGGGCAGGACTCCCGACGTGGCACGTTCGCGCAGCGCTTCGCGACGATCATCGACCGCCGCAACGCGGACGAGTGGACGCCGCTGGCGAACCTCAGCGAGGACCAGGCGCAGTTCTACGTCTACGACTCGCTGCTGTCGGAGTACGCCGCGCTCGGCTTCGAGTACGGCTACTCGGTGGCGCGCCCGGACGCCCTCGTGCTCTGGGAGGCGCAGTTCGGTGACTTCGTCAACGGCGCGCAGACCGTCATCGACGAGTTCATCGTCTCGGCGGAGACCAAGTGGCGCCAGCAGTCGGGCGTCGTGCTCCTGCTGCCGCACGGCTACGAGGGCCAGGGCCCGGACCACTCCTCCGCGCGGATCGAGCGGTTCCTGACCATGGCCGCGGACGAGGCGTTCACGGTGGCCCAGCCGTCCTCGTCGTCGAGCTACTTCCACCTGCTGCGTCGTCACTCCCTCGGCGAGGAGCACCGGCCGCTGATCGTCTTCACGCCGAAGTCGATGCTGCGCCGCAAGGAGGCCATGTCGACGCCGAACGAGTTCACCGACGGCGTCTTCCGGCCCGTGATCAGCGACGACACCGTCGACCCGGACAAGGTCGAGCGGGTGCTGCTGTGCAGCGGCCGGATCACCTGGGACCTCATGGCCGAGCGCAAGAAGCGCGAGGACGACCGGACCGCGATCCTCCGCGTGGAGCAGCTCTACCCGCGGCCGACCGAGGAGATCAAGTCCGAGCTCGCCAGGTTCGGCAACGTCCGGGAGGTCCGCTGGGTGCAGGACGAGCCCGCGAACATGGGTCCGTGGCCTCACATGGCGCTGCACCTGTCTTCGGAGCTCGACCTGCCGTTCTACCGGGTGTCGCGGCCGGAGTCGTCCTCTCCGTCGGTGGGGCAGCACTCCCGCCACGTCGACGAGCAGAAGGCCCTGCTACAGCAGGCGTTCTCCTGACGGAGCCTGACAGATGTACTTCACCGACCGCGGGATCGAGGAGCTCGAGAAGCGCCGGGGTGACGAGGAGGTCACCCTGGCGTGGCTCGCCGACCGGCTTCAGGAGTTCACCGACCTCCACCCGGAGTTCGAGACCGCGGTGGAGCGGCTGGCCACGTGGCTGGCGCGGCTCGACGACCCCGACGACTGACCGTCTCGCTCAGGACACGGCCCGGGCTCCCCTATCGGGAGTACCGGGCCGTTCTGTATGCCGGCTCCCGGAGCCGTCGTACCCAGTCGTAGTTGTCGAGCCCGGGCAAGGTGTTGCGCACGGGGTCGAACGACACCAGCGGGTCCGGCCCCTGGGTCGAGGAGAGGACGAGGTCCCCGAACGGGTGCCAGGAGCCGCCTGCGGAGGCGTACGCGAGCTCGTAGCGGTGCTCTGTCCGTGCCACCGCCGCGACCAGCTTCGGTCCGGTGGGTGTGCGGTACGGCAGCAGGGTGGTCAGCGGACGGGAGTACGGCGTACGCCCCGCCGTGAGCAGGAACCGGGTCAACCGCCCCCTGCCGGTCATCGCCAGCAGCAGGTCGCCCTGCCTGCCGTCCTGGAGCGGGATGCGGATCGCCAGGCCGTGGATGTCGGGCAGGCCCGCCGGCAGACCCACCGCCCGGGAACGTCGCACCAGCACCTCGTCGCTGCCCGCCTGGTCCAGCCAGGCCGAGCCGGTGTGGTGTCCGCCCGACCGGCGCAGACGGGCGGTCACCACGTCCCCCTTCGGGTGAAGCGGCTTGGCCGCTGGGCGGACCGCGGCGACGACGCGCGTTGCTGCGGCCAGTCCGGCGCCACCGACGGATGCCGCGGTCTCGCGGGAACGGGTGCTGAGGTCAGCCATGGTGCGGGGGTACCCGCGGGTGGGCGTCGCATGAGCGTCGGCGGCGCCGGCCCGTCTGGTCAGGCGACCCAGTCGTCGATGATCCTGGCGAGCGCGGTGGTGGGTGGGCTCTGGCCGGGTGGGCCGAGGTCGGTGCGGGTGTGTCCGGTGGGCTGGGGTCGGCGGACCTGGCGGGTGCCGGTGTTGTCGACGAGGAACACCGACCCGTGGGGGCTCAGCCACAGGT